>NZ_JAGKSE010000011.1:0-112425 GCF_017939685.1 Acidovorax sp. JG5
CGCCTCCGAACAGCGAAGCCTGTGACTATAGCATGGAAATTGAGAACACAAAAGAATCGAGCACTTCGAGCTATCTGCCACGAGGAATAGCCACCCCATCCACCCTTGCTCCGCGTCGGAGCTACAGCAACACAATATCGTATTGCTCTTGCCCCATGGCACTCTCAGCCTGAAGCGAGATGGGCTTGCCGATGAAATCGCTCAGGCCCGCCAAATGCTGGCTTTCCTCGTCCAGAAATAGCTCCACCACACGGGGCGAAGCCACCACGCGAAACTCGCGCGGGTTGAATTGGCGGGCCTCACGCAGAATTTCGCGCAACACGTCGTAGCACACGCTGCGCGCTGTCTTCACCTGCCCAGCCCCCTGGCAGGCGCTGCAGGGCTCGCACAGCATGTGCGCAAGCGATTCACGGGTGCGTTTGCGCGTCATCTCGACGAGGCCCAATTGAGAAAACCCCCCCGACATGGTCTTGACCCGATCGCGCGCAAGCTGCTTCTTGAACTCGGCGAGCACGGCCTCCTGATGGTCGTCGCGGGCCATATCAATGAAATCCACGATGATGATTCCACCCAGGTTGCGCAGGCGCAGCTGGCGGGCGATGGCCTGGGCGGCCTCCAGGTTGGTTTTGAAGATGGTGTCGTCGAAGTTGCGCGCACCCACGTAGCCGCCGGTGTTCACGTCGATGGTGGTGAGCGCCTCGGTCTGGTCCACGATCAGGTAGCCGCCCGATTTCAGATCGACCCGGCGGCCCAGGGCCTTGGCAACTTCTTCGTCAATGGAGTACAGGTCAAAAATCGGGCGCTCGCCCTTGTAATGCTGCAGCTTGCCCGCCGCTGCGGGCATGAACTCCTGCCCAAAGGCCCGCAGGCGCTGGAACTGCTCCATCGAATCAAGGCGAATGGTCTGCGTGTGGTCGCCCACCAGATCGCGCAGCACGCGCTGCAACAGATCCAGATCCTGGTGCAGCAGCGACATGGCGGGCAGCTTGAGTGATGCCTCCTTGATGCGCGCCCAGGTCTTGCGCAGGTAGGCAATGTCTTCGGCCAGTTCGGCATCGGTCGAATCCTCGCCATTGGTGCGCAGGATGAAGCCGCCGCCCCCGCCCGTGGACTTGTCGCCCACCAGTGACTGCAGCCGGGCGCGCAGGGCATCGCGCTCTGCGCCGGGAATCTTCTGTGACACGCCCACATGGTCGTCCTGCGGCAAAAAAACGAGCAGGCGGCCCGCGATGCTGATCTGCGTTGACAGCCGCGCGCCCTTGGTGCCGATGGGGTCCTTGATGACTTGCACCATGAGCGCCTGACCTTCGAACACCTGCTTTTCAATCGGCACCTGCGGTTCGTTTTTGCGCGCAAATGCGGGTGGCTCGCCATCGGGCTGGCGCTGCCAGACATCGGCCACATGCAAAAAGGCCGCGCGCTCCAGGCCGATGTCGATGAAGGCCGACTGCATGCCGGGCAGCACGCGCGAGACCTTGCCCAGGTAGACGTTGCCCACCAGGCCGCGTTCGAGCGTGCGCTCGATGTGCAGCTCCTGCACGGCGCCATGCTCCACCACGGCCACACGGGTTTCCTGGGGCGACCAGTTGATCAGGATGTCTTGTTGCATGGCTTAGTGATTGTTGTCTTTTGTTCGCGTCGCTTAGATCGCAAATCCCGCAGCACGCAGCAGTTGTGCTGTCTCGTACATGGGCAACCCCATGATGCCCGAATAGCTGCCCGCCATGTGCTCCACATACGCCGCCGCCCGCCCCTGGATGCCGTAGGCCCCTGCCTTGCCCAGCGGCTCGCCCGTGGCCACATAGGCGGCGATCTGCGCAGGTGTCATGGCCGCAAAAATGACGCGCGACACTGACAGGGCTGAAAGACGCTTGGGGCCGACCTGCAACGCCACGGCGGTGAGCACGCGGTGCTCGTGTCCTGCCAGTTCGGACAGCATGCGCGCGGCATGGGCGGCATCGTCGGGCTTGCCGTAGATGGTGCGGCCCAGCGCCACAGTGGTGTCGGAACACAGGATGGGCGCATCAGGCAAACCCCGGCGCGTACAGCGGGCCACGGCGGCGTCGAGCTTGAGGCCGGTCACGCGTTCCACATAGGCCGCAGGCGCTTCGCCGGGCAGCACCGCCTCGATGACTTCGGCGTCTTCGGCTTCGTCACCGTCCGCGTTGGGCAGCAGCAGTTCGTGGCGTACGCCCAGCTGTTCGAGCAGCTGGCGCCGGCGCGGGCTTTGGGAGGCAAGGTAGATGAAGTCAGGCATGAACGGATTTTGATAAAAATCGGCTCTAGCGCTTACCCATCAAGCGCTAGCAGCTATAAAAACAGAGTAATCCCCCCCCAATGCCGGCCTCACTCGCGGTGGTAGGGATGCCCGGCGTTCACCGACCAGGCGCGGTACAACTGCTCGATGAGCAGCACCCGCACCATCGCGTGCGGCAGAGTCAGATCCGAGAGACGGATGCGCTCGTGTGCGCCCTGGCGAAACGCAGGGTCCAGCCCGTCCGGGCCGCCGATGACCAGAGCCACGTCGTCCCCGCCCAGCTGCCAGCCCTTGAGTCGTTCGGCCAAAGCCTTGGTGGTGAGATTGGTGCCGCGCTCGTCCAGCGCCACCACGCGCGTGCCACGCGGGATGGCGGCTTCGATGCGCTCGCGCTCGGCGGCGTACAGCGTCTCCAGCGTTTTGGAGCCACGCGGTTCGGTCTTGACGGCCTTGAGCTCGACCTTGAGCTCGGGCGGGAAACGTTTGGCGTAATCGTCGTAAGCCGTCTGCGCCCAGTCGGGCACACGCTGGCCCACGGCCACGATCAGCAGCTTCATGACCGCTCAGGCGCTGTGCGCAGGTTCGGGTCGTCGGTGGGCCGCCGTGCCATTCACTTGCGGCCCGGTGCCCTCTTGGCTGCCGGCTTGGCGACAGCACCACCGCGGGCGGCGATGGGCTTGGCACCGGTCTTGGCGGCAGCAGCCGTCTTGCTGCGGGGGGCCGATGGCTTGACGACCACGGTCTTGATCGCTGCCTTGGTGGCCGCTGGCTTCTTGGCAGCAGTTGTTGGCTTTGCCGATGCCTTGGCCGGCGCGGCCTTGGCAACGCTGCTGCGCTTTGCGGGCGCCTTGGCTGGAGCCTTGGTGATGGCTTTGGCTGGTGCTTTTGCAGTCGTCTTGGCAGCGGGAGTGGCTGCGGCCTTGGCGGCTGTTTTGGCGACAGCCTTGACCGTGGCCTTGCCCG
Source organism: Acidovorax sp. JG5 (assembly GCF_017939685.1). NCBI lineage: Bacteria > Pseudomonadati > Pseudomonadota > Betaproteobacteria > Burkholderiales > Comamonadaceae > Acidovorax > Acidovorax sp. JG5. Next base: position 3,221 of record NZ_JAGKSE010000011.1, read on the forward strand.
AGCGGGCCGCCACCACAGGTGCCGCTGCCTTTTTGGCGGGCGCCTTGCCAGCAGCCTTCGCGCCGGACTTGGCAGCCTTCTGGGCCGACTTCTTTTCGGCCAGCTCGGTGGCGGCGCTGGACACGGGCTTGGCGGCGCCGAGCTTCAGGCGCACGGGGGTGTCGCCCCACAGCTCTTCGAGGCGGTAGTACTGGCGGATGGCGGGCTGCATGATGTGTGCCACGGCGGCGCCGCAGTCCACGATGATCCATTCGCCGTTTTCTTCGCCTTCGATGCGTGGCTTCACGAAGCCCGCGTCCTTGACCGCATCGCGCACACTGGCGGCCAGGGCCTTGGTCTGGCGGTTGGAAGTGCCCGATGCCACGATCACCCGTTCAAACAGCGGCGAGAGATGCTCGGTGTTGAAGACCTGGATGTCTTGCGCCTTGACGTCTTCCAGGCCATCGACGATGGCGCGCTGGAGTTTGGTGACGTCTTTTTTGGCGGCGGTTTCCGATTTGGTGGAGGTGGTCATCAGGCGGTGAATATATGAAGAGAATGGGATCAATATAGCGTGCAACGCAGCGCACAGCCAGCGGGCTGCGCCTTGGGTGTTGCGCGGTGGCGCTGCGTCAGTTTGAGGTGTTTTTGGCCTCTAGCGCAGGTGTGAAAAGCGCAGGCAGCTATTGAAATTATAGCTTTTTGCGATTTTCAGGACTTTCAGGCAACACTTCAGGCAACTTCAGCGAGCCAGTCGCGCCGCACCAGAAAGCGCTGCGCCAGCTCAGCTTCGGCCGAATCGGCAGCATCGGAACGCTGATACGACCACGCCACCAGCGGCGGCATGGACAGCAAAATGGACTCGGTGCGCCCGCCTGACTGCAGGCCAAAGTGTGTGCCCCGGTCCCACACCAGGTTGAACTCCACATAGCGGCCCCGGCGGTAGAGCTGAAAGCCGCGCTCGCGCTCGCCAAACGGCGTGGCCTGGCGCTTTTCCACGATGGGCAGGTAGGCGCTCAGAAAGGCATCGCCCACCGACTGCGTCATGGCCAGGCTTTGCTCAAAGCCCAACTCCGAGAAATCGTCATAGAACACTCCGCCCACGCCGCGCTGCTCGCTGCGGTGCTTGAGGTAGAAGTATTCGTCGCACCACTGCTTAAAGCGCGGGTACTTGTCGTCGCCAAACGGCGCCAGGGCATCGCTGCAGGTGCGGTGAAAGTGCACCGCGTCTTCCTCGAAACCGTAGTACGGCGTGAGGTCCATGCCACCGCCAAACCAGCAGGTCGGCGCTTGCCCAGGGTGGCCCGCAGCGATCATGCGCACGTTCATGTGCACCGTGGGCACGTAAGGGTTGCGCGGGTGGAACACCAGCGACACGCCCATGGCCTCGAACGGCGCACCCGCCAGTTCGGGCCGGTGCTGCGTGGCCGAGGGCGGCAGTTGCGGGCCGCGCACATGGCTGAAGCCGCAGCCCGCGCGCTCGAACACGCGGCCGCCTTCCAGGATCTTGGTGATGCCGTCGCCCTGCAGCGGCTCGCCGGGCGGCTTGCGCCATGCGTCGGCCAGAAAGCGCGCACCGCCCTCCCCTTCAGCGGTTTCCACGGCTTCGAGTGCATCGGTAATGCGGGCCTGCAGGCCCTGCAGGTAGCTGCGCACACGGGTCACCGTGTCGGCCGTGTTCAGAGTCTGCGAGCCAGACATCAGCTCTTCAGCGCCCGAAAACCAATGTCGCGCCGGTACTGAGCGCCGTCGAAGTGAATGCCCCGCGCCACGTCATACGCACGTTGCTGCGCCTGCTTGACGCTGTCGGCCAGCACGGTGACGCACAGCACGCGGCCGCCGGTCACGCTGACCACGCCGTCCTTGAGCTGCGTGCCTGCATGGAACACCACGGCATCGTCCGCCTCGGCGGGCAGGCCGGTGATGGGGTCGCCCTTGCGCGGGGTTTCAGGGTAGCCGTGGGCAGCCATGACCACGCCGAGCGCGGTGCGGCGGTCCCACTGCAGTTCCATCTGGTCGAGCTTGCCATCGGCGGCTGCGCCGAGCACGTCACAGAAGTCGCTTTTCAGGCGCATCAGGATCGGTTGCGTTTCGGGGTCGCCCATACGGCAGTTGAATTCGAGCGTCTTGGGCTGGCCCTTGGCGTCGATCATCAGGCCGGCATACAGAAAGCCGGTGTAGGGAATGCCGTCTTTTTCCATGCCCCGGATGGTGGGCAGGATGATCTCGCGCATGGCGCGGGCATGCACATCGGCCGTGACCACGGGCGCGGGCGAATACGCGCCCATGCCGCCGGTGTTGGGGCCTTCGTCGCCGTCTTTCAGGCGTTTGTGGTCCTGGCTGGTGGCCAGGGCCAGCACGTTCTTGCCATCGCACAGCACGATGAACGAGGCTTCCTCGCCTTCAAGGAACTGCTCGATCACCACGCGCGGCAAGGCCTTTCCATCAACACCTTCGTTGTGCGCCACGCCATATTTGTTGTCCACCAGCATGAAATCGACGGCATCGTGGGCCTCCTGCAGCGTCATGGCAACGACCACGCCCTTGCCAGCGGCCAGGCCGTCGGCCTTGATGACAATGGGGGCGCCCAGCCGGTCCACAAACGCATGGGCCGCCACCGGGTCGGTGAAGGTGTCGTAATCGGCCGTGGGGATGCCATGGCGGCGCATGAAAGCCTTGGAGAAGGCCTTGGAGCTTTCGAGCTGGGCCGCAGCCTTGGTGGGGCCGAAGATGCGCAGGCCGTTGGCACGGAACTCATCGACCACACCGGCCGCCAGTGGCGCCTCGGGGCCCACCACGGTCAGGCCGATTTTCTCGGTCTGGGCCCACATGCGCAGCTCGCGCACGTCAGAGATGCCCACGTTTTCGAGCTTGGAATTCAAGGCCGTGCCGCCATTGCCAGGCGCCACAAACACCTTGGTCACCTTGGGGGACTGGCTCAGCTTCCACGCCATCGCGTGTTCACGGCCGCCGCCACCAATCACAAGTACTTTCATAGGAACCTTTGGTGAACCCGGCCCACAGCGCCGTGCTGCTGGGCGGGGTTCGGGGGAATATCAGTCGGAAAACAAGTCAGGGCAAGAAAAAAACGGTGGCCCACTGGTGCAGAGTCACAGCGCCGCGTTGTGATAGACCTCTTGGGTGTCGTCCAGGTCTTCCAGCACGTCCAGCAGTTTTTGCATCTTGGCGGCGTCTTCGCCGGTCAGTTCGATGGTGTTTTCGGGCCGCATGGTCACGCCCGCCACCTCGGCAGTGAGGCCTGCGGCCTCCAGCGCATTTTTCACGGTTTCGAAGTCGGCCGGGGCGGTCAGCACCTCCACCGCGCCGTCTTCGTCGGTCACCACGTCTTCGGCACCCGCCTCCAAGGCGACTTCCATCACCTTGTCTTCGCTGGTACCGGGGGCAAAAATCAGCTGGCCGCAGTGCTTGAACTGGAAGACCACCGAGCCTTCTGTGCCCATGTTGCCGCCGTGTTTGCTGAACGCGTGGCGCACTTCGGCCACGGTGCGCACACGGTTGTCGGTCATGGTGTCGATCATGATGGCGGCGCCACCAATGCCATAGCCCTCGTAGCGGATTTCTTCGTAGGTCAGGCCCTCGGCGTTGCCCGTGGCCTTGTCGATGTTGTATTTGATGCGGTCGGCGGGCATGTTGGCCGCCTTGGCCTTGTCCACCGCCAGGCGCAGGCGGGGGTTGGCAGACAGATCGCCGCCACCGGCACGGGCGGCCACAGTGATTTCACGAATGATGCGGGTCCAGATCTTGCCGCGTTTTTCATCCTGCCGCCCCTTGCGGTGCTGGATATTCGCCCATTTGCTGTGTCCTGCCACGGGAAGTCCTTTTGTATTGATTTAATCTAGTGGCCGCGATTTTACTTTTGCCCGCCACCGATCCGAGGAAACCCGAAATGGCCGAACCCCTCCTGATTGCCAAGCACGACACCATCGAATGCCACCTGCTGCCCGGCCTGGCCAACCGCCACGGGCTCATCACCGGAGCCACCGGCACGGGCAAGACCGTGACCCTGCAAACCCTGGCCGAGAACTTCTCACGCATCGGCGTGCCGGTGTTCATGGCCGATGTGAAGGGCGACCTGACGGGCGCCAGCCAGCCCGGCAAGATTGGCGACAAACTGGCGGCGGTGCTCAAGGAGCGCGGCCTGCCCCTGCCCACGCCCCTGGCCTGCCCCACCACGCTGTGGGACGTGTTTGGCGAGCAGGGCCACCCGGTGCGTGCCACGGTATCGGACATGGGCCCGCTGCTGCTGGGTCGCATGCTCAACCTGAACGAGACCCAGCTCGGCGTGCTCAACCTCGTGTTCAAGATTGCCGACGACAGCGGCATGCTGCTGCTGGACCTGAAAGACCTGCGCGCCATGCTGCAGTACGTGGGCGACAACGCCAAGGAGTTCACCACCGAATACGGCAACGTCAGCGCCGCCAGCGTGGGCGCAATCCAGCGCGGCCTGCTGCAGATCGAGAGCCAGGGCGGCGAACAGTTCTTTGGCGAGCCCATGCTCGACATCCAGGACTTCATGCAGACCGTGGACGGCCACGGCGTGGTCAACATCCTGGCGGCCGACAAGCTCATGAACTCGCCGCGTCTGTACGCCACCTTCCTGCTCTGGATGCTGTCTGAGCTGTTCGAGCAACTGCCCGAGATCGGCGACCCCGAGCAGCCCAAACTGGTGTTCTTCTTCGACGAGGCCCACCTGCTGTTCAACGAGGCGCCGAAAGTGCTCATCGAGCGCATCGAGCTGGTGGTGCGCCTGGTGCGCTCCAAGGGCGTGGGCGTGTACTTCGTCACGCAGAACCCGCTCGACATCCCCGACAGCGTGCTGGCCCAGCTGGGCAACCGCGTGCAGCACGCGCTGCGCGCCTTCACGCCGCGCGACCAGAAGGCCGTCAAAGCCACGGCCACCACCATGCGGCAAAAGCCGGGCCTGGACATCGAAACCGCCATCACCGAGCTGGCCGTGGGCGAGGCGCTGGTGAGCTTTCTGGACGCCAAGGGCCGCCCCAGCGTGACCGAGCGCGTGTTCGTGCTGCCGCCGGGCAGCCAGCTGGGCCCCATCACGCCGCAGCAGCGCCAGGCCTTGCTGGCCAGCTCACTCGTGGCGGGGGTGTACGAAAAGATTGTGGACCGCGAATCGGCCTACGAAAAGCTCAAGGGCCGCGCTACCGAGATCAGCGAGCAGGCCGGCAATGCAACAGGCAATGGCAAGAGCGCCAACGGTGCGACTGCCGACGAAGGCGGCGGCCTGCTGGGCGGCCTGAACGACGTGCTGTTTGGCAGCACCGGCCCGCGCGGCGGTAAGCGCGACGGCCTGGCCCAGACCATGGCCAAGTCGGCCGTGCGCACCATGGGCACCTCGCTGGGGCGCGAGATCCTGCGCGGCGTGCTGGGCGGCATCTTCGGCGGCAGCAAACGGCGCTGAATCTGCGGGTGGCCCGGGGCGTTGCGGAGCCCGCATCCGCAGCGCCATCACTCCTGTTTTTATAGCTACTGGCGCTTGATACACAAGCGCCAGTGGCATATTTCATTCAAAGTCGCCTGTGCGACGACGCAGCGCAACACACCGGGCCTACATTCCACGTCCATGAACACCCTCACCTGCTTTTCCCTCAGCATCACCGACCACGTGGCCCATCTGGTTCTGAACAAACCCGAGGCCATGAACACCATGCACCCCACCTTCTGGCGCGAGCTAGACGCGGTGCTGGCCCAGCTGCACCAGGCGGGTGAGGCGCGGGCGCTGGTCATCAGCAGCACCGGCAAACATTTCAGCGCGGGCATGGCGCTGGAAACCTTTGGCGGCGCCATCACCATGGACGACCAGAGCCCCGAGGGCCGCGCCGCCATCTTCGATCTGCTGACCGATATGCAGGCCACCTTCACCCGCATCGAGAGCCTGCGCATCCCCGTGATCATGGCCATCCATGGCGGTTGTATTGGCGGCGCGGTGGACATGGTCACGGCGGGCTGCATCCGCTACGCCACGGCCGACGCGTTCTTCTGCATCCAGGAGATCAACATCGGCATGGTGGCCGACGTGGGCACGCTGCAGCGCCTGCCCAAGCTGATCCCGCTGGGCGTGGTCAAGGAACTGGCCTACACCGGCCGCCGCCTGAGCGCTGCCAAGGCCCTGGGCTACGGCCTGGTCAACGAGGTCTTCGACACGCAAGGCGCCATGCTGGCCGCCGCCCTGCAATGCGCGCAAGAGATCGCCTGCAAGTCGCCCGTCGCCATCTGGGGCACCAAGCAGGCCGTGAACTACGCGCGCGACCATTCGGTGGAAGACAGCCTGCGCCAGATGGGCTGGCTGCAAGGCGCCATCTGGAGCAACCAGCATGTGCGCGAATCGGTCACGGCCATGAAGCAAAAGCGCGCGGGCGAGTTCCCGGCGCTCACGCCCCTGCAGCGGTTCAGCGAACTGGGCTGAGCACCCAGCCCCAGGCGGCATGCATCCACGCGGTGCCTGGCGCGGCATGCCGGCACAGCCACCCCGGATTCATCAAAATCCATAGCTGCTAGCGCTTACGTGGTAAGCGCTAGCAGGCATTTTTGCTTCAAACTGCACGGCAACGGGCTATGATGCGCCAGCGTGGCTGCCGCTCCCCGGCGACCCGCCAGCCCAAGGATGCCGACATGACCCAGACACCCTTTTCCGTGCCCGCTTATGTGCCAACGTATGCCGATGTGGCCGATGCCGCCCATCGCCTGCACGGCATGGCGCACCGCACGCCCGTGCTGCGCTCCAGCACCGCAGACGAGCGGCTGGGCGCGCAGCTGTTCTTCAAGTGCGAGAACCTGCAGCGCACCGGCGCCTTCAAGTTCCGCGGTGCCTTCAACACCCTGGCCCAGTTCACCGACGAGCAGCGCAAGGGCGGCGTGCTGGCGTTCTCGGCCGGCAACCACGCCCAGGCCATTGCCATGTCGGCCCGGCTGCTGGACATGCCCGCCGTCATCGTCATGCCCGAAGACGCGCCCGCCAGCAAGATGGCCGCCACGCGCGGCTATGGCGCGCAGGTGGTCACCTACAACCGCTACACCGAAGACCGCGAGGCCATCAGCCGGCGCCTGGCGCAAGAGCGCGGCATGACGCTGGTGCCGCCGTATGACCACCCGCACGTCATCGCCGGGCAAGGCACCGCGGCCAAGGAGCTGCTGGAAGAAGTGCCCAACCTCGACTACCTCTTTGTGTGCGTGGGCGGTGGCGGCCTGCTGGCTGGCAGCCTGCTGGCCGCCGAGGCGCTGGCCCCGCACTGCCGTGTGGTGGGCGTGGAGCCCCAGGCGGGCAGCGATGGCCAGCAGTCGTTTCGCGCGGGGCACATCGTGCAGATCGCCACGCCGCACACCATTGCCGACGGCGCGCAAACGCAGGCGCTGGGCCAGCTCACCTTCCCTGTCATCCAGCGCCTGGCGGACGACATGGTCACCGCCACCGACGAACAGCTGGTGCAAGCCCTGCGCTTTTTTGCCGAGCGCATGAAGATCGTGGTCGAACCCACGGGCGCGCTGGCCTTTGCCGGCGCAGAGCACGGCGGTGTGGATGTGCGGGGCGCCCGGGTGGGCATTCTGATCAGCGGCGGCAATGTCGATCTGGCGCGCTATTCGCGCTTTCTGGCAGACTGACCCTGTTGTACCGATCCGCAAGAAACATAAAAAAGACCTTTCCCAATGAGCAACGTCACCGTCATCACCCACCCCCTCGTTCAGCACAAGCTCACGCTGATGCGCAAGAAGGAAGCCAGCACCAACAGTTTTCGCCGCCTGCTGGGCGAGCTCTCCACGCTGATGGCCTATGAAGTCACGCGCGACATGCCGCTGCAGGACGTGCAGATCGAAACCCCGCTCGAAACCATGACCGGCAAGGTCATCGACGGCAAAAAACTGGTGCTGGTGTCCATCCTGCGCGCCGGCAACGGCTTTCTGGACGGCATGCTCAACGTGGTGCCCGGCGCCCGCGTGGGCCACATCGGCCTGTACCGCGACCCGGCCACGCTGCAGCCCGTGGAATACTATTTCAAGATGCCCTCCGAGATGGACGAGCGCGACATCATCGTGATCGATCCCATGCTGGCCACCGGCAACTCGGCCGCCGCCGCGGTGGAGCGCCTCAAAAAGCTCAATCCCCGCTCGATCAAGTTCGTGTGCCTGCTGGCCGCGCCCGAGGGCATTGCCACGCTGCAAAAAGCCCACCCCGACGTGCAGATCTTCACCGCCGCCATCGACCGCGAACTGAGCGACCACGGCTACATCCTGCCCGGCCTGGGCGATGCGGGCGACCGCATCTTTGGCACCAAGTAAGCCCCAAAAACCGCCGGCAGAGTGGCTGCCGTCATTCTGAATTTTCCGGCACAGCCTGCCGTGATCGGCTCACACAGGTTGCGCGATGGCCAGTGCCTCGACCCGGTTGCGGCCGTGCGCCTTGGCCAGGTACATGGCATCGTCGGCGCGCTGCAAAAGGGCGTCTGACGAATCACCAGGCAGGTATTGCGTGGCCCCGATGCTCACCGTCAGGTGGATGGGGCCACGGTCCGTCAACACCGGCTGGCTGGCCACCAGGGCGCGCAGGCGCTCAGCCACGGAAAGGGTCCCCGCGCGGCTGGCGTTGGGCAAAAAAATGACGAACTCCTCGCCGCCCATCCGCCCCATCACGTCCTCATTGCGCAGGCAGCCGCTGGCCAGGCCGACAAAATGGCGCAGCACATCGTCGCCGCCTTTGTGCCCGCAGGTGTCATTGACCATCTTGAAATGGTCCAGGTCAATCGCCAGCACGGAAAGATCGGACTGTATGCGGTGCGCACTGCTGATGGCTTTTTCGAGCAACGTGAGGAACGCTCGCCGGTTGAATACGTCGGTGAGCGGGTCCATCTCGGCCAGGTGGCGCAACTCTCGGGTGATGTGCTCATTGGTCAGCATCAGCGTGCCAAACGCCATCAGCACCAGGGACAACGTGGCTTCAAGCACCACAAACTGCGATAGCAGCACCACCATGTCGGCGCCAGCCTCCTCCCCCGAACCCGGCATGGCCAGCCTGAACAGCAGCGGCCGCAACAGCAGGAAAAGCCCATGCAGGCCGGCCACGAGGGAAAACAGATAGCGTGCGGGCACGTCCCGAACGCCGCCGCGCGCCACGGTGTGGGCTGTGAGCAAAAAACACACGCCAGAAACCGAACCCGCCAGCGCAAACCGGATCGCCAGGTTCGGCTGCACCACCGTGAAATACACCGCTGCAGCCACCACGCCAACGATAGCCGTCGCAGCAACCGCATGCGGCAAAGGCGGCCGCCCCATGTACGCACGGCCGCCTAGAAAGCAGAGGTACGCCGCCACGGCAATGCTCACCTGCGACAGCACCACCGCCAGCACTTCCGGCACGTAGTCGCGCACCAGCAAGCTGGCGCAAAAAACCGCCCCGCTCAGAAAAGACAGCATCCACAGCCGCAAGCCGGGAATGCCCTTGTTGAAATGCCACACGGCATAAAGCACCGTGGTGACCAGCGCGGCAAGAATGCCAGCAAGGATGACGAGCGTTGGGCTGTGCACGAGCGATGAAGGTGGGCTGGCGGCGAGCGATGGATGGCAACGGAGGAAATCGGCCCTGCGTTGCGAACCCGTTGTACGGAAGGCAGGAAAAGCCAAGCGGAATGTTAACCGGGTCTTGGGGTTCGATCCGGCGCGGGTGGAACCGACGCGCACCCCTGAACGACCTGCACAGCGCTCGCCGCCATTCCTACCCTCTCACACCGTCACCCCACCACAACATGGCACTCGCGGCGCAGCAAGGCCAGCGCGTCGTGCATCTGGTAGTCCATGTCGCTGCCCAGCGTTTTGCCCGACTCCTGCACAAAGCTGTTCCACATGCCGATGTAGTCCGCCTGGTAGGCGCCCGGTGCATGGCTGCGGATGAATTCGGTGGCCAGCTCGGGCTGCAGGCCGCTTTTGCGGATCTTGCGGATCAGGCTGGCCGCGGCTTTTTCGGTCAGCAGGGTCTTCTTGGGGGCTCCTGCCGCAAGGCACAGAAACAAGGTGAGCAGCGAGTGCTCGTCTTCGTTGCCCTGGGTGGCCTTGATCCATGTCTTGCTGGCGGGCTGGGGGGGCTCGCCACCCTCTTCGATCGCATCCAGGCTGCGGTGGTAATGGTCCACTTCGGCCAGCGGGTCGTCCAGCAAAAAGTAGCGGGCGCGGAAGGCCCCGGTGGGGCGCAGCAGGTTGCGCAGCGGCGTGGCGCCATCCAGCAATTTGGGCAGATCGGCCAGCACGGCAGCGCACTGGGCCTGCATCACCGCGCGCAGGTCGGCGGGCACGCCGGCAGGTAGCCGCAGTTCGGTGGGCGCCGCCCGCTTTTTCTTGCGCAGCGCCGTCACCAGCTTCTCCAGCGCCACGGCGTTGGGCCACTCACCCAGGTGCATGGCCCGGGGCGCCAGGGCCTGCATGAGCAAACCAGTGCGGATGACGGCCTCGGCGTCGGCGCCTGCGGCTTCGAGCTCGTCGGTGTCGAGGTCGTATTGCTCGGCCAGCCACTGTGCGGCATGGATGGCCTGGGCCATCTGGCTGCGGCGGGCCAGTTCGGCCTGGTAATCGGTGTAGCTGCGCAGCGACCACAGCGCCAGCAGCGGCGTTTGAGCGTCCTCATAGCCGGCCATGCCGAAGTTGCTGCTCTCGGGCATGGCGATCAGGCGCTTGAGCATGTCCGAGCCGCCCTTGGAGCGCGACAGGAACGAATGGTCGCGCAACGAGACGGCGGCCTTGGCCACATCGCCGCCCGTGCTGTCCAGCAAATACAGGCTGATGAGGTTGACCATGCGGTCGCGGGCTTTTTCGAGCTCGGGCCGCAAAAATTCGCTGCCAAAGTAGCGGGCGATCTGCACCATGCCCTTGGGGGCGTCGGCGCAGATGGCGGCCAGCCGGGCTGCATCCAGAATGCCGTGCTGCACGCCGTGCACCAGGGCTTTCTCAAAAAACGGGCGGGCGTCGTGCAGTTGCAGCGCGTTGGCGGGTGCCACCGAGTGGGCATCAAGGGAAGGCGTATCGGCCACGGTCATGTTGGTATCCATCGCGCTATGCGCTGCTCTTGGGCCTTGCAACTGGCGCGACCCAAGCCAGGACCGCCGCGCAAGGGCCGCCCCGCCGCGCTGGCGGTGTCCCCCTTCCCGAATTGCGCAGCAATTCGAGAGAAGGGGGAAGGCGCGAAGCGCCACAGGGGGTTGTCATCTAAATCGCAGATTCTTCGTCAGACGTGCGAGCGGCTGGAGTGGCCTTGCCGCGATCGGTATCGCTGGTTTCAAACTTGCCGTCGTCTTCCTCCGCAGAATCGTCACCCTCTTCCAGGCCCATGTCGTGGGCGCGCGCCTTGGCGCGCAGCACCAGCAGGGTTTCGATGAAGAGGTCGCGGCATTCGTAGCGCAGCAGCCAGGCCAGTTGCATCCAGTCGCGGTCGGCCACTTCGTCCTGGTCGATGCGGGGCTGCACATAGCCCGATGCCAGCAGCTCGTCGTCACTCAGCGTGGGGCCATAGTCTTCGGTGGCATCGAACGTGCCGGTGCGGGCAAAGGCTTCGATGCGGCTCCACTTCTCGGCAAAGTAATTGGCCAGGGCCTCGCTGCCGCCTTCCAGGTCGCCAATCGCGGTCAAGAATTCCACCGGGTCGGCATCGTCCCGAAAAATGACGGCATTGACCATGTTGCGCAGGTGCGTGTGGGTCAGATCCTTGTATTGCTTTTCCAGCACCATGGCGCGCGCAAACTGCTCGGGCGTGACCAGCAGGTTGACGACGGACGCCTTGGAGTCGTCGTACTCGCGCATCACGGCCAGCACGTCTTTGGGTGCCAGCTGGTCCAGCACGACCATCAGGGCGTTGTCGCCTTCGGTGTCGGCCAGGTCGGCCAGCGCCGATTCGGCGCCCACGATGTCGCCGGCGGCAATCAGGCTGGTGGTTTTGGTGATGAGGGCCAGGTGGTTCATGTGCGGGACATCTCGAAAATCTGGGACTGGTCAGTCTTTGCGGTCAAAGCCGGCCTCGGCCAGCCAGTGGGAACTGGCCTCGTCGCGGGTGCGGCTGGTGTGCGGGTCGGCGGCATCGTCGGCGCTCAGGGCGTTGTAGTCATCGTCGTGCTCAGCGGCCTCTTCGTCAGAATCCGGCTCGGCATCGCCCTGCGCGGGTGACGGGGCCAGGCGCGCATGCTGGTGCAAATACTCCAACGCCGCTGCCACGACCATGAAGACGGGCCCACCAGGCTCGCGCAACACGGTTGGAGCCAGGCTGGCGGCCCAGGGTTCCAGCGAGACAGCGCCTGCCAGCGTGCCCCAGTCGGGCAGGTTGTCGGCCCCCTGGCCGAGCAGATGCTCCATCACCGCAGGCTTGGCAAAACGAAAGCCCTGGTGGAAGACCACCGCCACCATTTCCGGGGCCAGCGCCATCATCTTCACCAGAAAACCGATTTCAGAGCGCTTTTCTGCCAGCCGCTTGCGCAGCACATCCTTGCCCTCCGAGTCCGAAATCAGGTCATCGAGTTCGGCCTGGTAGGCCGAACGCAGGTCATAAAAGTAAGGGGAAAGTTTCACGAAGGAAGAATGCTCTTGAAATAGGTTTGCCAGATCTCTTGCGCGGTCTGCAGCGGGTCGTCCAGCAGGTTGCGGCGGCGGTTGTCGTCGTAGGCCTGGCGGGACTCGTCGTTAGCGAGCACTTCGTAGGCCTTTTGCACGGCCTGAAAGCGCTGCGCTGCGTCGGGCGCATCGTTCTTGTCCGGGTGATAGAACGACGCTTTCTGGCGAAAGGCCTTCTTGATGTCGGACAGCGACGCGTTGGCGCCCAGTCCGAGGGCTGCGTAATGGTCAGCGGTCATGCAATGGTGTTGGAGGTATGCGCAGCGCTGGCCGGGATGGCGGCCAGCCCCTGGGCGATCATCAGCTGCCCAGGCTCACATAGACGTTCTGCACGTCGTCGTTGGCGTCGATGGCGGCCAGAAAGCTCTCGACCTCTTCCAGCTGCTCTGCCGTCAAATTGGCGGGGTTGACCGGGTTCTTGGGCTTGTAGCCCAGCTTGGCCGACAGCACGGTAAAGCCCTGCGCGGGCAGCGCGCGGCTGACCAGGTCCAGGTCGGTCGGGTCGGTCCAGAACGTGGTGGTGCCCTCTTCGTCGCCGGCTTCAAAGTCTTGCGCGCCGGCTTCGATGGCGGCCAGCTCGGGGTCGGCGCCGGGGGTGGAGGGCTCGGCCTCGATCATGCCCACATGGTTGAAGTCCCATGCCACCGATCCCGAGGTGCCCAGCTGGCCCTTGCGGAACAGCACGCGCATTTCGGGCGCGGTGCGGTTGACGTTGTCGGTCAGGCATTCGACCATCACGGCCACCTGGTGGGGCGCAAAGCCCTCGTAGATCACATGCTCGAAATGGACGGCCTCGTCGCCGATGCCGGCGCCCTTCTTGATGGCGCGCTCCAGCGTTTCCTTGGGCATCGAGACCTTGCGGGCCTGCTCGACCACGAGGCGCAGGCGCGAATTGCCGGCCGGATCGGCACCACCGCGCGCCGCCACCATAATTTCCTTGGCCAGCTTGCCAAACAGCTTGCCTCTGGCATCTGCGACTTGTGCCTTACCTTTTGCTTTCCACTGGGCGCCCATGGCGAATGTTCCTTGGTGTTGTGGCGCTCTATGAAGCTGTTCAAAGGCGCCTGGTTTTTGTCTTGGGGCGAATGCGCGCTGGTTTTTTCCGCGAAAACGGAGCGCGCAACCGAACCCTGTAGGGTACCACCCGGCGGTTCACCCTGCCTTTTGCGCGGCTGCGGGCCGTCATGCGGGTTACGCTATCCATTGCCGGGTTCGCACCCAGGCCGGCGCGCCCCTGCCAATTGCTGCGGTGAATCGGCCGAAAATGGCACCCCCCGGCAACACCACAACACCTACGGAGTTCCATCCTTGCTCAACACCCTCTGGCTGGGCTTCTTTGTCACCGCCGCCATCGCCGCGCTGGCCCAATGGCTGGTGGGCGGCAACGCCCAGATCTTTGCCGCCATGGTGGAGGCCCTGTTTGCCATGGCCAAACTGTCGGTCGAGGTGATGGTGCTGCTGTTTGGCACGCTCACGCTATGGCTGGGCTTTTTGCGCATCGCCGAAAAGGCCGGCATCGTGAACGCCGTGGCGCGCTGGCTGGCGCCGCTGTTTGCGCGGCTGATGCCCGGCGTGCCGCGCGGCCACCCGGCCCTGGGCCTGATGACGCTGAACTTTGCCGCCAACGCGCTGGGGCTGGACAACGCCGCCACGCCCATGGGCCTCAAAGCCATGCGTGCGCTGCAAGAGCTGAACCCGCAGCCCGACACTGCCACCAACGCGCAGATTCTGTTTTTGGTGCTCAATGCCTCGTCGCTCACGCTGTTGCCGGTCACCATCTTCATGTACCGCATGCAGCAGGGCGCGCCCGACCCGACGCTGGTGTTCCTGCCCATCCTGCTGGCCACTTCGGCATCGACGCTGGTGGGGCTGCTCAGCGTGGCCGTGGTGCAGCGGCTGCCGCTGTTCAGCCCGGTGGTGCTGGCCTATTTGCTGCCGGTGGCGCTGGGGCTGGCGGGCTTCATGGCGCTGCTGGCCACGCTGAGCGCGGCGGCGCTGGCGCAGCTGTCGTCGCTGCTGGGCAACCTCACGCTGTTTGCGTTGGTGCTGCTGTTTGTTTGCGTGGGCGCATGGCGCAAGGTGGCGGTGTATGAGGCGTTTGTCGAAGGCGCCAAAGAGGGTTTTGACGTGGCCAAGGGCCTGCTGCCCTACCTGGTGGCCATGCTGTGCGCGGTGGGGGTGTTCCGTGCCTCGGGCGCCCTGGGCTATGTGCTGGACGCCATCCGCTGGTGCGTGCAGGTGCTGGGCATGGATGCGCGCTTTGTCGATGCGCTGCCCACGGCGCTGGTCAAGCCGTTTTCGGGCAGCGCGGCGCGCGCCATGCTGATCGAAACCATGCAGAGCCAGGGCGTGGACAGCTTCGCCGCGCTGGCAGCCGCCACCATCCAGGGCAGCACCGAAACCACGTTTTATGTGCTGGCGGTGTACTTTGGCGCCGTGGGCATTCAGCGGGCGCGCCATGCGGTGGCCTGCGCGCTGCTGGCAGAGCTGGCCGGTGTGGTGGCCGCCATTGTGGTGTGCTACCGGTTTTTTGGCTGAAATTCAAGCCAAATTGGCCGCTAGCGCTTATGGGTAAAGCGCTAGCAGCTATTATTACAATAGCAGCCTAACAGCTTTCAGGGCAGTCACGCAGCCACAGGAAGTGCGGCCAGCGCCTGCTCAAAATCGGCCAGCAAATCCTGCAACTCCTCCAGGCCCACCGACAGGCGGATCATGCTGTCGCCAATGCCCATGCTGGCCCGCACCTCAGGCCCCGCCTCCCAGAAGATGGTGTGGGCCACCGGAATGATGAGCGTGCGCGTGTCGCCCAGGCCCGTGGCCTTGATGGGCAGATGCAGGCGGTTGCACAGCGGCAGGCACTGCGCAGGGTCGCGCAACTCGAACGACAGCAGCCACGACCCCGCCTTGAGGTGCTTTTGGGCCTGCGCGTGCTGCGGGTGCGATTCCAGCAGCGGGTAATGCACCCGCGCCACGGCAGGGTGCTGCTCCAGCCATTGGGCCAAGGCCAGCGCCGTGGCGCTGGTGCGGTCCATGCGCAGCGCCAGCGTTTCGGCCCCCAGCGCAATCTGGTGCGCGGCGTGGGATGACAAGGTGCCGCCCATGTCGCGCAGGCCCTTCTTGCGCAGCTGCTGCAGGCCCCAGCCCTTGGCATCGCCCTTGCGATAGGCCGGGAAGATGTTGGGGTAACGACTCCAGTCAAAAACACCCGTGTCGATGACGGCGCCGCCCAGCGCATCGCCCTGGCCACCCATGCTTTTGGTGAGCGAATGGACCACCAGCCCCGCCCCCACCGTGCCCGGGCGGAACAGGTAGGGCGAGGCCACCGTGTTGTCCACCACATACAGCAGCCCGCGCTCTTTGCACAGCGCACCGATGCCTTCCAGGTCGGGCATCTGGGTGCCGGGGTTGGCGATGGTCTCGACAAACACCATGCGCGTGTGCGGCCGCACGGCGGCGGCCACCTGCGCGGCATCCGTCACATCGACCGTGGTGACCTCGATGCCCAGGTCGGCCAGGGTGCCGAGCACGCTGTTGGTGTTGCCAAACACGAATTGGCTGGCCACCAGATGGTCGCCCGCCTTGAGCAGCGTGAGAAAAACGGCGCAGATGGCTGCCATGCCCGTGGAAAACACAATGCTGCCCTGGCCGCGCTCCATTTGCGTCAGCTTGGACTCCAGCGCGGCCGTGGTGGGCGTGCCCTGGCGCGCATAGTTGAAGCCACCCTTGGCGGTGCCCTGGAACACGGCAATCAGGTCTTCGACCTTGTCGAAACCGTATTGCACCGAGGTGTGGATGGGCTGGTGGATGGCGCCATGCCCGGCGCCGCCCAAGCGGTCGGCATGCACGATCTGGGTGGTGAAATGGGGGTTGTTTGGTGTCGTCATAAAACGTTGCGGATGATTGTCGGCGTGCAATGGGCGCTGTAGCCTGAAACCGGCGCGCCCCGAATACCAGCGCCCCCGTGGAACCGGCTTCGCCGGGCCACCGGGGTGCGTCCCCCCTCGGGGGGCTGAGGGGCCGCGGCTCCAAGCCTGCCTGCGCAGGCTTGGACGGCCACGAAGGGCAGGCGCTTCTGGCGCCAGCACCGGGCGCGCAGCGCCTCAGGGGGGTCAGCGTTCAGGCGCGATGTGCTCGGCGTAATCGTACAGGGCGCCCAGAATCTCCTGGGTGCGGTCGTCATCGGCGGTTTCCGAAATCTGGTCGATTTCGGTAAACAGCTGCTCCACGGTGCGCGCCCCGCCCGCTCCGTCAAACAGGCAGGCGGCGCGGTGCGCCTCCCAGCGCCCGGCCTCTTCGGGCGAGAGCGTGTCAGGGAAGTTGCGGGCGCGGTAGCGCCACACCAGCTCGGCCAGGCGCGGGTCATCAAAGCCCGTGCGCGCGGTGGCCAGCTTTGCGCCATTCATGGTGCGCAAATCGTTCAGGTGGCGGCGGTCGTTGTTACCCACAAAACCGCCGTACAGGTCCTGGTCCACATCGGGGGCGGGCTCGGCCGGGCGGGCAAACACGGCGGGCCAGATGCCGCTCATGTCCGGCAAGGCCCGCGCCATGTCGGCATGCTGCGCCGCCTGGGCCAGGTCCATGCCCCAGCGCTGCGCCAGCGCGGGGGTGAGCGTGTTCACATTGCCCACCACCATGGGAGATTTGTTCAGATGGATCGTTTTGATGGGCAGGCGCGTGGTGCCCTCGGGCAGGTCGGCGGCCCTGGAGAACATGCGCAGGCGGATCTCGTCGGCGCCCAGCGTGGCCAGTTCGCGCGGGTCGTGGGCGAGGTCCCAGGCAATCAGCTCGTTCTTGTTGGTGGGATGGCTGGCCAGCGGCCACATCACCGCAAGGCAGCCGCGCTCGGCCGGAAACATGCCCGAGACATGCAGAAACGCACGCGCCGTGAGGGCTGTGGCCGGCAGGCGCAACTCGGCGGCCACGCGGTCTTTTTTGTGCAGCGACAGGGCAAAGTCAAACAGTTTGGGGTTGTGCTGGCGGATCAGCCGCGCCAGCGCAATGGTGGCGCGCACGTCCGACAGCGCATCGTGCGCGGCCTCGTGCACGAGGCCGTTGGCCTTGGACAGATGCTCCAGCTTGAAGCTCGGCGAGCCGTCTTCCTTTTGGGGCCAGGTGATGCCGTCCGGCCGCAGCGCATAGGTCATGCGCACCACATCCAGCAGGTCCCAGCGACCGCACTGGTTTTGCCACTCGCGTGCATAGGGGTCGATGAGGTTGCGCCAGAACATGAAGCGCGTGATCTCGTCATCAAACCGGATGGTGTTGTAGCCCACGCCGATGGTGCCCGGCTGCGCAAATGCGGCCTCGATGCGATTGGCAAAAGCGTGCTCGGGCACACCTTTTTCGAGGCACAGCTGGGGCGTAATGCCGGTGATGAGGCAGGACTGCGGGTCCGGCAGATAGTCATTGGCCGGCTGGCAGTAGAGCATCAACGGCTCGCCGATCTCATTGAGCTCGGCGTCGGTGCGGATGGCCGCAAACTGCGCCGGCCGGTCGCGCCGGGTGTTGGCACCGAAGGTTTCGTAGTCGTGCCAGAGGAAGGTGTGAGGGGCCATGGTCGGTGGACAAACAAGGGCGAGAAAAAACCACGCACGGGTGTTGTGCACGGCGAATGCCAACTGTAACCCGATTTTTGGTCTTTTTTGCCTCTAGCGCTTACATATCAAGCGCCAGTAGCTATCAAAACAATAGTAAACGCAGACCAGCCACTGCACGGCGTGCCACGTCCGCGGCAAGACACAGGCGCTGCGGCGCGGGACAATGGCGCATGCAAAGTACCCAAGCCCCTCTCTCTTTCCTGTCGCGCTGCCCACGCCCTGCGTGCATGCGACTGCCGGCCGCACTGGTGGCTGCCGTGGCATTGGCGGGTTGCGCCAGCGCCCCAACCACCGTGGTCGCACCGTTACCCCCAGCAGCCCGTCCCAGCGCCGCCGACGCAACCGTCGGCACGGCAGCCGGTGCGGACCACGCTGCAGGCTTTGGCGCCTGGCGAAGCGCGTTTTCTGCGCAGGCCCTGGCGGCCGGCATACGGCCCGACACCGTGCGCGATGTGCTAGGCGGCGCGCAATGGCTGCCCCGCGTCGTTGAATTGGACCGTGCCCAGCCTGAATTCACCCGCACGCCCTGGGCCTACCTCGACAGCGCCGTCTCAGCGCAGCGCATCGCACAAGGCAAGGCCCAACTGGCTGAACACCAGGCAACGCTGAATGCCACCGCAGCCCGCTACGGCGTGCCCGCCACGGTCATCACCGCCATCTGGGGCATGGAGAGCAACTACGGCAGCAACTTCGGCAGCTTGCGCACCGTGGACGCACTGGCCACGCTGGCCTACGACGGCCGGCGCCGCGCCTGGGCACAAAGCGAACTGCTGGCCGCCCTGCGCATCATCGACGCGGGCGACATCGCGGCCGAACGCATGGTGGGCTCCTGGGCCGGCGCCATGGGCCACACGCAGTTCCTGCCCTCGGTGTTTCTGGCCTACGCCGTCGATGCCGATGGCGACGGGCACCGCGACATCTGGGGCAGCATCCCGGACGTGGCGGCATCCACGGCCCATTTTCTGGCGCGCTCCGGCTGGCAGGCCAACGAGCGCTGGGGGGCTGAAGTCCAGCTGCCGCCTTCGTTCGACCACGCCCGGGCCGACCTCGGCGTGCGGCAGAGCACGGCGCAATGGGTGGCCGAAGGTGTAAGCGCCATCGAAGGCCAAACGCTACCCCACCTGGCCGCAGCCTCGATCGTCACTCCGGCCGGCGCACGCGGCCCCGCATTTGTGGTGGGCGCCAATTTTCGTACCCTCCTGCGCTACAACAACTCCACCAACTACGCGCTCGCGGTGGCGCTGCTGGCGCAACAGATCGGCGGCGGCCCAGCCATTGCAGGTGCCTGGCCGCGCGATCTGGAGCCGATGTCACGCGCTCAAATACAGACGCTGCAGGAGACGCTGAACCGCAAGGGGTTTTCTGCCGGCACCCCGGACGGCGTCATGGGCCCGGCCACCCGCGCGGGGCTGCGCGCCTTCCAGCGCAGCATCGGCACGGCGCAAGATGGCTACCCCACGCTGGAGCTGCTGCAGCGCGTGCAAGCGCCCTGAGCGGCAGTCCAATCGGGCAGATCCGCCCCCTCCCACGGCAGACAACAAGCAAGAAAGCCCACGGCGTACACCGTGGGCTTTCTTTTGGGGGTCTGCGGGAGCACGCAAAGGGGGCGCCAAAGGGCGCCACTGCTGCGCCGATCAATCCGCCGTGGCTTCTTCCGGCTCGGCGGGCTCGGACTTGGCCGAGCGCTCCTTCTTGGGCAGCGGCTGAATGTCCAGCAACACCTCGGAGCTTTCCACGCCCTTGTCGTCGGTCTTGACCTCGATGTCCACCGTCAGGCGGCCGCCGTCCTGCAGTCGGCCAAACAGCAACTCGTCGGCCAGCGCACGGCGGATGGTGTCCTGGATCAGGCGCTGCATCGGGCGGGCGCCCATCAGCGGATCGAAGCCCTTCTTGGCCAGGTGCTTGCGCAGCGTGTCGGTGAAGGTGACTTCCACCTTCTTTTCGGCCAGCTGGGTTTCGAGCTGCAGAAGGAATTTGTCCACCACGCGCAGGATGATCTGCTCGTCAAGCGCCTTGAAGTTGACGATGGCATCGAGCCGGTTGCGGAACTCAGGCGTGAACAGGCGCTTGATGTCACCCATTTCGTCGCCCGCCTGGCGCGGGTTGGTGAAGCCGATGGTCGCCTTGTTCATGGTCTCGGCGCCCGCGTTGGTGGTCATGATGATGAGCACGTTGCGGAAATCGGCCTTGCGTCCGTTGTTGTCGGTCAGCGTGCCATGGTCCATCACCTGCAGCAGCACGTTAAAGATGTCCGGGTGCGCTTTTTCGATTTCGTCGAGCAGCAGCACCGCGTGTGGCTTCTTGGTGATGGCTTCGGTCAGCAGGCCGCCCTGGTCAAAGCCGACATAGCCCGGAGGCGCACCGATCAGGCGGCTCACAGCGTGGCGCTCCATGTACTCCGACATGTCGAAGCGGATCAGCTCGATGCCCATGATGAAAGCCAGCTGCTTGGCCGCCTCGGTCTTGCCCACACCGGTGGGGCCGCTGAACAGGAATGAGCCAATCGGCTTGTCGCCCTTGCCCAGGCCCGAGCGCGCCATCTTGACCGCACTGGCCAGCACTTCCAGGGCCTTGTCCTGGCCGAACACCACGCTTTTCAGGTCGCGCTCAAGCGTCTGCAGCTTGCCGCGATCGTCGTTGGACACGTTGGCGGGCGGAATGCGTGCGATCTTGGCCACGATCTCTTCGATCTCGGCCTTGCCAATGGTCTTCTTGCGCTTGCTCGGCACCATGATGCGCTGGGCAGCACCCGCCTCGTCGATCACGTCAATGGCCTTGTCGGGCAGGTGGCGGTCGTTGATGTACTTGGCGCTCAGCTCGGCCGCTGCCTGCAGGGCCGCCGCGGCGTACTTCACGCTGTGGTGCTCTTCAAAGCGGCTCTTGAGGCCCTTGAGGATGTCGATGGTTTCCTGCACGGTGGGCTCGACCACGTCCACCTTCTGGAAGCGGCGCGACAGCGCGGCGTCTTTTTCGAAGATGCCACGGTATTCCGAGAAGGTGGTGGCGCCAATGCACTTGAGCTGGCCGCTGGAGAGCGCCGGCTTGAGCAGGTTGGACGCATCGAGCGTGCCGCCCGATGCAGCGCCCGCACCGATCAGGGTGTGGATTTCGTCGATGAACAAAATCGCATTGGGCTTGTCCTTGAGCGACTTGAGCACGCCCTTGAGGCGCTGCTCAAAATCGCCGCGGTACTTGGTGCCCGCCAGCAGCGCGCCCATGTCGAGCGAATAGACCACGGCCTCGGCCAGGATCTCGGGCACGTCGTTTTGCGTGATGCGCCAGGCCAGGCCCTCGGCAATCGCGGTCTTGCCCACGCCGGCTTCGCCCACCAGCAGCGGGTTGTTCTTGCGGCGGCGGCACAGGATCTGGATGGTGCGCTCGACTTCGTAGTGACGGCCGATCAGCGGGTCGATCTTGCCTTCCTTGGCGGCCTGGTTCAGGTTCTGTGTGAACTGTTCCAGCGGCGACGCTTTTTCATTGCGTTCCGAACCACCACCCTCCTCGCCTTCGGCCTGGTTTTCAGCCTTGGCAGGCTCTGGCGGCTCGCCCTTCTTGATGCCGTGGGCAATGAAATTGACCACGTCCAGGCGCGTCACGCCCTGCTGGTGCAGGTAGTACACGGCGTGCGAGTCCTTCTCGCCAAAGATCGCCACGAGCACGTTGGCGCCCGTCACCTCTTTCTTGCCATTGCCGGTGGACTGCACATGCATGATGGCGCGCTGGATCACCCGCTGGAAGCCCAGCGTGGGTTGTGTGTCCACTTCGTCCGATCCTGCGACCTGCGGCGTGTTGTCTTTGATGAAGTTCGACAGCGATGCGCGCAGGTCATCGATATTGGCCGAACATGCGCGCAGCACTTCCGCTGCGCTGGGGTTATCGAGCAGTGCAAGCAACAGATGCTCCACGGTGATGAACTCGTGGCGCTGCTGGCGGGCCTCAACAAAGGCCATGTGCAAGCTGACTTCCAGTTCCTGGGCAATCATGTGAACTCCTTTGTGCTTGCGTGGAAGAGATAACTGTAGATCGGGATGAGAGACCTGTTATTCAACAGGTTCACTCACACATTGCAGGGGGTGGCCGGCCTTCAGCGCAGCCTCCAGCACCTGGTCCACCTTGGTGGCGGCCACGTCCCGCGAGTACACGCCGCAAACGCCTTTGCCGTCGAGGTGGATCTTCAGCATGATCTGCGTGGCCTGTTCGCGGTCCTTGCTGAAAAACTCCTGCAGCACCACGATCACGAACTCCATGGGCGTGTAGTCGTCATTGAGCATGACCACCTGGTACATCTGGGGCGGCTGGGTCTTTTGCGCGCGTCTTTCGAGCACGACCGAACCGCCGTCATCCCGCGTCGGCCGGGTTACGGGCTGCACGGTGGGGGGAGAAGGTGGTTTTGTTGCCATGAAATTCATTCTAGCGATCCAGAGGCATCGCTGCAGCCAGTGTCATCTGATGATGGTTGCGTGTTTTTCAACCGGGCCCGGCACCTGGGTGGAAAAGCTACGCCTTTATTTTCCATCAGAAGACCACCTTGCCCCCGGCTGATGGCGATGACAAGATCGCCAAGGTCTCTGCCGAGCAGATGGACAGATGGAGATAGCGCGGTTGCGCGCAGAGGTCAGCCGTCTTCGCATGGAGCGCGACATCGCAAAAAAAGCCGCGGCGTACTTCGCGCAAGACACGCTGCGAGGTACGCCTGGATTGACCAGATGAGAAAGCTATACCCAGTGAGCGTGTCATGCGGGGTGCTGGAGGTCAGCGCCAGCCACTACTTCAACTGGCTGCGTCGACGAGAGGATGGTCATGGCCGCAGCGGCCCTGGCCGCCGTCATCGACCTGTTTGGTCGGCAGGTGGTGGGCTGGACCCTGCAGCTGCACATGCAGGCCAGTGTGCATGGTCAAAAGTTCGCCACCCGTGAGCAGGCCAGGCAGGCGGTGATGGATTAGATGGCTTTCTACAATCACCGCAGGCTGCATTTGTCGCTGGGCTACCTCAGCCCGATGCAGTACGAGCAACGCTGGTACGCGGCGCAACATAAAAAGGCCGCGTGAATCGTGGGTTAAGGTGGGTTAAGAACTACACGAAACAGGGGCAAGGTCAAGGAGAACACCACATGATTTTGGAAGTCGCCGACATCAGCATCCAGCCTGGCCACCAGGCCGCATTCGAACAAGCCGTCCATGAAGGCATCCGTGTCGCCATTTCGACATCCAAGGGCTTTTGCAAATACGAACTGCGTCGAAGCATTGAATCACCCGAGCGCTACCTGCTGCTGATTCACTGGGAGACACTGCAAGACCATACCGAAGGCTTTCGCAATTCGCCGGCCTATGGCCAATGGCGTGGCTTGGTCGGTCCATTCTTTGTGAAAGCACCGATGGTCGAGCATTTTGAGGTCTGCGCAGCACTTGGATGATCGGCGACGAAGACGCACGGCCCGCCATCTTCGGCGGCGTACGAGCCTGTCAGAGATTTTTTGTGCGCGGCATAACATGTCAACAAGAAGCATGAATGCCACGCAAGACGAAGGCCACCGCGCCAGCGGACAAGGCGGCGCAGCCGCAATTCTCAGTCGATCTGCTGGCGCAATTCATCTCCGGGCCTGTGACACCGGCAGATCTGCAGTCCATCTCACACCCCCAGCCACCCCATTCTCATAGCTGAAACTGACCGGTTGGAAACCGGTGGTTTTAACCTTCTGATGGAAGCCGAGTCTATAGTCGCAAATCACTCATAGATAACGGCAGCAGAGCCTGTGCCAACCTGGGCACTCCAGGCCGCCAGTGCTGCGTCGGTGGGATAGAACCGGCTGGCGTCGCCCAGCTGCAGCTCGGCCACCGCGGTGCCCTGCTCTGCCACGCAGCGCACGCCCATGCGCACGCGCAGCCCATGCAGCAGATCGCCTTGCTCCGACTCTTCGCGACGCGGCGGAAACTCTTGCACCAGACGCGGCACATCGGGGGACTTGTCCCCCACCACCACATGGAGGTATTTGCCGAACCGCGCACGCGCGCCCGCCAGATCCCAGACCTGCTGCACCTTCACGCGCAGGCCGCCGCTGAAATGGTCCAGCTGCAGGCGCCCCATCATCACCACGAACTCGTCTTCCTTGAGCTGGTTGCGGTAGGTGTTGAGCAAGGCCTCGTCGGCAGACGCCTCGATGACGCCCGATTTGTCGTCCAGCCGGAACAGCCCCAGCTTGCCCCGCTGGCCATTGATCACGCGAAAATCGGTGACGATGCCGGCAAGAATCTGGGGCTCGCGGCTGTCCAGCAACTCGTCGATCTGGGTGCGCACAAAGCGGCGCACTTCCTGCGCCACTTCATCGAACAGATGGCCCGAGAGGTAGAAGCCGATAGCCGTCTTCTCCTGCGTGAGGCGCTCTTTGATGCCCCAGGGCACCGCGTCCACCAGATCGGGCTCCTGCGTGCTCGATCCATGGGCGTCGTCACCCATCATGTCAAACAGGCCGCCCTGGTTCACGTTGGCCAGCGTGGCCGCGGCAAAGTCGAAGGCGCGGTCGATCGACGCCACCATGGCGGCGCGATTGAGATTGAGCGAGTCAAAGGCACCCGCCTTGATGAGCGCCTCGACGGTGCGCTTGTTCAAGCGCGCCTTGTCCACCCGCACGCAGAAATCGAACAGGCTCTTAAACGGGCCCGTGGTGGAGCCCTGCGGCCCATCGCCCCGCCCTTCACGGGCCGCAACGATGGCATCGATGGCCTGTTGCCCCGTGCCCTTGACGGCGCCCAGGCCGTAGCGGATCACCTTGTCGGTCACGGGCTCAAAGCGGTACCGGCCGCGATTGACATCCGGCGGCTCGAACGTCAGCCCGAAACTCTTCTGCGCATCTTCGAACAGCACCTTGAGCTTGTCGGTGTCGTCCATTTCCACCGTCATGTTGGCGCAAAAGAACTCGGCCGTGTAATGCACCTTGAGCCAGCCGGTGTGGTAGGCCAACAGCGAATAAGCGGCGGCGTGCGACTTGTTGAAGCCGTAGCCCGCAAACTTCTCCATCAGGTCGAACACTTCGTCAGCCTTCTCCTGGCCGATGCCCTTTTCTGCCGCGCCCTTGCGGAAGATGGCGCGGTGCTCGGCCATCTCCTCGGCCTTCTTCTTGCCCATGGCCCGGCGCAGCATGTCGGCGCCGCCCAGGCTGTATCCGCCCAGCACCTGGGCGGTCTGCATCACCTGCTCCTGGTAGACCATGATCCCGTAGGTCTCGGCCAGCACGGGCTCCACCAGCGGATGGGGATAGATCACCTCTTCCTTGCCATGCTTGCGGTTCACAAAGCTCGGGATCAGGTCCATGGGGCCTGGCCGATACAAGGCGTTCAGCGCAATCAGGTCCTCCAGGCGGCTGGGGCGCGCTTCTTTCAGCATGCCCTGCATGCCGCGGCTTTCAAACTGGAAGACGGCCTCGGTCTTGCCATCGGAGAAGAGCCTGTAGGTCGGGCCATCGTCCAGCGGAATGGTTTCGAAGGCGAAGTTCTCCTGCCCCTTGTGGCGCTTGATGATGAACTCGCGCGCAATTTCCAGAATGGTGAGCGTGGCCAGACCCAGGAAATCGAACTTCACCAGGCCAATCGCCTCCACGTCGTCCTTGTCGTACTGGCTCACGGCCGACTCGCTGCCCGGCTGCTGGTACAGCGGACAAAAATCGGTGAGCTTGCCCGGCGCGATCAGCACGCCACCGGCATGCATGCCGATGTTGCGCGTCAAGCCTTCCAGCTTCTGCGCCATCTCGATGACGGTCTTGACGTCTTCTTCCTTTTGCACCCGCTCCGCCAGCAGGGGCTCCAGCTCCAGGGCGTAGTTGTTCTTGTCGCCCTCTTTCTTGGGGTTGGGCGGGTAAGCCAGTGTGTAGGACTGCCCGGGCTTGTTGGGCACCAGCTTGGAGATGCCGTCGCAAAACATATAGCTCATGTCCATCACCCGCCCCACGTCCCGAATGGCCGCTTTGGCGGCCATGGTGCCGAAGGTGGCGATCTGGCTCACGGCATCCTTGCCGTATTTGTCCTTCACGTAGTCGATCACGCGGTCGCGGTTCGCCTGGCAAAAGTCAATGTCGAAGTCGGGCATCGACACGCGCTCGGGGTTCAAAAACCGTTCAAACAGCAGGTTGTATTCGAGCGGGTCCAGGTCGGTGATCTTGAGCGCATAGGCCACCAGAGACCCCGCGCCAGAGCCCCGGCCCGGCCCCACGGGACACCCGTGCGTCTTGGCCCATTGGATGAAGTCCCCCACAATCAAAAAGTAGCCAGGAAACCCCATCTTGAGGATGGTGTTGAGCTCGAACTCCAGCCGCTCTACATAGCGCGGCCGCTGTGCATTGCGCTTGGCTTCGTCGGGGAACAGAAGCTGAAGACGGTCCTCCAGCCCCTCGAAGGAAACATGGCGAAAGTAGTCTTCCACCGACATCACCTGCCCATTCACGGGCGGGATGGGAAAGTTGGGCAACTGCGGCTTGCCCAGCACCAGGCTGATATTGCAACGGCGGGCAATTTCAACCGAATTCGCCAGTGCGGCGGGCAGATCCTCAAACAGCGCCTGCATTTGTGCCGACGACTTGAAATACTGCTCGCGCGTGAACTTGCGCACCCGCCGCTGGTTGCCCAGGATTTCGCCCTCGGAAATGCAGACCCGGGCCTCGTGGGCCTCGTAATCGTCGGCAGTGGCGAACTGCACGGGGTGCGTGGCGACCACGGGCAGATGCAGCCGCGCAGCCAGTTGCACGGCCGCCACTACATGGGCCTCGTCGTCAGCGCGCCCCGCCCGTTGCACCTCCACATAGAAACGGTGCGGAAAGATGCCGGCCAGCCGCAGCGCCAGCTGCGCCGCACCGGCGTCATCGCCCTTCATCAGCGCTTGCCCCACCGCGCCCGCCTGGGCGCCCGAGATCGCGATCAGGCCATCGCCCAGTTCCTGCAGCCACTCCCAGGTGCAAATCGCCTGTGTCTTGACCACATTGCGCGTCCAGGCGCGCGCCAGCAATTCGGACAGGTTCAGATAGCCCTGGCGGCCTTGCACCAGCAGCAGCATGCGCGACGGCGCCGCCCCCGCCTCGCCTTCGAGAAAAATTTCAGCGCCCAAAATTGGCTTGACGCCTTTGCCGCGCATTTCCTTGTAGAACTTGATGGCGCCAAAAAGGTTGTTGAGATCGGTGATAGCCAACGCAGGCTGGCCATCCCGGGCCGCAGCCTTGGCCAGGTCATCGATGCGATTGGTGCCGTCAACGACGGAAAACTCGGTGTGCAGGCGCAGGTGAACAAACATGGCTCCATTGTAGGAAGCCCATCTGGCCCGGCACCTGAAATGGCGAATTAAAGCGAGCCAAGTGCGGCAGCCACGGTCGGTACAATGCCAACGTCGGTTCAGGTACTGCCGCAGGCCAAGCCGCACCAGAAAGGTGCGGCAGTCTTTGCAGCGTCTAACTGCGCACACGTTCACCTTATGCTTGAAAGCTGCCTGCAATGCTGCGTGCTCCCCTGCCATTTATCACTGCCCTGCTGACCGCTGGCCTGCTCGCGGGTTGCTCCAGCACTCCGGAAGACAAGACAGCGGGCTGGAGTCCCAATCGCATTTACTCGGAAGCCAAGGACGAGCTCAACGGTGGCGCCTTCGACAAGGCAGTACCCTTGCTGGAAAAGCTGGAGGGCCGTGCCGCAGGCACGCCGCTGGCCCAGCAGGCGCAGCTGGACAAAGCCTATGCACAGTACAAGGCCAGTGAAAAGGCCCAGGCCATCGCAACCCTCGACCGGTTCATGAAGCTACACCCCGCCAGTCCCGCACTGGATTACGCGCTGTACCTCAAAGGCTTGGTCAACTTCAACGACAACCTGGGCCTCTTTTCATGGATTTCGCAGCAAGATCTGTCAGAGCGCGACCAGAAAGCCGCCAAGGATTCCTTCGAATCATTCAGCGAACTGGCAACCCGGTTCCCTGATTCGCGCTACGCCAAAGACGCCCGCCAGCGCATGACCTACATCGTCAATTCGCTGGCCCAGTATGAAGTGCACGTCGCCCGCTATTACTACCAGCGTGGCGCCTATGTGGCAGCCATCGGCCGCGCCCAGGCGGCACTGGCCGATTACCAGGGCGTTCCGGCACTCGAAGAGGCCCTGTTCATCCTGATCCAGTCCTACGACGCCCTGGGCATGACCCAGCTGCGGGACGATGCCCGCCGGGTCATGGAGGCTTCGTACCCCCAAGGCGTTTACGCCACGGGCAGCGTCAAGACCAAGTCGAATCCGTGGTGGAAATTCTGGTAAGCGCATCCAGCGCTGCCTCGAACGCCTCGGGACTTTCAAGCATGCGCATGGGCGGCAAAGCGCGCATCAGCCGTTTGCCATAGCCCATGGTGACCAGCCGGGTATCGCACACCACCAGGATGCCACGGTCCGATTCCCGCCGAATCAGCCGCCCCGCCCCTTGCTTGAGCGCCACAGCCGCCTCGGGCACCGCAAGCATCTGAAAGGCACGCCCACCAGCGGCCTCGATGCGGTGGGTGCGCGCTTCCACCAGCGGATCGCCAGGAGGCGGAAAGGGCAGCTTGTCGATGATGACCAGCTGCAAGGCATCGCCAGGCACATCAAAGCCCTCCCAGAACGAGGCCGACGCCACCAGCACGCAGCCGCGCCGTCCGTTCAATGCTCCCTCGCGAAAGCGCTCCATGAGGTGGCGTTTGGGCCAGTCTCCCTGCACCAGCACCTCCAGCCCATCCGGACTGTTGAAACGTGCTTGCAACGCATCGCCGATAGTGCGCAGGGCCTTGAGCGTTGTGGTCAGAACCAGCGTGCGCCCACCCAGACGGCCTGCGGCCGCTCCAGCCAACTGGGCCACGGCGATGCTGTGGGCGGGATCGGCGGGTTTTGGCAAATGCCGGGGCACATACAGCGCGGCCTGCGACGCATAGTCGAACGGACTTTCCACGCGCAAGATCTCGGCATCCTGCAAGCCGCAGCGCTCGGTGAACCATGTCAGAGCGGCATCGTCGCCCAGCGTGGCCGACGTGAAAATCCAGGCCCGCCCTGCGTGCGGCTGCGGCGCAGGCCACTCGTCACCCGCACCTTCCCATTCTGCGGTTTCGGTGGGAGCCGCAAGCAAGCGGGTTTGCATGGCCTGTGCAATATCGAGCGGCGACTCCACCAGCCGCAGCGCCCCCCCCACGTCCACCCAGCGCACGGCGTCCGGACTGCAGGGCGCTGCAAATCGCCCCAGCCGCACCAAGATCTCAGAGCCGCGCTCGTACAGGCGCACAAAGTCAGGGGATGTCTCGCTGAACGGGTCCAGCGCCTCCAGGGCTTGCGCGCACGCCATTGACACCCGCCCAAGGGCCTCATGCCAGCCTTGCGGCGCAACGGCTTCGGGCACCTCGCCTGTCCAGCGCAGCTTGGTGCCGGCGGCATTCGGGCCCACGGCCATCCGCAGATCGGCAGCGGCCTGCTCGATGGGGCCCGCCAGGGTGTTCCAGTCCGCAAGGCCACGGGCATGCTGCAAACCCGCAGCCAGAAGATCCCGCGAAAAATCCAGCAGCTGCACCGTGGTCAGTTGCATACCCAGGAACTGCACGCCGATTTCATTGATCTGGTGCGCCTCGTCAAACACCACGACCCGCACGGTCGGCAGCAACTCGGCCATACCCGACTCCCGCACAGCCGCATCGGCAAAGAACAGATGGTGATTGACCACCACCACATCGGCGGCCAGCGCTTCACGCCGGGCGAGGTTCACATGGCACTGCCGAAACCGAGGGCAGGCCGTGCCCAGGCAGTTTTCGCGGGTGGATGTGATCAGCGCCATGGCGGGTGAGCGTTCGTCCAGGCCCGGCAACTCGGCCAGATCACCCGAACGGGTGCTGCGCGACCAGACCTCCACCTTCGCCAGCACCCGCTGCATGACGCGATCCTGCGGCGCGACTTGCTGGCGCGCCTGCTCCATGCGGTGCAAACACAGATAACTGCCGCGCCCCTTGAGCAGGGCCGTGCGCACCGGCAAGGCCAGGGCAGAGACCAGCTGGGGGAGATCGCGGGCAAAAAGCTGATCCTGCAAAGCCTTGGTGGCCGTGGACAGCAACACCCGCTCGCCGCTGAGCAGTGCCGGGACCAGATAGGCGAAGGTTTTGCCAACGCCAGTGCCTGCCTCCACCACCAGGGCGCCACCCCGCTCAATGGTCCTGGCGACCGCGTCGGCCATTGCCATCTGGCCATCGCGGACACGGTAATGTGCGTCCATTCGCGACAGCACCCCATCAGGTCCAAATGCCACATGTACGGCGTCCACCAGGCTCATCACGCAGGCTCTTGGGGCTGCAGTGCGCGCTCCAGGCGGTCGATTTCATCGCGCATTGCCAGGCGGCGCTTCTTCAGGCGCCTGAGCAAAAAATCGTCCGGCATTCCCTCATGCGTGCCCTGGTCGATGCGGGCATCCAGATCGGCATGGGCGATGCGCAAATCAATCAGCTGGCGCGGCAATGAGTGATGGTTCGATTTCAAGAAGTTGGCGGTGCGATGCACTCATGGGCATGGCAAAAACGCCACACGCGAGCGGATAATAATCGCTCTGACGCACCTCCCCGATGGGAATTTGCACCGCCGGCCCCCACAATCCTCAGCATGACCAAAGCGTTCCGCCTTATCGCCTCTACGGGTATCCACAAGGGTGACCGCGAATACCAGCAGGACCAGGTGGCCCTGATCTCCCACGAACGCTTCAACGGGTGCGTGCTGGGCGTGGTGGCCGATGGCATGGGTGGCCGCAGTGGCGGACGCAAGGCGTCAGACCAGGTGATGATGACAGCCCGCCAGTTGTTTGAACGCTACTCGCCGGAGACGGACGACCCCGCCGCGATGCTCAAGAACATGGTGCAAGAGGCGCACATCGTCATCCGCCTCACGGCCATTTCATCCGAACAGGAACCCCACAGCACCATCGCCGCGTTTTTGATCAACCCGCGCGGGGACTGCCACTGGGTGCATGCGGGCGACTCGCGCATCTACCACTTCGAGGGTGCCAGGCTGAGCTTTCGCACCAGCGACCATTCTTATGTCCAGGCCCTGGTCGATCGCGGCGAGTTGACCGAGGCCGAAGCCAACATCCATCCGCATTCCAACATTCTGGTGGGCTGCCTGGGCACCGAAAGCGACCCGCCCATCACCACCCACACCATCCAGCAATTGCGGCCCGGCGATGTGCTGCTGGCCTGCAGCGATGGCGTGTGGCATTACTTTTCGCCCACCGAGCTGGCCTCGGTGGTGGATTCGCTGTCGCCGCGCGAAGCCACCGAATTCCTGATCGACAAGGCACGCTCGCGCGCACGCGGCGGTGGCGACAATCTGTCGCTGATCGTCGTGAAGATCGAAGCCCTGGCCGAAGAGAAGAAGATCGGGCGACTGGCCCCGCTGTCCACAGGCAGCGCCTGAAGCGCACAGGTCCGGCGCGCACGCGCTGGGGCGCGAGCAACCCATCCAGCAGCCCCAACAGCCACGCTCAGGGTTGAACGGGTGGTAGCCCCGACGATGCGGGCAACGAAGCCGCCGGCTTGCGCCCTGCAGCAGCCGATTCGGCCTGCATTTTCTGCACCCGTTCACGCCGCTCTTGCGCCGCTTTCACATTGTCGGCATGGCGGGCACGCGCGGCAGCTGCCCGTTCAGCGCTTTGCGCGGCGCGCTGGGCCCGATTTTCAGCACCCGACTGCTCACGCGTGCGCTGCTGCTCGGCCCGTTGCTGCGCCTCACGCTGATGCTGGGTGCGCAACGCGTCCACACTGGCGGGAGCCGGACGCTCCGCCCCGCGTGCCGCCCCCTGGGGCTGCGACCGGTCCGGAACGAGCCGCTGCTTTTCTTCAATCGAACGCAGGCGTTCTGCGGCCTTTTCCTTGCGCTCTGCGTCGTTGAGCTGCAGCTCGCGTGCGCGCAGTTGCAGCTCGGCATTGCGCGCCTGGGTCCGCACGTCCCGCAGGCAGTCCTCCACCGCAAACCGGCGATAGCACGCGGTTTCGTCACGCGCGCGCGTGGCCGCGATCGCCTGGCGCTCCTGGTGGATGCGTTCGCGTTCAACCTGTCGCTCTGCCTGCGCAGCACTGTGGCCGCGTTCTGGCGGCGCAGATGCTGCCGATTGCGCCAGCGCAGGCCCGGCGATCAGGCTCGCAAGACCCCAAACGAACCAAAGGTTTTTCATTTACGTCAGTCCCGTATCCACGGTGCGGCGATCGAGTGCCAGAAACTCCCTGGACTGCATCTCGTGCAGCCGGGACACCGTGCGCGGAAACTCGTGCGCCAAGGGCCCATCGGTGTAGAGCTGCTCTGGCGCCACGGCGGCCGACATGATGAGCTTGACCCGCCGGTCATACAGCACGTCCACCAGCCAGGTAAAGCGCCGCGCCGGCGAAGCCATGTTGACGGGCATATAGGGCACATCCGACAGCAAAACGGTGTGAAATTGCGTGGCGATCTCCAGGTAATCATTCTGCGACCGGGGGCCGCCGCACAGCGTTTTGAAATCAAACCACACCACGCCACCGGCCTTGCGCCGCGCCCGGATCTCGCGCGCTTCGATGTGCAGCACGGGGTCTTCGTCATGCACCTCGGCCAGCTGGTCGAAGGCCGTGTTCATTTCAGCATCGGCCTCGGGCCCCAGCGGCGTGTGGTACAGCTTCACCTGCTCGAGCGTGCGGCGGCGGTAGTCGGTGCCGTTGTCCACGTTCACCACTTCGAGCTTTTCGTTCAGCAGCGCAATGGCCGGCAGGATGCGGTCACGGTGCAGGCCATCGGGGTAAAGCCCATCGGGCTTGAAGTTGGAGGTGGTGACAAAGCCCACCCCGTTGTCAAACAGCGCCGCCAGCAAGCGGTGCAGGATCATCGCGTCGGTGATGTCGGCCACATGGAATTCGTCGAAGCAGATCAGCTTGTAGCGCTTGGCGATGCGTTCACCCAAAATATCCAGCGGGTTGGCCATGCCTTGCAGCGCTGCCAGCTCCCGGTGCACCTCGCGCATGAATTCGTGAAAATGCAGGCGCACCTTGCGCTTGAGCGGTACGGCATTGAAAAAGCAATCCATGAGAAAGCTCTTGCCGCGCCCCACCCCGCCGTACATGTAAACGCCGCGCGGAACCTCAGGGTGGTTGATGATCTTCTTGAAGGCATTGGAGCGGCGCGACTTGTATGCGGCCCAGTCACTGGCGCAGCGCTGCAAGGCGTCCACCGCACGCAGTTGTGCCGGGTCGCTCTGAAAACCCTTGGCAGCAAGTTCTTTGAGATAGGTCTGCTTGACGGTCACGTTGAAAATGCCCTGAAACTATGCCGCTATAAAATAAATAGCTGCTAGCGCTTTATACATAAGCGCTAGCAGCCAATTTGATGCAAAGAATCAGAAATTCAGCGTGCGCTTGTCCACGGCCAGGGCCGCTTCCTTGGTGGCTTCGCTCAAGGACGGGTGCGCGTGGCAGATGCGGGCAATGTCTTCCGCGCTGGCCTTGAACTCCATGGCCACCACGGCCTCGGAAATCAGCTCGCTGACCTGTGGCCCGACCATGTGCACGCCCAGGATTTCGTCCGTCGTGGCATCGGCCAGGAACTTGACCATGCCGGTGGTGTCGCCCAGTGCCCGCGCGCGGCCATTGGCCAGGAACGGGAAGGTGCCGGCCTTGTACTTCACGCCATCGGCCTTGAGCTGCTGCTCGGTGCGGCCCACCCAGGCAATTTCGGGGCTGGTGTAAATCACCCAGGGAATGGTGTTGAAGTTGACATGCCCATGCTGGCCGGCCATGCGCTCGGCCACGGCCACGCCCTCTTCCTCGGCCTTGTGCGCCAGCATCGGACCACGCACCACGTCGCCCACGGCCCACACGCCTGGCAGGTTGGTCTTGCAGTCGCCGTCCACAGCGATGGCGCCGCGCTCATCGAGCTGCAGGCCCACGGCTTCGGCATTCAGGCCGATGGTGTTGGGCACGCGGCCAATCGAGATGATGAGCTTGTCTGCATCCAGGGTCTGGGCCTCACCTTTGCTGTTGGTGTAGGCAATGCTGACGCCTTTTTTGCTGTTCTTGATCTCGCCCACTTTCACACCCAGCTCGATCTTCAGGCCCTGCTTGTCGAAAGCTTTCTTGGCTTCCTTGGCGATCTGTTCGTCCACGGCACCCAGAAAGGTGGGCAGGCCTTCGAGCACGGTCACTTCCGCACCCAGGCGGCGCCAGACCGAGCCCATTTCGAGGCCGATCACGCCCGAGCCGATCAGGGCCAGCTTCTTGGGCACGGCGCCGATGCGCAGCGCACCATCGTTAGACAGGATGTTCACTTCATCGAACGCTGCGCCGGGCAATGCACGCGCATTGGAGCCGGTGGCAATGATGATCTGCTTGCCCACCAGGGTCTCTTCGGTGGCGCCGGCCACCTTGATCTCATAGCCACCCTCGGCGGCCTTCACGAACGAGCCACGGCCATGGAAAAAGCTGACCTTGTTCTTCTTGAACAGGTACAGGATGCCGTCGTTGTTCTGCTTCACGACGCTGTCCTTGCGGGCCACCATCTTGGCCACGTCCATCTTCACGCCCGTGGCGGTGATGCCGTGGTCGGCAAAGTGCTTGTTGGCGTGCTCGAAATGCTCGGACGACTGCAGCAGCGCCTTCGACGGAATGCAACCCACGTTGGTGCAAGTGCCGCCGGGGGCCGGGCCGCCCTTGTCGTTCTTCCATTCGTCGATACAGGCCACGTTCATGCCCAGCTGGGCTGCACGGATGGCAGCGATGTAGCCGCCGGGGCCGCCGCCGATCACGACGACATCAAATTGTTTGCTCATGGGGAAATCTCACTTAATCAGTTGGAGAAAGACCCACCGACGGGCTCCAGCGCAGGCCAGGCCACATGGGTGGGTCGATGCGTTCAGCGCTCCGCGCTTAGATGTCGAACAGCAGGCGCGAGGGGTCTTCCAGCGCGTCCTTCATGGCCACCAGGCCCAGCACGGCTTCGCGGCCGTCGATGATGCGGTGGTCATACGACATGGCCAGGTAGTTCATCGGGCGCACCACGATCTGACCGTTTTCGACCACGGCGCGGTCCTTGGTGGCGTGCACGCCCAAAATGGCCGACTGCGGCGGGTTGATGATCGGGGTGGACATCATCGAGCCGAAGGTGCCGCCGTTGGAGATCGAGAACGTGCCACCGGTCATCTCTTCGATACCCAGCTTGCCTTCGGCGGCCTTCTTGCCGAATTCAGCGATCTTCTTCTCGATTTCCGCAAAGCTCATCTGGTCGGCGTTGCGCAAAATGGGCACCACCAGGCCACGGGGCGAGCCCACGGCGATGCCGATGTCGAAATAGCCGTGGTAGACGATGTCGTTGCCATCGACCGAGGCGTTCAGCACCGGGTACTTCTTGAGTGCATGCACGGCTGCCTTCACGAAGAAGCTCATGAAGCCGATCTTCACGCCGTGTTCCTTGGTGAACGCATCCTGGAACTTCTTGCGCATGTCCATCACCGGGGCCATGTTCACTTCGTTGAACGTGGTCAGGATGGCGTTGGTCGATTGCGACTGCAGCAGACGCTCGGCCACGCGGGCACGCAGGCGGCTCATGGGCACGCGCTGCTCGGGGCGGTCGCCAAGATCCTGCTTGGCCACGGAGGCCACCTGCGGCAGCGCCTTGGTGGGCACGCCAGTGGGAATGACCGCAGCGGTGGACTGCACACCACCGGCCACGGCGGCCAGCACGTCGCCCTTGGTGACGCGGCCATCCTTGCCCGTGCCAGCCACGGCCGACACCGACAGGTTGTTGTCGGCCAGCAGCTTGGCGGCGGCAGGCATGGCCACGTCGGCCTTCGAGCCACCGGTGGCAGCAGCAGCCACAGCCACGGCCACAGCGGCTGCAGGTGCCGCTGCCGCAGCGGGCGCTGCAGCGGCAGGAGCGGCGGCCCCGGCCTTGCCTTCGGTGTCGATCTTCGCGATGAGCTGTTCGGCCACCACGGTGGCGCCGTCGCCCTGGACGATTTCTGCCAGCACGCCAGCAGCGGGTGCGGGCACTTCCAGCACGACCTTGTCGGTTTCGATCTCGATCAGGATCTCGTCCACTGCCACCGCTTCGCCGGCTTTCTTTTTCCAGGTCAGCATGGTGGCCTCGGCCACGGATTCGGACAGTTGCGGTACTTTGACTTCTACGATAGCCATATCAATTCTTTCGGAATGGGGTTTTGTTCTGGAGAGGGGTTGCCGGCCTTACTTGGTCAGGACAAAACCCTTGAGCTTGGCAAACGCGCCTTCGACCAGCGCCTTTTGCTGTTCCTGGTGCAGGTGCGAATAGCCCACGGCAGGCGAAGCAGACGCGGCGCGACCGGAGTAGCCCAGCTTCTGGCCATCGAGCATGTTTTCGTGGATGTTGTGCTGGATGAAGAACCAGGCGCCCTGGTTCTGCGGCTCGTCCTGGCACCACACGATGTCCGTGGCGTTGGGGTACTTCTTGATCGCAGCAGCAAACGCCTTGTGCGGGAACGGATAGACCTGCTCGACGCGGATGATCGCCACGTCGCTCACCTCGTTCTCGGTGCGCTTTTTCACCAGGTCGTAATAAACCTTGCCAGAGCAGGCAATCACGCGCTTGACCTTGTCGGCCTTCTTGTCGATGGCCTCGTTCTGCTCGGGGATCACCGTCTGGAAGCTGCCCTTGGTGAACTCGGACAGCGGCGAGGTGGCATCCTTGTTGCGCAGCAGCGACTTGGGCGTGAAGATGATCAGCGGCTTGCGCAGGTCGCGCACCATCTGGCGGCGCAGCACATGGAAGATCTGGCTAGCCGTGGTGGGCTGCACGATCTGCATGTTGGCATCGGCCGCCAGCTGCATGAAACGCTCCAGGCGCGCAGAGCTGTGCTCGGGCCCCTGGCCTTCGTAGCCATGCGGCAGCATCAGCGTCAGGCCGTTGGCACGGCCCCACTTCACCTCGCCGGAGGCGATGAACTGGTCGATCACCACCTGCGCGCCGTTGGCAAAGTCGCCAAACTGGGCTTCCCAGACGACGAGCGTATTGGGGTCGGAGCCCGCGTAGCCATATTCGAAGCCCAGCACGGCTTCTTCGGACAGGATGGAGTCGATCACGACGAACGGAGCCTGATTCTCGGCCACATTCTGCAGCGGCACATAGGTGCCGGTGTCCCACTTTTCGCGCTTTTGGTCGTGAATGACGGCGTGGCGGTGCGTGAAGGTGCCACGGCCCGAGTCCTCACCCGACAGGCGCACCGGGTAACCACTGGCCACCAGCGAGGCAAAGGCCATGCTCTCGCCCATGCCCCAGTCCACGTTGACTTCACCACGGCCCATGGCGGCGCGGTCGTCATACACCTTCTTGACCAGCTGGTGCGGCGCAACGCTGTCCGGAATGGTGGTGAGCTTTTCGGACAGCCGCTTCCACTCGGTCAGCGGAATGGCGGTGTCGCCGGCGTCGGTCCACTTCTTGCCCAGGAAGGGCGACCAGTCCACGGCGTACTTGCCCTTGAAGTTGGTCAGTACCGGGTCCACCGTGTGCTTGCCTGCGTCCATGGCAGCGCGGTACGCCGTGATCATCTCGTCACCCAGATTGGCGCCAAGGCCTTGTGCAGCGAGCTTGTCGGCATAAAGCTTGCGGGTGCCAGGATGGGCCGCAATCTTTTTGTACATCAGCGGCTGGGTCAGGCTGGGGGTGTCCTGCTCGTTGTGGCCCAGCTTGCGAAAGCAGGTGATGTCCACCACCACATCCTCGCGGAACTCCATGCGGAACTCCAGCGCCAGTTGCGTGGCCAGCACCACGGCCTCGGGATCGTCACCATTGACGTGCAGCACGGGTGCCTCGACCATCTTGACGATGTCGGTGCAGAACGTGGACGAGCGCATGTCGCGCGGGTCCGAGGTGGTAAAGCCAATTTGGTTGTTGATGATGATATGCACCGTGCCGCCCGTGGTGTAACCGCGGGTTTGTGCCAGCGCCAGGGTCTCCTGGTTCACACCCTGGCCACCGAAGGCTGCATCGCCGTGCACCAGCACGGGCAGAACCTGGCTGCCACGCTGGTCGCCGCGGCGGTCCATGCGGGCACGCACCGAGCCTTCCACCACCGGGTTCACGATTTCAAGGTGCGAGGGGTTGAAGGCCAGCGACAGATGCACCGGGCCACCCACGGTAGCGATATCCGAGCTGAAACCCTGGTGGTATTTGACGTCACCGGCGGGCAAGTCTTCTGGCGCCGTGTGGTCGAATTCGGCAAAAAGATCCTTGGGCATCTTGCCCAGGGTGTTGACCAGCACGTTCAACCGGCCACGGTGGGCCATGCCGATCACGATTTCCTGAACGCCCTTGGAGCCTGCGGAATGGATCAACTCGTCCATGGCAGCGATGAAGCTCTCGCCACCTTCCAGCGAAAAGCGCTTTTGCCCGACGTACTTGGTGTGCAGGTAGCGCTCCAGGCCCTCGGCGGCCGTCAGGCGCTCAAGAATGTGCTTTTTCTTGTCGGCACTGAACTGGGGCTTGCTGCGGATGCTTTCGAGTTTTTGTTGCCACCAGCGCTTTTGCGTCTGATCCGTGGTGTGCATGTACTCCGCACCGAGGGTGCCGCAATAGGTTTCGCGCAGCGCATTGATCAGATCGCGCAGGGACATGGTGTCCTTGCCGAAAAAAGTGTTGCTGGTGTTGAAAACCGTTTCCTGGTCCGCATCGGTGAAGCCGTAAAACGAAGGCTCCAGCTCGGGAATGGCGGGGCGCTCGGCGCGCTTCAGGGGGTCCAGATCGGCCCAGCGCTGGCCCACGTTGCGGTAGGCGGCAATCAGTTGCTGCACTGCGGTGCGCTTGCGGCCCATTTCGGCGTCGTTGCTGGCCACCACCACCTTGGTGCCGCCTTGCTTTGCGCGCTCGGCAAAGGCATTGATCACGGGGAGGTGCGGGACATCCTTGGCATTGGATCCGTCCACAGCGGGAACATGCTGCAGCGCATCAAAATACGCGCGCCAGGTGTCGGGCACGCTGCCAGGGTTGGCAAGATAGTTTTCATACATCTCTTCGACATAGGGCGCATTGCCGCCGAAGAGGTAGGTGTTGCCTTGGTAGTCTTGATAGACGGATGTCGTATCGCTCATATTCCGCTGACCTCCGCTTCCCTTGGGGAAGCATTAGCTGGTTGAGAAACCTTCCGCGACACGGCTGGACCGATTGGCGGATGCGACTGTGGCTGGGGAAGGGCCTTGGTACGGACGGTATTGTGCCATTGAACGCCCAGGCGCTCCAGCCGGCAGTCCCCCCGGCGAATACCCGTCCGGCGGCAGCCCCTGTCATGCGCCTGCCATTCACTCGCGTACAGTGCGTGCATTCCATCTGCCCCCCGACGCCCATGCAACCCTCCTCCTTTGAGAACCGCGTGTTCCTGATTCTCCTGACGCTGGTCACGCTCGCCTTCGGCGCCATCCTGTGGCAGTTTCATGGTGCGGTGTTCTGGGGAGTGGTGCTGGCGATCCTGTTTGCGCCACTGCACCGCCGGCTGTTGCGGCGCATGCCCGGCAGCCCGAACCTGGCGGCCCTCGCCACCCTGGGGCTGTGCCTGGTGATGGTCATTTTGCCCATGACCCTGATCGCTGTTTCGCTGGTACAGGAAGCCACCGGCATCTATGACCGCACCAAGTCCGGCCAGCTGAATTTTGGCCAGTATCTGCAGCAGATCATTGCCGCCCTGCCCGCCTGGGCCGCCGGCCTACTGGACCGGTTCAACCTCACAACCCTGGGCCAAGTGCAGGAAAAGCTGTCGTCGGTGGCTGTGCAGGCCAGCCAGTTTGTCGCGACCAAGGCGCTGAACATCGGGCAGAACACGCTGGAGTTCATGGTGGGCTTTGGCGTCATGCTGTATCTGCTGTTCTTTCTGCTGCGCGACGGAGCGGCACTGGCCAAACGCATCAGCCACGCCACGCCGCTCGACAGCGAACACAAGCGCCAGCTGACCAGCAAGTTCACCACCGTCATCCGGGCCACCGTCAAGGGAAACATCGTGGTGGCGGCATCGCAAGGGGCACTGGGCGGCCTGATTTTCTGGATTCTGGGCATCCAGGGCCCCGTGCTGTGGGGCGTGGCCATGGCCTTTCTGTCGCTGCTGCCCGCCGTGGGTGCCGGCCTTGTCTGGGGGCCTGTGGCGCTTTACTTTCTGGCCACCGGCGCCACATTGCAAGGCGTGGTACTCACCTTGTATGGCATTGGCGTGATCGGACTCGTGGACAACGTGCTGCGCCCCATTCTCGTGGGCAAGGACACCAAGATGCCAGACTACGTGGTGCTGATCTCCACGCTGGGCGGCATGGCCCTGTTCGGGCTGACCGGGTTTGTCATCGGCCCCGCCATCGCGGCCTTGTTCATCGCCAGCTGGGATTTGTTTGCGCCGCCCAATTCGCCGGCCAGCCCGCCGGATTCGAAGCGCTGAATCGGGCCGGGCGATCCCGCACCCTGACAGGGCTTGGCCTGAATGTAGCTATAAATTAGATAGCAACAACCGCTTTATTAATAAGCGCTAGAGGCCATTTTTATTTGAAATTTCGGTTGCGGGCCGCGCATGCGCGACGCACCGCCTAACCATATGCGCAAACCTTCGTTGGCTTGATGCGCATCAAAACCTACGCTGCAGCCTTCGACCTGTTTCCCTTTCGAAGGACTGCGCATCATGACCTTAGCCACAAGCCGCCGCTCGGCGCTGAAAACCCTCACCGCACTGACCGCCGCCAGCTGGGGCCTGGCCGCCTGCTCGCGCCCCGATGAACAGGCCGCCGCCTCTGCTGCTGCCACCGCACCGTCGGCGGCAAGAAATAGCAAGATCGTCGAATTCCTCTACCCCGACAACCCCTCGTTCGACCTGATCTACCTCGCCGACCGCCTGGGCTATTTCGAGGGCACCAGCACCCGGCCCAAATATGTGGGCAAGGTGGCAGCACCCCAGATCATTCCGCTCGTCGGCACGGGCGACATCCACTTTGGTGCCCGCATGGTGCCGCTGGTGATCTCGGCCATTGCCAGTGGCGCCGACATGAAAGTGGTGGCCGCAGGCGGCAAAACGCTGCAGGAAGCGCCCCACATGAAGTACTTCGTGAAAAAGAGCTCGGGCATCCGCCAGCCCAAGGACCTCGAAGGCAAGACCATCGGTTTCAACAGCTTTGGCGCCTGCGCCGAGTTCGTCACCAAGAAATACCTGCGCGAGCACGGCGTGGACGTGAACAAGATCAATTTCATCGTGGTGCCCGACAACCAGAACGAGCAGGCGGTGGCCACCGGCAATGTGGACCTGGCCATCATCCACCCGCCGCACTCGGGCGGCGCCGAGGCCAACACCGACCTGCTGCGCCTGTGGAGCGACTTCGACCTGGACGGCGGCCTCGGTGGCATGTCGCCCTACAGCGTGAACGGCAAGTTCGCCCGCGAAAACCCGCAGGCCGTGCGCGACGTGGTGGCCGCCCTGGCCAAGGCCGGCAACTGGGTCAACGCCAACCCCGAGGAGGCCCGCAAATACACGGCCGAGCGCATCGGCATGGACCTCAAGCATGTAGAGCGTTACGCCTACGTGGACAACCAGCTCATCACCGAGCCGCCGATTCAGTACTACATCGACATCCTGCAGGCCGAGGGCAAGCTGGCCCCCGGCAAGGTCAAGGTGGCCGACGTGTACACCAACGAGTTCAACCCGCACGCCAAGGGCTGACCCATGAGTGATGCCAAGATCGTGGCGCGCGGCGTGCAGATGGACTTTCAGGTCCGCGATGAGCTCGGCCAGAAAAAGACCATTTCCGCGCTGAAGTACTTCGACCTGGACGTTCGCCCCGGCGAGTTCTTCACCATCCTCGGGCCTTCGGGCTGCGGGAAATCCACCTTTCTCAGCATGCTGGCGGGCCTGTCGCGCAAGACCGGCGGCAGCATCACCATCGACGGTCGCCCCGCCGAGGGCATCAACCAGCACCAGGGCGTGGTGTTCCAGGGCTATGCGCTGTTTCCGTGGCGCACGGTGCTGCGCAACATCGAGGTGGGGCTGGAGATCCGCAAGCTGCCCAAGGCCGAGCGCCGGCGCACCGCGCAGGAGTTTCTGGAACTGGTGGGGCTGGAAGGCTTTGGCCACCGCTACCCGCACGAGCTGTCGGGCGGCATGCGCCAGCGCGTGGCCATTGCGCGCTCGCTGGCCTACAACCCCGACCTGCTGCTGATGGACGAGCCCTTCGCCGCGCTGGATGCGCAGACGCGCGAAATCCTGCAGTCCGAGCTGCTGCGCATCTGGGAGCTGCACAAGAAAACCATCGTCTTCATCACGCACAGCCTGGACGAGGCGATCTACCTGTCGGACCGCATCGCCGTGATGACGCACCGGCCCGGCCGCATCAAGGCCATCCTCGACGTGCCGCTGCCGCGCCCACGCGCCCCCGAAATCCGCAACTCCACCGCATTTGTGCAGTTGCGCCAGCAAGCCTGGGAAATCCTGCGCGACGAGGTGGCCTTTGCCAGCAACCACCGGCAAGAGCCCCTGGCCCCACTGGTACCCACCGCGCCGGACTTTCGCTTGGCCCTCACGGGATTTGCCATATGAACACTTCTGCCATTTCGACCGCCGGGCACGCCCCGGCACAAAGCCCTGCCCCGCTCACCGGCCTGCTGCATACCCTGCGGCGCGGCCTGGAGCGCAGTGCCTGCATCGTGCTGTTTCTCGCCGTGTGGGAGCTGCTGCCCCGCGCGGGCTGGGTGAACCCGGCGTTTCTGAGCCCACC
Source organism: Acidovorax sp. JG5 (assembly GCF_017939685.1). NCBI lineage: Bacteria > Pseudomonadati > Pseudomonadota > Betaproteobacteria > Burkholderiales > Comamonadaceae > Acidovorax > Acidovorax sp. JG5. The sequence continues at coordinate 46,131 of NZ_JAGKSE010000011.1, forward strand.
CTCCGACGTGGTGCGCGCCATCGCCACCCTGGTGGACAACGGCCAGCTCTGGAAACATGTCACCGCCAGCCTGCAACGCTCGCTGGTCGGCCTGCTGCTGGCCATCACCAGCGGCGTGGGCCTGGGGCTGCTGATGGGCGCCATCCAGCGCTTTGAAGCCTTTGTGGATCCGCTGCTGCAACTGTTTCGCCAGGTGTCAGCGTTTGCGCTGTTTCCGGTGTTCCTGCTGTTCCTGGGGATTGGCGAGTCGTCCAAGGTGGCCATCATCTTCTGGGCTGCGTTCTGGCCTGTGCTGCTCAACACCATCGGTGGCGTCAAGCAAGTGGACAAGCTGCTGGTGCATTCGGCACTGTCCATGGGGGCATCACGCAGCTACATCTTTTTCAGGGTGGTGCTGCCGGCCGCCTCGCCCTCGATCTTCACAGGCATCCGGCTGGCGGGCGCGTATTCGATCACGGCGCTGGTTGCGGCGGAAATGATCGGCGCCCATGCCGGGCTGGGTTTTCTCACCCTGAACGCGCAGGAGATCTTCCAGATTCCCACCATGTACGCGGGCATCCTGCTGCTGGCCCTGCTGGGGCTGGGCCTGAACTACCTACTCGCCCTGATCGAGGCGCGGCTCACCGGCTGGCGCAAGGGGCTGGAGTTCCATGGCTGAGCCCCGCGCCCTGCCCTCGGGCGGCGCAGCCGTGCAGCCACGCCCTTTGTGGCGCGCGATACAACGCCGCGTGTGGCTGGCGGCGCTGGCGGCCTTGGCTGCGGCCGGATGGGTTGCGATGTCGCGGTGGCCAGCCGATGCCTACCTGCTGGTGGCAGCCTTCGCACCAGCCAACCTTTCCGCTCCGGCGCCCGGGCCCCTGCTGCTGCAGGCGCGCGAGCGCGGCGTGCTGCGCGTGGGCGTGCGCGAGTACCCACGCCCGTCCCTGCCCAGCGACCCTTTGCCCCCCGAACCCGACAGCTACGACGCCGGTTTGGCGAGCCATATTGCCCAGCAATTGGGTGTGAAGGTGCAACTGGTGGGTCTCGCGCCCGAGCAGGTGGCAACGGCCACGGCGGCAGGCCAGGTGGATCTGGTGCTGGCGGGCAGCCCGACTGCCTCGGCAAGCGCGCCAACCCCGACGCGCGGCACGGTGCCCTATGTGAAAGGGCCAGCGCGCGTCGTGGCGCTGCGCAAGGGCCCGATGACGCGCACGACAGATTTGAACGGCCAGGCCGTGTGTGTAGCCCAGGGCAGCCCTTACGCCGAACCGCTGCGCGAGCGCCTCGGCGCACGCCCTGTGCAATACCGCTCGGCGGTGCATGCCGTCAGCGCCTTCATGGCCGGCGAATGCGCGGCGCTGGCCGAAGACGAAGGCCTGCTGCAGCGGCTGCTGGTACAGACCGAATGGCGCTTTTACCACCTGCTCGACGATGCCATCGCGCCCGCCCCTTCGGCCCAGGTGCAGCTGGCGCAAGCCGACCCCGAATCGGCGCGTCACCTTGATGCCCTGCTGGACCAGTGGCGTGCCCAGGGGCTGGAAGCGCAGGCCCGGCTGCAACGCACCAGTGAAATCATGCTCGAAGTGGCCTTGCTGCAGGACGGCGCCATCTGCCACTGATGCGCCTTGATTCCGATTCCTTTAACTCGTCCCCCGCACCTGCTTTTCCTCATGCCTTTTGACCTCACCGACCTCCTGCACTCCCTGCGCCAAACCGCTGTCGAACGCGACCGCCAGGGCGGCCACGCCACCTTCGAAAAGTCGCAGATCCGCGAAGCCGGCCTGCTGCGCCTGGCCATTCCCCAAGAACACGGTGGTCTGGAGCAGCCCTGGCCCGACATCTACCGCCTGGTGCGCCAGCTCGCCGCGGTGGACAGCTCGCTAGCCCACCTGCTGGCCTTCCATCAGCTGCAGGTGGCTACCTTGCTCATCTACGGCAATGCCGAGCAGCAGCGCCGCTGGCTGCGCCGCACGGCCGATGAGCAAGGCTGGTGGGGCAATGCCCTGAACCCGCGCGACACCCGGCTGCTGGCCCAGGGCGAGGGGCCGAGCTTTGTGCTTGATGGCACCAAGGGCTTTTGCTCAGGCACGCGCGGATCGATCTACATGACGGTGTCGGCCCGCCATCCCGACGGCGACCAGCCCGTGCTGGGCATACTGGCCACGCAGGCGCCAGGCATTTCGGTGCAGGAAGACTGGGACCCCATTGGCCAGCGGCAGACCGACAGCGGCTCGGTGCGCTTTGACCGGGTGCTGCTGGCGGGCGCTGATGTGATGCGCGACCACCACACGCCCCCCACCGTGTTCCACACCCTGCGCAACTGCCTGGCGCAGCTGGTGCTGGTGAACCTGTACCTGGGCATTGCCCAGGGCGCGCAGCAGGAGGCCCGCCAGTACGCCCATGCCGAAGGCCGCCCCTGGATTGCCGCCTCGGTGGACAAGGCCACCGAAGACCCCTACCTGCTCAACCGCATGGGCGACATGCAGGCCCAGATTGCCGCCGCCACCGCCCTGGCAGAGCGCGCATCGCGGGCGGTACAGGCCGCCTGGGAACGCGGCCAGTCGCTGACCGCAGCGCAGCGCGGCGAAGTGGCCCTGGCCGTGGCCGAAGCCAAGGTCATTGCGCACCGGGCCGGCCTGTTTGCCAGCCAGGAACTGTTTGAAGTGGTGGGCTCGCGGGGCACCCGCGCCAGCCTGGGGTATGACCGCTTCTGGCGCAACGTGCGCACGCACACCCTGCACGATCCGCTGGACTACAAGCTCCAGACACTGGGCCGCTGGGCCCTCAACGGCGAGCTTCCGCAGCCCGCTAACTACAGCTGAAAGCTTCCGCAAACAAAGCGCCAAACCCGGCCCGCCATGGGTTAGGGATGGCCTGCATAACTCCCTGCAGTCTGTGTTACCGCGGCCTCGGGCGGTCCACTGCGTTGCTTTTCTCGCCAATAGCCGAGCTATTGGCCGCAAAAAGACGCCTTGTGGCCCATCCCGATCCGCACTACCACCGACTTGCGAGGGTTATGCAGGCCATCCCTCGGTTTGGCGCAGCAGCCTCAGGCCGCCTTCACCGCATGCGCATACCGGCTCTCGGGCCGCGCCAGGCCCAGGTTCTCGCGCAGCGTGCTGCCTTCGTAGGCGGTGCGAAACAGGCCCCGGCGCTGCAGCTCGGGGATGACCAGGTCCACAAACTCGTCCAGTGACTGCGGCAGCACCGGCGGCATCACATTGAAGCCGTCGGCCGCGCCGTTTTCAAACCACTCCTGCATGCGGTCGGCAATGGTCTCTGGCGTGCCAATCACCACCCAGTGGCCGCGCGCGCCCGCCAGGTACTCATAAAGCTGGCGCAGGGTGTAGCGCTCGCGCCGCGCCAGTTCGATCACCACATGCGCACGGCTGTTCACGCCCTTGGGCGGCTCGGGGTAGTACGGCGGCGGGGCATCCAGGTCCCAGCGCTGCAGCTCGTCGAGTGGCCAGAATGGAGCAAGGGTCGCCAGGCCCACCGAGGGATGGATCAGCGCCTGCAGCTCCGCCCACTTGGCCTCGGCCTCTTCCTGCGTGCGGCCGATCACCGGCGAGATGCCGGGCAGCACCAGCAGTTCTTCGGGCCGGCGGCCGTACCTGGCCATGCGCCCTTTCACATCGCTGTAGAACGCCTGCGCTTCGGCCAGGCTGGTCCAGGCCGTGAAGATGGCCTCGGCCGTGGCGGCGGCCAGCTCCTTGCCGTCTTCCGACGAGCCCGCCTGCACGATCACCGGGTAGCCCTGCGGCGGGCGCTCAATGTTCAGCGGCCCTTCCACCTTGAGATGCTTGCCCACATGGTTGAGCTTGTGCAGTTTCTGCGGGTCGAAATACACGCCCGAGGCGCGGTCGCGCACCAAGGCATCGTCGTCAAAGCTGTCCCACAGGCCCTTGACCACGTCCACGAACTCATGGGCGCGCTCATAGCGCACGGCAGGGTCGGGGTGGGCCGCCAGGCCGAAGTTGCCGTGCACCGAATCGGCGCTGGTCGTTACCACATTCCAGGCGGCACGGCCCTTGCTAATGTGGTCGAGCGAGGCGAACTTGCGGGCCAGCAGAAACGGATCTTCGTAGGTGGTGGAGGCCGTTGCCACAAAGCCAATGTGCTGCGTCACGGCCGACAGCGCGGCCCACAGCGTGACAGGTTCGAAATGCGACATGCGCCCCTGGCGGCTGAACGACTCCTCGTCGCCGGTGTGCTTGATGCCGGGGCTGTCGGCCACGAACACCTGGTCGAACAAGCCGCGCTCGGCCGTCTTGGCCAGCGCGATGTAGTGGTCGATGTTGATACCGGCGTCAGCCTGCGCGCCGGGGTGGCGCCACGCGGCAATGTGGTGGCCGGTGGCCATGATGAAAGCGCCGAGGCGCAGCTTGCGTTGGGTCATCGGGGTTCCTTGAGCGAAAAGGGTCGGTTGGCAGCCCGGCCCGCTACAAGCCAGGCCGGCTGTAGCCACGTTACCCGGCCCCCTGCGCGCTGTGAACGCAGAATTTCAAGGAACCATATGCGCGCGGCGCAGACTTGCCATGCGCATGCCGACTGCGCACCTCTGGTACCTTCCTTGCGCGCGCCTCAGTCGGGCACTGGCAGCGCGGCCCCCTCGCGCATGGCCTTTTCCACACTTTCGCGCGTCAGCGTGGGCACGAAGCTCTCGATGAAATGGTAGGCATAGCCGCGCAGCCACGCCCCTTTGCGCAGGGCCAGTCGCGTGAGGTTGACCTCGAACAGGTGGCCCGCATCAATCATGCGCAGCTGCCGGTCGCGCTCGGGGTCCACGGCAATCGAGGCGACGATGCCCACGCCCATGTCCAGCTCCACATAGGTCTTGATCACGTCGGCATCCATGGCGGTGAGCACGATGTCGGGGGCCAGCCCCTCGCGGGCAAAGGCCTCGTCGATGTGCGCGCGGCCCGTGTAGCCGAGCTCGTAGGTGATGATGGGGTATTGCGCCAGCTGCTCCAGCGTGACCGGCTCGCGCTGCTGCAGCAGCGCATGGCCCGGTGGCACGACGATGCTGTGCGTCCAGCGATAGCAAGGCAGCGTGACCAGCGCGTCGTAGCCCGCCAGCGCCTCGGTGGCCACGCCGATGTCGGCCTCGCCGCTGAGCAGCATTTCGGCCACCTGGCGCGGCGAGCCCTGGTGCAGGTGCAGCGACACCTGCGGAAACAGCGTGCGAAAGTCGCGCACCACCTGCGGCAGCGCATAGCGCGCCTGCGAATGCGTGGCCGCCACCGACAGGCGCCCCTGCGCGCTGGCGCTGAAATCCTGCCCCACGCGCCGCAGGTTGTCCGACTCCAGCAGCAGGCGCTCCACGATGGGCAACAGCGTTTCGCCGGGCGGCGTGAGGCCGGTGAGCCGCTTGCCGGCGCGCACGAAGATCTCCACGCCCAGCTCTTCCTCCAGCTCGCGGATCTGGCGGCTGACGCCGGGCTGCGAGGTGTGGAGCATGGCCGCCACCTCGGTCAGGTTGAAGCCACGGCGCACGGCTTCGCGCACGGAGCGCAGTTGCTGAAAATTCATGGGTCCCAATGGGGAGGCCCCGCAATGCAGGGCCTTTACTATTATTTTTATAGCTGCTGGCGCTTATCCATAAAGCGCCAGCAGCCCGTTTAACTCACATTGCTTACAGCTTGGCGATAGACACCTCGGTGGACTTGACGAGGGCCACTACGTCCGAGCCCACCACCAGGGCCAGATCGTCCACCGAGCGGGTGGTGATGACCGAGGTGACGATGCCCCACGGGGTTTCGACATCGACTTCCGAGACGACATCGCCGCGAATGATCTCGCGCACTTTGCCCTTGAACTGGTTGCGAACATTGATGGCTTGAATGGACATGGGGTTCTCCTTGATAAGTCCGTTGAAAAAAGTCAGTGAAAGCGAAAAGGAAATCACACCGCCCAGCGCAAACCGTGGGCCGGGACGCCGGGCCATGCCGATTCGTGCGCGGGTTCACCCTCGGGCTTTTGCAGCACGCGGTCGAGAATGCGTTTTTCGATGGCGGCAAACGCGGCGTCGCCATGCGAGCGCGGGCGCGGCAGGTCGATGCGCTGGTCCAGCGCGATCTGTCCGTCCTCGATCAGGATCACGCGGTCGGCCAGCGCCACGGCCTCCTGCACGTCGTGGGTGACCAGCAGCGCGGTGAAGCCGCTGGCCTGCCACAGGCCTTCGATGAGGCGGTGCATTTCGATGCGGGTGAGCGCATCGAGCGCGCCCAGCGGTTCATCGAGCAGCAGCAGGCGCGGGTTGTGCACCAGCGCACGGGCCAGGGCCACGCGTTGGCGCTGACCGCCCGACAGGCGCGCCGGCCACTCGCCCAGGCGGTCGCCCAGACCCACGCGGGCCAGCACCTCGGCGGCGGCGCCGCGCCGCTCGGGCTGCAGGCCCAGGGCCACGTTGTCCACCACCCGCTTCCAGGGCAGCAGGCGCGAGTCCTGGAACATGATGCGGGTGCCCTCGCTCAGGCCGGCGATGTCCTTGCCGTCCAGGCGGATCGCACCGCCCGAGACGGATTCCAGCCCCGCCACCAGGCGCAGCAGCGTGCTCTTGCCGCAGCCGCTGCGCCCCACGATGGCGACGAACTGGCCGGGTTCGATGATCAGTTCGGCCTTCTTGAGCACGTCGCGCGTGCCGTAGCGCTTGTCCACGTTGCGCACTTCCAGGCGCACGCCCTGCTGTTGCGGGGATAAATTTGTAGTCAAAATGGCCTCCTGCGCTTATCCATCAAGCGCTAGCAGCTATAAAAATATGAGTGATAGGACACAGTGATTGCGCGGGGGCGCGGCCCCATGCGAGGGACGCCGCGCAAGGGCCGCCAAGCCGCCGATGCGGCGCAGCCGCTCAGGGCGATGCATAACCAGGATGCCAGCGCAGCCAGTAGCGCTCCAGCCCCTTGGCAAACAGGTCGGCCAGCTTGCCCAGCAGGGCATAGAGCAGGATGCCCACGAGCACGATGTCGGTCTGCAAAAACTCGCGGGCGTTCATGGTCAGGTAGCCGATGCCGGCCTGCGCCGAGATGGTTTCGGCCACGATCAGGATCACCCACATCAGCCCCAGCGAGAAGCGCAGCCCCACGAGGATGCTGGAGAGCGCGCCGGGCAGGATGATCTGTTGGTAAAGCTGCCAGCGGCCCAGGCCGTAGGTGCGTCCCATCTCGATCAGGCCCGGGTCCACGTTGCGGATGCCGTGGAAGGTGTTGAGGTAGATCGGGAAGAACACCGACACGCTGATGAGGAACAGCTTGGCCGACTCGTCGATACCGAACCACAGGATCACCAGCGGGATCAGCGCCAGCGCGGGGATGTTGCGCACCATCTGGATGGTGGAGTCGAGCAGCGTCTCGAACAGCTTGACCGAGCCGGTGAGCAAGCCCAGCAGCAGGCCCAGCCCGCCGCCAATAGCCAGCCCGGCCAGCGCGCGGCCCGCGCTGACCTTGACGTGCGTCCACAACTCGCCCGACGCGGTGAGCGTCCAGGCCGCCTTCACAACTTCGAGCGGCGCGGGCAGCACGCGGGTGGACAGCCAGCCCAGCGACGATGCGATCTGCCACAGCACGATCAGCCCCACGGGCACGGCCCAGGGCAGCAGGCGCTGCGCGACATTGGCAAGAAAGCGGGCCAGCGGCGCGGGGAGCCAAGGCCCGTCGAGCGGCAAGTCAACGGGGTCCGCCACAGGCGATATCTGCAGCTCTCGGGTGGTCTGTGTCATGGGGTGATTTCCTGTAATACGTCATCGGGTTCCAGAAACTCCAGCTGGTTGCCCGCCGGGTCCTTGACGTAAAAGCGCAGGTAGCCGGGCAGCGCGCGGTTTTCCACCAGCGCCAGCTCGGCCTGCAGCAGGCGGTGGCGCAGCGCGGGCAGGTCCTGCACCTCGAAGGCCAGGTGCGACACCGCGGGCGCGGGCTGCCAGTGCTCGGTGGGCACCAGGTCGATGCGCTGGGTGCCCGCCGCAAAGCGCAGCGTGTTGCCGGCCTGCAGGCGCACCTCGGGCAAGCCCAGCAGGCTGGCATAAAAGCGCCGGATCGGCGCCTCGGCCCCGGCCGGGAAGGCCAGCTGCACGTGGTTGATTGACTGGATGCTCATGGCGTGGCTCCTGTGGTGCTGATTCAGCTTTGCGATGCACGCGGCACAAAGTCGTTGGCCACGGTCTCGCCAAACGGGCCCAGCGGGTTTCCGCCCGTGAGCTTGTCGCGCACCCCCAGCGGCAGCAGCGGGAACACGAGCTCGGCAAAGCGGTAGGCCTCTTCCAGGTGCGGGTAGCCCGACAGCACAAAGGTGTCCAGGCCCAGCGCCGCGTATTCCTCGATGCGTGCGGCCACCGTCTGCGGATCGCCCACCAGGGCCGTGCCAGCGCCACCGCGCACCAGGCCCACGCCGGCCCACAGGTTGGGGCTGATCTCCAGGTCCTTGCGGCTGCGCTTGACGCCGCCCGCATGCAGTGCGGCCATGCGGCGCTGGCCCTCTGAGTCCATGCGCGCGAACACGGCCTGGGCATGCGCCACGGTCTCGTCCTGAACATGGCTGATGAGTTCTTCGGCAGCGGCCCAGGCCTGCGCGTCGGTCTCGCGCACGATGACGTGCAGACGGATGCCGAACTTGACCGTGCGGCCGCGTTTGGCAGCGCGGGCGCGCACATCGGCCACCTTCTTGGCCACTTCTGCGGGCGGTTCACCCCAGGTCAGGTAGGTCTCGACCTGCTCGGCTGCCAGGTCGTGGGCGGCGTCGGACGAGCCGCCGAAATACACCGGCGGGTGCGGATGCTGCAGGGGCGGAAACAGCAGCTTGGCGCCCTTGACCGACAGGTGCTTGCCCTCGAAGTCCAGCGATTCCCCCTGGTGGCTGCGCGCCAGAATCTCGCGCCAGATGCGGATGAACTCGGCAGACTGCTCGTAGCGCGTGGCGTGGTCCAGAAACACGCCATCGCCCTCCAGTTCCGCCTGGTCGCCACCGGTCACCAGATTGATCAGCAGCCGGCCGCCCGAGAGCCGGTCAAAACTGGCCGCCATGCGCGCCGCCAGTGCGGGCTGGTGCAGACCGGGGCGCACCGCGACCAGAAACTTGAGCTTCTTCGTGACCGCGATCAGGCTCGATGCGATCACCCAGGGGTCTTCGCACGAGCGGCCGGTGGGGATGAGCACGCCTTCATAACCCAGACTGTCTGCCGCCACCGCCACCTGCTGGAGGTAATCGTGGCTGAGCTGGCGCGCGCCCTTGGCGGTGCCCAGATACCGGCTGTCGCCGTGGGTGGGAATGAACCAGAAAATTTGCATGGCACAGGTCTTTCAGTACGAGATGGCAAAGCCAAACTGGGGAGCGCGCCGCACCCAGCGGCGCTGCTGCACGCCTAGCCCCCAGGCCGTGGCCGTGACGCACAACACGCGTTGCAGTTGGGCGTGCAAGGCAAAGGGCATGGGCGCTGGCATGGCGGGCTCCTTGGGCAGTTCGGGGGGCAATATGGGGGCAATACGGGTTACAGCAGATCGACCGGTGCGGCGTGCAGCAGGTTGAGCTTTTTGGGAATGAGCTTGAGGTCGAAGAAGGTGTCGGCAATGGCCTGCTGCTCGGCCAGGATGTCGCGGGTGACGGGCGCCGTGCCATACCTGGCGCGGCTCAGGTACAGCTCGGTGATGCCCTTGTCCAAGCCCAGCACCGCAGACAGCTCGGCGGCTGCAGCCGCTTGGTTCTTGGAAATCCAGGTGTCAATCGCGTTGACCTCTTCAATCGCGATGCGCAGCACATCGGTGTTCTTGGTCGCGAAATCGCGCGAGGTGAAGTAGTACTGGCGGTTGTTGACCACGCCGGTGGCATCGGCCAGCAGGCGGGCGTCCAGCATTTTTTGGGCAGCGGCCAGGAACGGGTCCCAGATGATCCAGGCATCCACCGCTCCCCGCTCAAAGGCGGCGCGCGCGTCGGCGGGGGCCAGGAAGACGGATTGCACGTCGCCGTACTTCAGGCCGTGCTTTTGCAGCAGCTTGACCAGAAAATACTGCACGTTCGAGCCCTTGTTGTAGGCCACGCGCTTGCCCTTGAGGTCGGCCACGCTGCGGATCGGCGACTCCTTGGGCACGATCACCGCCTCCAGCGCGGGGCGCGGCACCGTGGCGCCCGCATAGACCAGCGGCGCGCCTGCGGCCTGGGCAAAGATGGGCGGCGCCTCGCCCACGTCACCAAAGTCGATGGAGCCCACATTGAGCGCTTCAAGCTGGACGGGGCCTGCGTTGAACTCGGTCCACGTCACCTTCACGCCCAGCGGCGCGAGGCGCTTTTCGAGCGTGCCGCGGCCCTTGAGGATGGACAGCCAGCCCTTTTGGTGGCCCACGCGCAGCACGCGGGCGGGTGCCTGCGCCCAGGCCTGGGTGGATGTGGCAACCGTTGCGGCGGCGGCAGCGCCTACAGCGAGCAGGTGACGGCGCTGCAGGGAAAAGCGGGTCAGTTCGTTCATGGTGCGGGCTCCAGATTCAAAACAAATACAAGGGGTTGGCGGCCGGGCTGGGCTTGCAGCAGGACGCACACCGCCCTGCCCGCGCACCCGGCGCAGCAAAAATCGAAAAAAGAGGAATGAACGAAGAAGGTGGCGCTGACGCTGCGGGTTGCCGCAGCACCGCACCCGCGTCAGACGCTACATCGCACCTGGGAAAAATGCACGGGCGCGAACCGTGTGGCCTGGGCGGGCGATGGGCGAAGGGTTTCAGTCACCAGCACGTTCACCGCGTCATCCAGCCGGGCGGCAATGTCGGCCTGCAGGTGGTAGGTGCCTTCGGGCGTCAGCGTGACCTGCGCGTCGGTGGCATAGATGCCCGGCAGGATGTGCTTGGCGCCGAGCGACTGCAGCACGGGGCGCAGCGCATAGTCAAGCGCCAGCATGTGGTGCGGGCTGCCGCCCGTGGCCAGGGGCAGCACGGTCTTGCCTTTGAGGGCTGTTTGCGGCAGCAGATCCAGAAACACCTTGAGCACGCCGCTGTAGGCCGCCTTATAGACCGGTGTGGCCACCACCAGCACGCTGGCATCGGCCACCTGGTCGATGGCTTTCACCACGGTGGGGTGGCCAAAATCGGCCAGCAGCAGCGCCTGGGGCGACAGGTCGCGGATATGGATGCGGTCCACCAGCGCGCCGCGCACCGACAGGCGCTGGGCCACGGCATCGAGCAATGCGGCGGAGCGTGAGCGCTCCGAGGGGCTACCGGCGATCAACAAGGCGGACATGGCGTTCTTTCAATTCAATTTTGATAGCTGCTAGCGCTTTATTTATAAGGGCTAGAGGCCAATTTGGCATTTATTTGCGCGTGTAAATCTGGTCAAAGCTCGCGTTGTCCGCAAAGTGGTCCTTGGCCGCCTTGTCCCAGCCACCAAACGCATCGTTGATGGTGAACAGGTTCAGATGGGGGAACTGCCTGGCGTACTTGGCCTTGGCTTTTTCAGACACGGCGGGGCGGTAGAAATTCTTGCCCGCGATGTCCTGGCCTTCCTCGGTGTAGAGGAACTTGAGGTATTCCTCGGCCACGGCGCGGGTGCCCTTTTTGTCCACGTTCTTGTCCACCACGGTCACTGCGGGCTCGGCCAGGATGGAGATGGAGGGGGCAATCACGTCGAACTTGGTGCCGAATTCCTTTTCGAGCAAGTAGGCCTCGTTTTCCCAGGCAATCAGCACATCCCCCTGGTTGCGCTGGGCAAAGGTGATGGTGGAGCCCCGGGCACCGGTGTCGAGCACGGGCACATTACCGTAAAGCTTGGCGACAAAATCCTTGGCCTTGGCATCGCTGCCCAGCTTGCGCTTGGCGAATTCCCAGGCGGCCAGGTAATTCCAGCGCGCGCCGCCCGAGGTCTTGGGGTTGGGCGTGATCACGCTGATGCCGGGCTTGATGAGGTCGTCCCAGTCCTTGATGCCCTTGGGGTTGCCCTGGCGCACCACCAGCACGATGGTGGAGGTGTAGGGCGAGCTGTTGTGCGGCAGGCGCTTTTGCCAGTCTTTCGGAATCCAGCCGCCGTTGGTGTGCAGCGCGTCAGTGTCACCGGCCAGGGCCAGCGTGGCCACGTCGGCATCGAGCCCGTCGATGATGGAGCGCGCCTGCTTGCCCGAGCCGCCGTGGCTTTGCTTGATGGTTACGTCCTGGCCGGTCTTGGCCTTCCAGTGCTTGGCGAAAGCCTGGTTGAACTCGACATACAGCTCGCGGGTGGGGTCGTACGACACGTTGAGCAAGGTCACAGACTGCGCAAACGACGGCAGCGCCGTCAGGGCCAAAGCGCCGGTCAGGGCAACAGCGAAGGGAAACTTGATAAAGTCGCGGCGAAAGTTCATTGGAGGGCCTCTTTTGTGAATGTGTTGCGGTGCAAAACACCGATGAAACGCATTCTGGAAGGCCCTCTTCAAAACTGGAACTACTAAGATTTCAGTTCTTTATATCCAAATCATCTGAGCAAGCCTTTTTGCTCACACCCATCACAAGGAAACCCCATGGCACGCACCGTTCAATGCATCAAGCTCGGCAAGGAAGCCGAAGGCCTCGACTTTCCGCCCTACCCCGGCGAGCTGGGCAAGCGCATCTGGGAAAGCGTGAGCAAGGAAGCCTGGGCGGGCTGGCTCAAGCACCAGACCATGCTGGTCAATGAAAACCGCCTGAACCTGGCCGATGCGCGTGCCCGCCAGTACCTGGCGCGGCAGATGGAGAACCACTTTTTTGGCGGCGGCGCAGACGCTGCAGCCGGTTACGTACCTCCCAGCGCCTGATCTTCCCCTTCTCTTCTCCATGTCCGAGCCGATCGATTGGCTGCCGGACGGCACCCCCTACAGCCCCCGCTTCGGCGACCGCTACCACAGCGAAAACGGCGGCCTCACCCAGGCCCGCCGCGTTTTTCTGCACGGCTGCGGCCTGCCCGAGGCCTGGGCCGGGCTGCCGCAGTGGCGCATTCTGGAAACCGGGTTTGGCTTCGGCCTGAACTTTCTGGTGACCTGGGCTGCCTGGCGGGCCGACCCGCAGCGGCCCACGCTGCTGCACTTTGTCTCGACCGATGCCTGGCCCGTCAGCGCGGCCGATCTGCTGCGCGCGACCAGCGCCCACCCCGAACTCGCGCCGCTGGCCGAAGAGTTGCACCGCCAATGGTGGGGCCTGCTGCCGGGCGTGCATCGGCTGCGGTTTGACGAAGGCCGGGTGCTGCTCACGCTGTATGTGGGCGATACGCAAACCCTGCTGCGCCAGCAGAGCCTGACCGTGGATGCGGTCTACCTCGACGGCTTCAGCCCCCAGCGCAACCCCGAGATCTGGGACCTGCACACCTTGAAGGCCGTGGCGCGCTGCTGCCGCCGTGGCACGCGGCTGGCCACCTGGACCATTGCCCGCGCCGTGCGCGATGCCCTGGCGCAATGCGGGTTCGAGGTGACGCGCGTGCCCGGCGTGCCGCCCCAGCGCGACAACCTGCATGCCACCTACAACCCGCGCTGGGAGCCGCGCACCACGCGCCAGCCCGAGGCCACCCCGGAGCCCGCCCTGCCCGGCCCCTGCATCGTGATCGGCGGCGGAATCGCCGGCGCTGCCACCGCCGCCAGCCTGGCCCGACGCGGCTGGCAGGTGGTGGTGCTGGACCAGGCTGCCGAGCCTGCAGCGGGCGCATCGGCTCTGCCCGCCGGGGTGTTTGCCCCCCATGTGTCGCCCGACGACAGCGTGCTGTCGCGCTTGTCGCGCAGCGGCATACGCACCACGCTGCAGCAGGCCGACTGGCTGCTGCGCGAAGGCGTGGACTGGTCCCGTTGCGGCGTGCTGGAGCACCGCACCGACGGCACCCCTGGCCTGCCGCCCGACTGGCCGGACGGACCGGGCGCCGCCTGGAGCCAGCCCGCACCGCCCGCAGCCCTGGCCGAGGCCCAATTGCCACCCGACGCCACCGCCTGCTGGCACCACCAGGCCGGCTGGGTGCGCCCGGCGCGCTTGGCCAAGGCCTTGCTGGCACAGCCCGGTATCCGCTGGCAGGGCCATTGCCAGGTGGCCCAACTGCGCCGCGTGGAGCGCCCTGGCGCCGAGGACGGTGCCGCGGCCTCGGTCTGGCAGGCACTGGACGCGCAGGGCCAACCGATGGCGGAGGCGCCCACGCTCGTCATTGCCGCAGGCGCGGGCAGTCTGCAGCTGCTGAACCACCGCTGGCCCCTGCAGCCGGTGCGCGGGCAGGTGTCCTGGGGCATCCATACCGGCCCGGCCGCGCCCCTGCTGCCGTTCCCGGCCAATGGCCATGGCAACCTGGTTCCCCGGTTTCCGCTGGACAACAGCCCCGACGGTCCCCACGCCTGGGTGATGGGTTCCACCTTTGAGCGAGACGTACAGGCCCTGCCGCCATCCGCCAGCGATGTCGAGGCAGCCCACACCACCAACTGGGCCAAGCTGCAGGCCCTGCTGCCCCGGATGGCGCCGCAGCTGGCGCCTGCCTTCGCCCTCACCCCCGCCCTCGCCACGCCGGCCCTCTCCACCCCAGCGCTCGCCACGCCGGGAAAAGATTCAGACCTTGGAGATTCGACTGCGGCAGCGCCCGCTTTGCAGACCTGGGCCGCAGTGCGCTGCACGGCGCCGGACCGCTTGCCCATCGTGGGCCCCGTCGATGCCGCAGGCCTTCCGGGCCTGTGGGTCTGCACCGCCATGGGTGCGCGGGGGCTGAGCCTGGCCCTTTTGTGCGGCGAATTGCTGGCGGCCCGCCTGCAGGGCGAGCCCCTGCCGCTGGACGCCAAACTGGCCAAAGCGCTGGGCACCGAGCGCCTGCAATAGGTGGGCATCCGGCCTGCAGCCCCTCTGCCCGCACCGTCCCAAACCCTCGCAAACCCGCACCAGAACTTGCTTATATTTATATAAGCATATTGGAAGCACGAAACAATCGTTTGTTTCCATAAGCATGGCCTCTACATTCACCGCCATGCATGATTTCGCGTTTGTTTTTGCGGGCTTTGCCGTCGGGCTCATCGTGGGCCTGACCGGCGTGGGTGGCGGCTCGCTGATGACGCCCGTGCTGATTTTCTTCTTTGGCGTCAAGCCCCACCTGGCCATTGGCACCGACCTGCTCTTCGCCGCCTTCACCAAGATGGGCGGCACCGTGAGCATGGCGCGCCAGCGCCTGGTGCCCTGGCGCGTGGTGGGCCTGCTGTGCGCTGGCAGCATTCCGGCGGCACTGGCGGCGCTGTGGCTGCTGCACCGCATGGGGCCGGCCACGGCGCAGGCACAAAATCTCATGACCAGCACGCTGGGCATCGCCCTGCTGCTCACCGCCGCTGCCACGGCCTACAAGGTGCTGGCGTTCTCGCCCCAACGCCAAGCTGCCGAACTGGCCGCCCGCCAAGCCAACGCCGCCAATGCTGCCGAGCCGCGCCACTGGAGCCTGCCGGTGCTGCTGGGGGCGGTGATCGGTACGCTGGTCACCTTCACCTCGGTGGGCGCGGGGGCCATTGGTGTCACGGTGCTGCTGCTGGTGTTTCCGCACCTGCCGCTGCCGCGTATCATCGCCGCCGACATCGCCTACGCCGTGCCGCTCACGCTGGTGGCCGGGCTGGGCCACGCGTCACTGGGCTCGGTCGATTGGCCCCTGCTGCTGCAACTGCTGGCCGGCTCGCTGCCCGGCATCTGGCTGGGCTCGCGCCTGGTTTCCCGCACGCCGGAGCGCCTGATCCGCTCGGCCCTTTCCGTGCTGCTCGCCTGGGCGGGCGCCAAACTGGTTCTGATCTGAGTTTTTACGATGTACCAATACACAGCCTTCGACAAACAGTTCGTGCACCAGCGCGCGGCGCAGTTCCGTGACCAGCTCACACGCTGGCAGACCGGCAAGTTGAGCGAGGACGATTTCCGCCCGCTGCGCCTGCAAAACGGCTGGTATGTGCAGCGCTACGCCCCCATGCTGCGCGTGGCCGTGCCCTACGGCGAAATTGCCAGCCGCCAGCTGCGCGTGCTGGCGCAGATCGCCCGCGAATACGACGAACCCGAAGCCGCAGTGTTCAAGGCCGCCATGGATGGCCAGGGCCTGCTGGGCACCACCTTCTTGCCCAAGAACTGCGCCCACTTCACCACCCGCACCAATGTGCAGTTCAACTGGATTCCGCTGTCCAAAAGTGCCGATGTGATGGACCTGCTGGCCAGCGTGGATCTGCATGGCATCCAGACCAGCGGCAACTGCATTCGCAACACCACCACCGATGCGCTGGCGGGTGTGGCGGTCGATGAAATCGTGGACCCCCGCCCCTACGCAGAAATCCTGCGCCAGTGGACCACACTGCACCCCGAGTTCGCCTTTTTGCCGCGCAAGTTCAAGATTGCGATCAGCGGCGCCAAGGACGACCGCGCCGCCACCGGCTGGCACGACGTGGGCCTGCACCTCGTCAAAAACGAGGCGGGCGAGATCGGTTTCAAGGTGTTCGTGGGCGGTGGCATGGGCCGCACGCCGGTGATTGGCACGGTGATCCGCGAGTTCCTGCCCTGGAACCAGATCATGAATTACATCGAGGCCATCGTGCGCGTGTACAACGAGCATGGCCGCCGCGACAACAAGTACAAGGCCCGCATCAAGATCCTGGTCAAGGCCGAAGGCAAGCAATACATCGACGATGTGGAAGAAGAGTACCGCCAGATCCTGGAGATCGACGGCGGCCCGCACACCATTTCGCAGGCCGAGTTTGACCGCGTGGCCGCCTGCTTTGTGGCGCCCCAGCTGACCAAGGTTCCTGACGTAGAGCCCGCAGCGCTCGAAGCCTCGCTCAAGGCCCAGGCCGCGGAGCATGTGGCCTTTGGCCGGTGGCTCCAGCGCAACGTACATGCGCACCAGAACCCGCAGCTGCGCGCCGTCACGCTGTCGTTCAAGCGCCCCGGCCAGTCGCCCGGCGACGCCACCAGCGAACAGCTCATCGCATTGGCCGACCTGGTGGACAAATACTCCGCCGGCGAAGCCCGCGTGACGCACGACCAGAACGTACTGCTGCCCTGGGTGCATGGCAGCCAGCTGTTCAGCCTGTGGCAAGAAGCCAAGGCCCTGGGCCTGGCCAGCGCCAACGTGCAGTTGCTCACCGACATGATCGCCTGCCCCGGCGGCGACTTTTGCGCGCTGGCCAATGCCCGCTCGCTGCCGATTGCCGAAGCCATCACCCAGCGTTATCAAGACCTGGACGAACTCGACGACATCGGCGAGATCGACCTGCACATCAGCGGCTGCATCAACAGCTGCGGTCACCACCACAGTGGCCACATCGGCATCCTGGGCGTGGACAAGGATGGCAAGGAGTGGTACCAGGTCACGCTGGGCGGCTCCGATGGCTCTGACCTGTCGGGCCCGGCGATGGCCGGCAAGGTGATCGGCCCCTCGTTCTCGGCCGCCGAAGTGCCGGATGTGATCGAGGCCGTGCTCACCACCTACCGCGACCTGCGCCAACCGGGCGAAACCTTCCAGGCGGCCGTGCGCCGCACGGGCCTGGACCCGTTCAAGGAAGCCGCCAAGCAGGCACGCCACAAAGAAGAACTCGCAGCCGCCTGACCCGGCCCAGCGCACCGCCCCATGCCCATGATGTTGAAACTACTCGCCGCCCAAGACCACCAGCCGCCCGCAGAGGGTGACGCCCGCACCGTGGCCCTGCCCAACGATGCAGATGCCATGGCGCTGCCACTGGACAACGTGGACCGTGTGGACCTGCACTTTCCCAACTTCACCGATGGCCGCGCCTTCAGCCAGGCCTTTTTGCTGCGCCGCCGCCGTGGCTTTGCGGGCGACATCCGCGCCACGGGCGACGTGCTGATCGACCAGCTGGTGCAGATGCAGCGCACGGGCTTCAGTTCGGCCGTGCTGCGCGAAGGCGTGGACGTGGCCGATGCACAGCGCCAGTTCGAGCTGTTTCCTGGCTTCTACCAGGGCGACGCCGTGAACCCCCAACCCCACTTCATGAACGACAAGGCAGCCGTATGAGCCAGCTGGATCTCGCACGCGTGAACGCCGAACTCGGCCGCGACGCCCCAGGCTTGGTGAAATGGGCCTTGGGCCTGGGCCAGCGGGCCATCGTCACCACCAACTTTCGCCCCTTCGAGGCCGTGATCCTGCACATGGTCACGCAAGTGCAGCGCGATGTGCCGGTGGTCTGGATGGACAACGGCTACAACACCGAGGCCACCTACCGCTTTGCCGACGAAGTGACCAAGCAGCTGGGCCTGAACCTGCAAATCTACCTGCCACGCCGCTCGCGCGCGCACCGCGAGGCGGTGGACGGCGCCACGCCCGCGCTGGACGACCCGCGCCATGCGGCCTTCACCGCAGAAGTGAAGCTGGAACCCTTCGCCCGGGCCCTGCGCGAGACCGCACCGAACGTGTGGTTCACGGCGCTGCGCGCCACCGACACCGCCGTGCGCGCACAGATGGACCCCGTGAGCATCAACCCCGATGGCCTGATCAAGGTGGCGCCGCTGCTGCACTGGTCGTCCAAAGACCTGCACGAATACTGCGTGCAGCACGGCCTGCCCAACAACTTTGATTACGTGGACCCCACCAAGGGCGAGGACAACCGCGAGTGCGGCCTGCACCTGGCCCACTGAACCCACCACAGATCCCACCATGAACGCCCGTACCGATGCAGCACGGCTGCAGAACAACCCCATGAGCTACCACCTCAACAACTCGCACCTCGACGCCCTGGAAGAAGAAACCATCTTCATCCTGCGCGAGGTGGCCGCCGCCTTTGAACGCCCCGCCCTGCTGTTTTCGGGCGGCAAGGATTCGCTGGTCATGCTCAAGTGCGCCGAAAAAGCCTTTGGCACCAAGGCCAGCGGCGGCGGCATTCCCTACCCGCTGCTCATGATCGACACCGGCCACAACTTCCCCGAAGTGACGGATTTCCGTGACTTCCGCGCGAAGGAACTGGGGGCTGAACTGATCGTGCGCAGCGTCGAGGACTCGATGGCGCGCGGCACCGTGCGCCTGGCCCACCCGGGCGAGTCGCGCAACGTGCACCAGTCGGTCACGCTGCTCGAAGCGATTGAAGAATTCCGCTTTGACGCGCTGATTGGCGGCGCCCGCCGCGACGAAGAAAAAGCCCGCGCCAAGGAGCGCATCTTCAGCCACCGCGACAGCTTTGGCCAATGGCAGCCCAAGGCCCAGCGCCCCGAGCTGTGGACGCTGTTCAACACCCGCCTGCAGCCCGGCGAGCACTTTCGCGTGTTCCCCATCAGCAACTGGACCGAGCTCGATGTGTGGCAGTACATCGACCGCGAGCAGATCGGCCTGCCCAGCATTTACTACACGCACAAGCGCCAGGTGGTGGACCGCCGGGGCATGCTGATGCCCGTGACCGAACTGACACCGCCGCGCGATGGCGAGACGGTGCAGACGCGCGACGTGCGCTTTCGCACCGTGGGCGACATCACCTGCACCGCACCGGTGGAAAGCACCGCCGCCACCCCGGCCGAGATCGTGATCGAGACCCTGGCCGCCGACGTGAGCGAGCGCGGCGCCACCCGCATGGACGACAAGACCAGCGACGCCTCGATGGAAAAGCGCAAGAAAGACGGTTATTTCTGATGACAAACACTATTAATTCGATAGCTACAAGCGCAATCCAGACAAGCGCTAGCGGCACAAATGACCATATTTCCGCCCTCAAGTTCATCACCTGCGGCTCGGTCGATGACGGCAAGAGCACACTGATCGGCCGCCTGCTGGTGGACAGCCGCGCGGTGCTGCAAGACCACCTGGCCGGCGTGCAGCGCGGCGGCGAAACCGACCTGGCCCTGCTGACCGACGGCCTCTCCGCCGAGCGCGAGCAAGGCATCACCATCGACGTGGCCTACCGCTACTTCGCCACCGAAACGCGCAAGTTCATCATCGGCGACGCGCCCGGCCACGAGCAGTACACCCGCAACATGGTCACCGCCGCCAGCAGCGCCGACGCCGCCGTGGTGCTGGTCGATGCCACCAAGCTCGACTGGAAGAATCCGCAACTCGCCCTGCTGCCCCAAACCCGCCGCCACAGCCTGCTGGCGCATCTGCTGCGCGTGCACTCGCTGGTGTTTGCCGTGAACAAGCTCGACGCGGTGGAAGACCCCGCGCTGGCCTGGAAGCACATCCAGGGCGCACTGCAGTCCTTCGCCCAGGCGGCTGGCATTACCGTGCGCGCCATGGTGCCCGTGTCCGCCCTCAAGGGCTGGAACGTGGTGGACGCCCATCCCGGCTGGGGTGGCTACGAAGGCCCCACGCTGCTGCAGGTGCTTGAAGCATTGCCCAACACGCCTGCCGACACCGGCCTGCCGCTGGCTTTTCCGGTGCAGTGGGTCGAAAAATCCTCGTCCTCGTCGTCCGACACCTCCCAAGGCCGCCGCGTGTTCTGGGGCCGCGTGGCCGCAGGCGCCGTGGCGCCTGGCACCGCCGTGCAGATTTTCCCCAGCGGCCAGCTCGCCACCGTGGCCCAGGTGCTGGACCACGCCCGCCGCCCCAGCGATGTGCCCGCAGGCACCAGCGCCGGCATCATCCTGGACCGCGAGGTGGATGTCTCGCGGGGCGACTGGATCCTGGCCGCGCCCACCGCCGCTGCAGCAGCGCCTGCCGAAGACGACTTTGGCGACACCCCCGCCGCCACACCCGCCTGGCCTGCCCGCCGCGAGCTGCGCACCACCATTGCCTGGATGGACGACGAGCCGCTGGTCGCAGGCCGCGTGTACTGGGCGCTGCACGGCCACCGCTGGGTCAAGGCCAAGGTGAAAGCCGTGGTGCACAAGCTCAACATCCACACGCTGGCCGAAGAGGCCGCCACGCAGCTCGACCCCAACGCCATCGGCCATGTGGACCTGCTGCTGCAGGAGGCGATTCCCGCCGCCGCATTCAACCAGGCCCGCGTGCTGGGGTCGCTGATTTTGGTGGACACGGCCAGCCACAAAACCGCCGGTGCCGTGCTGGTCAACTGACCTGCATCAACCCGCTGAACCCCTGAACGCCTGGAACCCCCATTGGCCGCAGGGCCCCCTTCAACCCGGTCGGTGAAAGCTTCTAAAATAGAGGGTTTTCACCGACCCACACAACTCCTGTCATGACCCACGTCGTCTCCGAAAACTGCATCAAGTGCAAGTACACCGATTGTGTGGACGTGTGCCCCGTGGACTGCTTCCGCGAAGGCCCGAACATGCTCGTCATCGACCCCGATGAGTGCATCGACTGCGCCGTCTGCATCCCCGAGTGCCCGGCCAACGCCATCTTTGCCGAAGAAGACCTGCCGGCCGACCAGATCGCTTTCATCAAGCTCAACGCCGAACTGGCCTTTGCCGACGGCTGGAAGAGCATCACCAAGCGCAAGCCCGCGCTGCCCGACGCCGACGAATGGAACGGCAAGCCGGGCAAGGTCAACGACCTGGTCAAGTGAAATCCCCCCGGAGCCGCTTCGCGTCTTCCCCCAAGGGGGACGCCGCCAGTGGCCTGGCAAAGCCAGTTCCACGGTGGCACTGGCTCGGGCGCGCACCGGTATCGAGCGCTGAAGCGCAATGAGTGGCTCGGAAATGGCTCAAGCAACCGACGCCGTCGTCATCGGCGCGGGGCCTGTCGGGCTTTTTCAGGTGTTCCAGCTGGGCCTGCATGGCCTGCGCGCCCACGTCATCGACACGCTGCCCCACCCCGGCGGCCAGTGCGTTGAGCTGTACGGCGACAAACCCATTTACGACATTCCCGCCATTCAAGCCTGCACCGGGCACGAACTGGTGCAACGGCTGTGCGCGCAGATCGAGCCCTTTGCCCCCGCGTTCCACCTCGGCCAGCAGATAAGCACCGTGCAGGCCCAGCCCGGTGGCGGTTTCCTCGTCGGCACGGCGCAGGGCACCCAGCTGCTGGCGCGCACCGTGTTCATCGCCGCCGGCGTGGGCGCCTTCATGCCACGCGCCCTCAAGCTGCCTGGCCTGGAGGCTTATGAGGGCACCCAGCTGCGCTACCGCCTGGACGAAGGCACGCAGCTTGCCGGCCAGCGCGTGGTGGTGCATGGCGGCGACGAACCCGCCGTGCAGCAAGCCATTGCCTGCGCCACAGCCCCCGAAGCGCTGCGCCCCGCCCGCACCACGCTGCAGCACCGCCGCGACGTGTTCGACGCACCGCCCGCCCTGCTGGAGCAACTGCAAACCCTGCGCGCCGCGGGCCGCATCGAAGTCGCCATCGGCGTGGCCAGCGGCATCGTCGAAGAACAGGGGCGCCTGGCCGCGCTGGAGCTGACCACGCCCGAAGGCCAGCCGCTGCGCCTGCCGCTGGACCTGCTGCTCGTCCGCCTGGGCCTGGTGCCGCGCCTGGGCCCCATTACCGAATGGGGCCTACAACTGGAGCGCAAACAGCTCGTGGTGGACCCCGCCACCTTCGCCACCAGCATGCCCGGCATCCACGCAGTGGGCGACGCCATCACCTATCCCGGCAAGCGCAAGCTCATCCTGATCGGTTTTCACGAAGCCACCCTCGCCGCCTTCGCCGCGGCCGAGTGGCTGGCCGGGCACAAGCTGCCGCTGGAGTACACGACCAGCAGCGAGAGGTTGCAAAAGTTGCTGGGAGTCGAGGGGCACTGATCACGCGGATCAGTGCCTTGCATTTGAGTCTGCCTCGATTTTCTGAGGCCGGCAGAGAGAGCGCATTTTGCGGGATTGGCGTCGGCAATAATGGCCGCTGGAGGTGTCCGTGATAACCCAATCTCTTGCAACAGGTCTGGACTTTGAAGACATGTTCAACCTTGCCCCTGTGTCGCTGTGGATGGAGGATTACAGTGGGCTGAAACAATTGTTTGACCAGTGGCGTGCTGACGGCGTCACCGATCTGCTCGCCTTCTTGCGAGAAGATCCGCAGCGGCTCCAGCGCTGCAGCCAGTCCTACAAGGTGGTGCAGGTCAATCAGTACACCCTCGACTTGTTCAAGGCTGCGGACCAGCAAACCCTGCAGAGTCGGCTGCATGAGGTTTTCCGTGGGGACATGCTCGAAAGCATCGTGGCCGAGCTGCTTGCGCTGTGGGAAGGCCAGCAGGGTTTCGAGACCCGGTCCGTGAACTACGCCCTGGACGGGCGGCGGCTGGACGTTCAGGTCCGCGCCCGCGTGCTACCCGGCTATGAGGACAACTGGAGCCGGGTGTTGGTCTCACTTGAGGATGTGACAACCGAGGTTCGGGGCACGGAACAGCTGCAGCGCAGTGAGCAATATTCCCGGGATCTGTTCGAACATTCGCCGGTATCGCTTTGGGTAGAAGACTTCAGCGAGGTGAAGCGTCTGCTGGATGAAGTGCGCACGCGGGGCATCCGCGACTTCAGAACCTTTCTGAAAGTGCACCCGGAATTTGTCACGCGCTGCATGCAGGAAATCCGCGTGATTGACGTCAATCGCCGCACCTTGGAGATGTTTGGCGCAAACGGCAAGCCAGAACTGCTGCAGAACCTCTCCCGGATTTTCCGGGGAGAAATGTACGAATCCTTCGCCGAGCAGTTGCAGGACTTGTGGGATGGCAAGCTGGTGCAGCAGCGAGAAGTAGTGAACCATGCCCTTTCGGGCGACGTACTGCACATCCACCTCGAGTTCGCCGTCATGACCAGCCATGCCGAGAACTGGGGGTTGGTTCTGCTTTCCCTGGTGGACATTACCGCGCGCAAGAAAGCCGAGGCCTATCTGGAATACCTGGGCAAGCATGATGTACTGACCCAGTTGCGCAACCGCGCTTTTTATATGGAAGAGCTCAACCGTCTGTCGCGCAAAGGGCCATGGCCGCTTTCGGTGATCGCCATCGACATGAATGGCCTCAAGACTGTCAACGACGAGCACGGCCATGCTGCCGGGGATGCCCTGCTGCGCAGCTTTGGCGAGGTGCTTGCCAAGGCAGTGGATGCTCCGGCTTGCGCGGCCCGTATCGGCGGCGATGAATTCATGGTGCTGCTACCCGCTACGGACGAGCGCAGCGCCCAATCGATGCAAGAGCGAATTTTGTCTCTGTTGGAACTGAACAACCAGTACTATCCCGGACACACCATCCAGGTTTCCATGGGATCTGCCTGCGCTCAGGAAGGCGCGTTCATGGAAGCCGTGGTGCATCGCGCGGATCAGGAGATGTACGCACAAAAGAGCCGTTTTTACCAGGCAAAAGAGCAGGACCGACGGTCTGGCGCAGCCTGAGATTTCCTGGCTCGAATGGGCCTCTTTCGGACTCCACAGTATCCGGCAGATGGGGCGCACACCCCTGATGGCAGCGCCCTCTGCAGGCCAGGATGAGCCGCCTCGGTAACCAGTTTCTCGATGGCCACCACGCGCTCCAACCTGCGAACCTGCCCACCCCCGCTAAAATCCGTCCCGCACCACCGCAATGCGTTGCACCGCTGGGGGTGCCCGGCAGCGCCACGCTGCACGGGCTGAGAGTGTCCCTTTGAACCTGATTGAGATCGTCCTCGCGCAGGGAAGCATGTCCGCCATTGCACGCCCTTGACCGCGCGTGGCCGATGTCTTCCTTGCGCTGCAACGCACCGCACTGCCAAGGAACCCGCATGAGCGCCCAAACACCATCCGCCAATGAGGCGCTGACACCCGTTTCCAGCGAGCGGCGCGTGTTTGGCTGGCACGACCACGCCTCGCTGTGGTTCAGCCTGGGCGTGGGCCTGCTGGTGATGCAGGTGGGCGCGTACCTGATGCCTGCGCTCGGAACCCAAGAGGCCCTGTGGGCCATCGTGGCGGGCTCGATGCTGGGCGCTGGCTTGCTGGGCTGGGTGGCCAAGCTGGGCTGCGACAGCGGGCTGGCCAGCGCGGGCCTGATGCATGCGGTGTATGGCCGCCGCTTTGCGGGGCTGCCCATCATCCTGAACATCGTGCAGCTGGTGGGCTGGGGCACGTTCGAGCTGGTGGTGATGCGCGATGCCACGGTGGCCATCGGTCAGCAGTCGGGCAGCATGGCGGGCGCACATTGGCCGGTAGCGGCCACGCTGCTGTGGGGCGGCGTGGTGATGCTGCTGATCAGCGGCTCGATGGTGCAGCTGGTGCGCAAGGTGATTGCGCGGGTGGCGCTGCCGCTGGTGGTGCTGTCGCTGCTGTGGCTGAGCTGGCAGTTTGTGTCGCTGGCGCAGGCCCAGGGTTTTGAGGCGCTGTGGAAGCGCCAGGGTGACGGCGGCATGGGCGTGCTGCCCGCGCTGGATCTGGTGATTGCCATGCCGATCTCGTGGCTGCCGCTGGTGGCCGACTACGCGCGCCATGGCAAGAACGGTGGCTCTGCGCTGCGCGGCACCTGGCTGGGCTATGCGCTGGCCAACATGTGGTGCTATGCCCTCGGTGTGCTGGTGGCGCTGACCTTGCCCAGCAAGGACCTGGTGCAGGCGCTGCTGCTGGCCCAGGGCGGGCTGATTGCGCTGTCGCTGATATTGATTGACGAGGTGGACAACGCCTACGGCGACACCTATTCGGGCGCCGTGTCGGCCCATAGCCTGCTGCCGCGCTGGAGCGTGCGCCGCTGGGGCCTGGCCATGACCGCGCTGTGCACCGCCCTGGCGCTGGTGTTGCCCATGCACAGCCTGGAGCCGTTTTTGCTGCTGCTGAGCTCGGTGTTTGTGCCCTTGTTCGGCGTCATCCTGGGGCGCCTGGCTTTTGGGGCCAATGCGCCGGCGTTGCTGGCTGGCGCCCGCCCCGTTCATGCGACGCCCGTGGTGCTGTGGCTGCTGGGCATTGCGGTGTATCACCTGGCTCCCCAAGTGGTGCCCGGGCTGGGTTCGGCCTTGCCGACGCTGGTGCTGAGCTTTTTGTTGGCTTGGGTGACGCGTCCACGGCAGGCATGAAGCGCGCCAAGGCACCTGCGTTGGCCAATGCAGATCACTACATTTTTAATAGCTGCTTGCGCTTGCTACATAAGCGCCAGAGGCCAAAAACGATCAAACTTTCGCCATCAAGCTCGCACCACCACCTGCACCACCGGCGCATACCCGTGGTTCAGCGGCCCGTGGCCCTGGCCGGTGTGCACGTCGGCCCCGGCGGCAATGGCGCCCAGGATGTAGGCGCGGGCTTTTTCCACGGCCTGTGGCAGCGCGTGGCCCTGCGCCAAAAATGCCGCAATGGCCGACGACAGCGTGCAGCCCGTGCCGTGGCCGTTGTGCGTGGCGATGCGGGCGCTTTCGAGGCGCTGGCGCTGGCCCGTTTGCATGGCCAGCAGGTCCACCACGCGCTCGCCTTTCAGGTGCCCGCCCTTGAGCAGCACGGCGGGCGCCCCCAGGCGCAGCAGGTCGTTGGCGGCGGCGTCGAGGTCGTCGATGCCGTCGATCTGGCGGCCCAGCAGCAACGCGGCTTCGTCGAGATTGGGCGTGACCACCGTGGCCAGCGGAAACAGCTCGTTCACCAGCACCTGCACGGTTTCGCTGGCGATCAGCCGGTCGCCGCTGGTGGCCACCATCACCGGGTCGAGCACCACATGGGCAAAGCGGTGGGTGCGGATGGCCTGCGCCACCACGCGCACCACTTCGGGCGAGGCCAGCATGCCGATCTTGACCGCGTCCACGCCGATGTCCTGCGCCACGGCGTCGATCTGCGCGCGCAGCATGTCGGGCGGCACGCCGTGGATGCCGGTCACGCCCAGCGTGTTCTGCGCGGTGATGGCCGTGATGGCGGTCATGCCGTAGCAGCCCAGGGCGCTGAAGGTCTTGAGGTCGGCCTGGATGCCCGCGCCACCGCCGCTGTCGGAGCCGGCGATGGACAGCACGCGCACGTAACGCGGCCGCGGCGCGGCGGAGCTGGTTGGAATAGTCATGGCAAAAATTATGGCCTATGCGCCAGGTCAATTCGGCGCACAGAGGGATATGCTGTAATTTGAGCTTACGGACGAAACAGGGGTGTCCCGCCAATGTGGCGCGCGACTGAGAAAGACCCTGGAGCCACGAAACGACAAGTTCTCACAGTGCCTCTTGGCGCTGGGCTCCGCTACCCGATCCAGGTCATGCTGGCGTGGGGAGTTTCCAGCAACGGCGCAGCCCCGTTTTGTCCATGGTTGCCTGACAGCACACGGACACACCCACGGACCTATGCCACTTCAACCCTCTTCTTTTGCCATTTTGGGCGCGGGCCTCATGGGCCGCCTGCTTGCGGTGGAACTGGCCCGCCAGGGTCACCGTGTGGACATCTACGACGCGGGTGGCCCGGCCGCTGAACATTCGGCCGCGACCGTGGCCGCCGCCATGCTGGCACCGCTGGCCGAATCGGCCATCACCGAGCCTGGCGTGGTGCGCATGGGCCACCATGCCCTCACCCGCTGGCCGCAGCTGCTGGCAGCGCTGGCCGAGCCCGTGTTCTTCCAGCAGGCCGGCACGCTCATCGTGTGGCACCGGCAGGACGCGGCCGAAGCCCAACGGCTCACGCGCCAGCTGGAGGCCAACCAGCACCAGGTGCCCGATCTGCCCGCCCTGCAAAAGCTCGACAGCGGCGCCCTGGAACAGGTGGAGCCCGCCCTTGCGCACCGCTTCAACCAGGGCCTGTTCCTGCCAGGCGAGGGCCAGCTCGACAACCGCCAGTTGCTGGCGGCCCTGGTGGTGGAGATGGGGCAGTTGGCCGTGCGCACGCACTGGCACACGCCCCAGTCGCCCGAGGCCTTTTCGCCCGGCGCCCCCGGCCAGCCCGACTGGGTGCTGGACTGCCGTGGCCTGGGCGCCAAGGGCCAGTGGAGCGCATTGCGCGGTGTGCGGGGCGAAGTTGCGCGCATCCATGCACCGGATGTCACGCTGCAGCGCCCGACACGGCTGGTGCACCCCCGCTATCCCATCTACATCGCACCCAAGCAAGACCATCTGTTCGTGATCGGTGCGACCGAGATCGAATCAAACGACCTCTCGCCCGCCAGTGTGCGATCCACACTGGAGCTGCTCAGCGCAGCCTATGCCGTGCACCCCGGCTTTGCGGAAGGCCGCATTCTGGAATTGGCCACGCAGTGCCGCCCCACGCTGCCCGACAACCTGCCCGCCATCCGCCAGCCCCGCCCGGGCGTGCTGCAGATCAATGGTCTGTACCGCCACGGCTTCATGATCTCGCCTGCCATGCTGGACGTGACCCTGGAGGTGCTGAACACGGGACAATCGGCCTTGTCCGAACGTTTTGACCTCCGGGTGGAACTGGAGCCCACCGCCCCAACCCCGACCGGCGTTGCAGCCCCCGCATTTGCAT
This sequence comes from Acidovorax sp. JG5, assembly GCF_017939685.1. Classification (NCBI taxonomy): domain Bacteria; kingdom Pseudomonadati; phylum Pseudomonadota; class Betaproteobacteria; order Burkholderiales; family Comamonadaceae; genus Acidovorax; species Acidovorax sp. JG5. Next base: position 74,226 of record NZ_JAGKSE010000011.1, read on the forward strand.
GAACATCTCGATCAACCAAGTCCCGCACGAACTGCCCGAAGGCGCCACCGTGGCCGATGCCGTGGCTGCCATGGCCGCGCGTCCACCGTTTGCCGTGGCGGTAAACACCACCTTTGTGCCCAACACCCGCTACGCCGCCCACATGCTGCAGCCCGGCGACCGCGTGGAGATCATCTCGCCCGTGACGGGTGGATGATCCGCCGCCTGAAAATTGAAGCCAAATTGGCACCTAGCGCTTGATGGATAAGCGCCAACAGCTATTAAAAGCATAGTAACAACCATGACCAATTCAACGCCTCAAGACCCGCTGGTGCTGTATGGCCAGCAGTTCGCCAGCCGCCTGCTGCTGGGCACCTCGCGCTACCCATCCCCCGCCGTGCTTGAAGCCGCCGTGGTGCGCGCCCGGCCCGCCATGGTCACCGCATCGCTGCGCCGCCAGGGCAGCAACCCGGCCGAAAGCGGCAGCAGCTTCTGGGAGCTGCTGCGCCGCCTGAATGTGCCCATCCTGCCCAACACCGCCGGCTGCCACAGCGTGCAAGAGGCCATCACCACAGCGCACATGGCGCGCGAGGTGTTCAACACCCCCTGGATCAAGCTGGAGCTGATTGGCGACGACTACACGCTGCAGCCCGACACGCTCAACCTGGTGGAAGCGGCCGCGCAGCTCATCAAGGACGGCTTTCAGGTGCTGCCCTACTGCACCGAAGACCTCGTGCTGTGCCAGCGCCTGGTGGACGTGGGCTGCCAGGCCGTGATGCCCTGGGCCGCCCCCATTGGCACCGGGCGCGGCCCCGTCAACCCCTATGCGCTGCAGCTGCTGCGCGAGCGCCTGGACGTGCCGCTGCTGGTGGACGCGGGCCTGGGCCTGCCATCGCACGCCTGCCAGGTCATGGAATGGGGTTACGACGGCGTACTGCTAAACACCGCCGTGGCACTGGCGCAAGACCCCGTCACCATGGCCGGGGCTTTTGCCGATGCCGTGCAGGCGGGGCGAGCCGCCCGCAAGGCCGGCGCCATGGCCGCCCAGGACACCGCCCAGGCCAGCACGCCCGTGCTGGGCACCCCCTTCTGGCACCACGCCCACGAATGACGCCCATGAGTGATGTGCACACCATGCTGCAACAAATTTTGCAGCACCATGCCGCCGCGTTTCCCGGCTTTGCGGCCCAGCCCGCGCCAGCGCCCACGTCGCCAGATGCGGTGTACCAGGCGGCCCTGCAGGCATGCAGCGCCCTCGGGTTCATTGCCCATGATGCCGAGTGCGTGGCCCGCGCCTGGCAGGCCCGCAGCGTGCGCACAGGCCATTTCGCACCAACGCCCTGGCCCGACGAACCCCAGGATTTCGGTCTGCAAGCCCTGCCCCGGGCTCGCACCTTTGCGCCGTGTCCGCAGCAGTTGGGGCTGTATGCGGTGTTGCCCGATGCCGCGTGGGTGGGGCGCATGGCGCGGGCCGGCGTGCCCACCGTGCAGCTGCGCTTCAAGTCGGACGACCCTGCCGCCGTGGCGCGCGAGGTGGCGGCAGCCGTGCAGGCGGTGCAAGACACGCCAGCGCTGCTGTTCATCAACGACCATTGGCGCCAGGCCATGGCGGCCGGCGCCTATGGCGCCCACCTCGGGCAGGAAGACCTCGACGCCCTGCAACCCAGCGAGTTGCAGACGCTGCAATCCTCCGGCCTGCGGCTGGGGGTCAGCACGCACGGCTACGCCGAAATGCTGCGCGCCGATGCCGTGGGCCCCAGCTATATCGCCATGGGAGCGGTGTTTCCCACCACGCTCAAAAAGATGGCCACGGCGCCCCAGGGCGTGGGCCGACTGGCGGCTTACGCGCGCCTCATGCGGGGGTATCCGCTGGTGGCCATTGGCGGCATTGGCGCCGATCAGTTTGGCGAAGTGCTGGGCACCGGCGTGGGCTCCATCGCCGTGGTGCGGGCGCTGGTGAACGCGCCCGACCCCGAAGCATCGGCACGCCAGCTGCTGGCTCACATGGCCGCACCACAACGCTTTCAATCAGGAACAGCGCCATAACAGCACCATAAGGTAGTGCAGTAAATCAGGGGCGCTGCCACGCCAGATGGCAGCGGATGCACCACGCAGGGCAACAACAACCCAGCGGACCGGGCCACGCAGGGGGCCCGCTCAACTCACGCCTTGGGTTCTGTTTTGCGTTGTTCGAGTTCGAGGCGCGCTTCCAGCAGATCGTTGGCCACGCCAAAACCGATCGGTTGGTCAGGACGCGGCGCCGCCGTGACCGGAGCGGGCGGTAGATCGCTCAGCGTCAGATGCGGAGGATCGGACAGATCCAGGTCCAGTTCCAACTCCAGCCCGGGTGAGTTCGGGTGTGCGGGGGCTTGCGAAACCACGTTCCCGGGAACACCTGCCGGCGGTACACGCTGGCCAAAATCAAACTCCAGGCTGGCCGCCAGCGAATCCAGAGGCAGATCGACAGCAGCCGCCGCAAGAGCAGGATTGCGGCTGGCAGGCGTTGACACGGGCCGGTCAAACGGCAACGCAAGCGGTGTTGTGCGCATGCGTGGAGGGGGGGCGCCGCGCGCGCTGGCCGGGGTGGTCTGGGCAATGGCCAGCAGCAGCAGCAGGTCGTCAAACGCAGCCAGATCAAACGGGGCGACCGCGGCACGACCGTCCTTCAGGAACAGAAACTTTTCCAGCAACTGCAGCACAGAGGACGAGGTCCACTCTGCCTCGATAGCGGCCAGTGCGTCGATGTAATCCTCCAGGGTTCGGCCTTTATGACTGAACACTGAAAACTCCGGAATCTGCGCATTGAAGTGGTGGCAAAACTGCTTGCGCAGTTGCGCAAAGTCGTCCGAACGACCCAGCTTGTGGTAGAGCCCCAGTAGCTCCCGATAAGCCGACGGCGAAGTTGCCTGGTGGGCTGCGATGTGCTTCTTCAACACTTCCACGGCCTGATCGTGTTCTCCCACAGAAACAAAAAACTCCGCCTGCTGCTGAATGTCAAAAAGCTCTTCAGGGTTGACAATTTGCGAGGGGTTTTCAAGGCGAGGAACGGTCTCTGGCACGGGTACGGGCTGCGGTGCGCGCTCTGGCGCGGAGGCTGCGGCAGCCACCGTGGAATGGAAAGGCGAAGTTTCCGAATGAAGGCCGTAGGTATCTCCGCCCAACGGAGACGAGTCTTCTGGCGCCCAGGTGTCATGGGGATGTGGCGTCAGGTCATGGGGATCACGGGGATCATGGGGGTCGTGCCGCGCGGCATCGCTGTGCCTGGCGCTCAACGCCACCGAATCGCGCCATGCCTGCATGGCCAGCCGGGAATCACGGCGCGCCCGGGTCCAGACCCAGGCGAGCAAGCCCAGCGCCAGCGCCAACGCAGCCATCAATGCATAGACCAGTCCCGAGGAAAAGCGCTGAGCCTCGATCAACGCAAGCCGCTGCTGGAGCTCGACCATCGCGGCGCGCTCGGCGGTCGATTTGGCACGCAACGCGGCCATCTCGGTCTCCAGCGCACGAACACGCTCGTCGTCTTGCGGCACCCCGCCCAGGGGCGCGTTCATCGCCTTCCAGGCTGCTGCCGCCTCCTGCCGCTGTGAGGCCGCCGCCTGCGCAGGCACGGCCCCCATGTCGGTCGAAGGCCGCAGGGCAACTGACGGTTGAGCCAATGCGTCCAGTGGCTCCATGACCAGCCGCGAGCGCTCTGATACTGGCGGCAGCGGCGGCGTGGTCGCCTTGACGGTGCGCTCTTCGCGTTCAGGGGCTTTGCGCACAACCTCCCGCGGCGCGCGCGGTGGCGCCGTGCGGGCTGTCGGCTTGGCGGCCTGCGGTTTGATGGGGGCTGAAGCAGCCGCTTCACGCTGCTCCGGGGCTACGGCAGGTGCCTGCACAATGCGGCGGCGCACGGGGGGGGGAGATGCCGGGCGGTCAGCGCCCACCCCGGAACCGCGAGCCACGGCAGGGGGAACCGACGCCAACTGCTCAATATTCACGACGCGGCCCGGCACATGCGCTGCGGGCGGGTCGGCCAAAAACGTGTAGGTGCGCGTGACCGTTCCCGAGCAACCAGCCGACATCGTGACGGTGACAACGGGCTCGTTCACCGAGCCGACCACCTGCACGCGCACGGCTGGAGAACGCCCCGGCAAGTCAGGCAATGGCGATACCCGGACCTTGGCGCCACCGACAGGAACATCACCAAACGCCACGTCTGCCGTAACGCAGGACGAAGCAATATCTGCACCCGCATCGGGCTGCACATCGAATACGAGATCGACCGGTGCACCAAGGATGACCGCGCCCCGGCTCTGCCCCAGCGAGATGGCTGCGGCACTGCCGACGGCCACCCAACATCCGACCCCAAAAATTACGTTACGTATATTCACAACAATTTCTTTTTTTGGTGTGGTCATTTTTGCACACAAGTGCATTGAGACACCAACGCCATAATGCCGCCATGAAAAATCAGTTCCCCATCGTTGGCATCGTAGGCGCAGGCGCCATGGGTCGCGGCATCGCGCAGATCGCTGCCCAGGCTGGCAGCCAGATTCTTTTGCTGGATATGCAGCCGAATGCCGCAGAGTCGGCGCGCAACAGCATCCAAACCCAATGGCAGCGCCTGCTGGAAAAAGGACGCATTTCCGGTGAACAGGCCGCAGACTGGGGCAGTCGACTTCAGCCGGTTGCCGCCATCGCCGACCTGGCTTCATGCGACCTGGTGATCGAAGCCATCGTGGAGCGGCTGGACGCCAAGCAGGCACTCTTCACGCAGCTGGAGGCCGTGGTGGGGCCGCAAGCCGTGCTGGCAACCAACACCTCGTCGCTGGCGGTTACCGCCATTGGTGCCGCGTTGCAGCAGCCCGAGCGGCTGGCAGGCTTTCATTTCTTCAACCCTGTGCCGCTGATGAAGGTGGTCGAGGTGATCGCCGGACTCAAGACTGCCCCGACAGTGTGCGAGGCACTTGCCCAGTACGCACGCCAGATGGGGCACACCCCGGTGCAGGCGCAAGACACCCCGGGATTCATCGTCAACCACGCCGGGCGCGGCTTTGGCACCGAGGCCTTGCGCATCGTCAGCGAGGGCGTGGCCGATTTCGCCACCATCGACCGCATCCTGCGCGACCAGGTGGGCTTCAAGCTGGGGCCGTTCGAGCTCATGGACCTGACGGCGCTGGACGTGTCCCACCCCGTGATGGAATCCATCTACCACCAGTATTACGAAGAGCCGCGCTTTCGCCCCAGCGTCATCACGGCGCAGCGGCTGGCGGGCGGCATGGTGGGCAAGAAAGTGGGCGAGGGTTTTTATCGCTACCAGGATGGCGTGGCGCAGGTGCCTGCCGAACCGGCCACTCCCGAGGTGGCCAGCATCCCACCGGTCTGGGTTTCGCCGCGCGCAGCGCGCCGTGCCGAGCTCTACCAGTTGCTCAAGGACCTGGGCGCCACCATAGAAACCGGCGCGTCGCCCTCGCAAACGGCCATCTCGCTGGTGGCACCGCTGGGTTTCGACATCACCACCGTGGCTGTGGTGGAACGGCTCGATCCTGCCCGCACCATCGGCATCGACATGCTGATCGACGACGCTGCAACGCGGCGGCGCGTGCTGGCCACCAACCCGGCCACGCGCGTGGATATTCGCGATGCAGCCCACGCCCTCTTCGCCCGCGACGGCAAGGCGGTGAGCGTGATCCGCGACAGCGGCGGCTTTGTCACCCAGCGCGTGGTGGCCACCATCGTGAACATTGCCAGTGATATCTGCCAGCAGCAGATCTGCAGCCCGCGCGACCTGGAAACCGCAGTCACGCTGGGGCTGGGCTACCCGCTCGGGCCGCTGGCCATGGGCGACCGCTGGGGGCCCACCAACATCCTGGAAGTGCTGTTCAACATGCAGACGGTCTATGGAGACCCACGGTATCGCCCCAGCCCCTGGTTGCGCCGGCGCGGGGCCATTGGCCTGAGCCTGGCACATGTTGAAGAGCGTTGAGGACGCACTTCACCCCACGGCTTAGCTCCACCGCCCAACCCAACCGCCAGCCAAACCCCATGCCCGCACAACTTCAAGCCACCCGCGAGGGCCAGACCCTGGTTCTGACCCTCAGCAACCCGGAGCTGCGCAACGCCATCGACCCTGTCATGTACGCCGCGGGCATCGAAGCGCTCAACGTCGCCGAGAACAGCACCGAGGTGCGCAGCGTCGTCATCACTGGGGCCGCAGGCATGTTCTGCTCGGGCGGCAACCTGCTACGCCTGCAAGCCAACCGCCAGGCTGACCCGCAAGTGCAGGCGCAAAGCATCGAAGGCCTGCACAGCTGGATCGAGACCATTCGCACCTTTCCCAAGCCGGTCATTGCAGCGGTTGAGGGCGCAGCGGCGGGGGCCGGGTTTTCGCTGGCCCTGGCCTGTGACCTGGTGGTGGCGGCCCGCAATGCAGTGTTCGTAATGGCTTACAGCAACGTAGCCCTGTCGCCCGATGGCGGCGCCAGCTGGAGCCTGGCGCAGGCATTGCCACGCCAGCTGGCCACCGAAATCCTCATGTGCGGCGACCGCATTGCGCCAGAGCGCCTGCACGCCCTGGGTATCGTCAACCGCCTGGCCGAACCCGGCAACGCCTTGGCGATGGCCCTGGCGCTGGCAGAGCAACTCAACGCACGGGCGCCCAACGTGCTGGTCAGCATCAAGGAGCTGGTGGGCGATGCGCCCCACAACCTGCTCTCCACGCACCTGGCAAGCGAGCGGGACCATTTCGTGAAAAACCTGCACCATGCCAACGCGGGGGCCGGCATTGCGGCATTTCTGGACAAACGCACGCCGCTTTACGAATAGCGCCCTCGCCCGTTGCCCATCCCTGTTAACCCCGGCGCCCGCAAGGCCTCGGGGTTTTTTGTTCTGCACGAACGGCAGACACGCAGGTGACAACCCTGACCGTTGGCCCCCGTCCCTCCCGCGACAATGGCCATGTTTTTAGTCACACACAAGACAGGCCATGGACGACCCGATTCTTACTATCGAAGAACGTGAAGCGATCAACTCAGGTCGCTGGTTTTCATCCCTCTCACCATCCCTTCGACACGACATCCTGCGATGTGCATACGTCAAACGCTTCAAGGATGGCGGCCTCATAGCCGCCCGCGGCGACCCGCCCGAGGAGTGGATTGCCTGCGCGCGCGGTGCAGTGCGGGTGAGCTCGACCTCCATCTCGGGCAAGCAGATCACGCTGACCTATGTGGAGCCAGGCATCTGGTTCGGCGACGTGGCGATTTTCGACGGCGACCGACGCACGCACGATGCCTATGCCCATGGGGACACCACCATCCTGTGCGTGGCCAAGGCCGATTTCAAAAAGATTCTTGCAGCACACACGGAGTTTTACGAAGCCATGCTGCGCCTGCATGCGCGGCGCATTCGCCAGCTGTACGGCCTGGTGGAAGACCTCAACACCCTGCCGCTGCGCGCGCGGCTGGCCAAGCAGTTGGTGCACTTGGTTCGCAGCTACGGCATTCCCAGCCTGTCGGACGGCAGCGAGATGCGCATTGGCCTGCAGCTGGCGCAGGAAGAACTGGCGCAGCTGCTGGGCGCATCGCGCCAGCGGGTGAACCAGGAACTGAAATCCATGGAGCGCGAGGACGCCATCCGCATCGAGCCAGGCGGCCTGGTGGTTCGCGACCGCGAAGCGCTCATGCGCATTGCCGAATCCGACAACTGACTGAATGAACCTCCCCATCTTTCATGAGCAACTTTGATCATTTCGTCGGCACCCGTCCTGTTTCCGATCAGCACGCTTTTGACACAGCCGCGCTGACGCAGTGGCTCACCCAAAATATGAAAGGATTCTCCGGTCCTTTGACCGTGGAGATGTTCAAAGGGGGGCAGTCCAACCCGACCTACAAACTCATCACGCCCGGCACCAGCTATGTAATGCGCGCCAAGCCCGGCCCCGTGGCCAAGCTGCTGCCCTCAGCCCATGCCATCGAGCGTGAATTTGCCGTGATGAGCGGCCTGTATGGCACCAACGTGCCCGTGCCGCGCATGCATGTGCTGTGCGAGGACGAATCGGTAATTGGCCGCGCCTTTTATGTCATGGAGTGCATGCAGGGCCGCGTGCTGTGGGACCAATCCCTGCCCGGCATGACACCTTCTGAGCGCGGCGCCATCTACAACGAGATGAACCGCGTGATTGCCGCGCTGCACACCGTGCAGTTTGCCGACCGGGGACTGGCAGGCTACGGCAAGCCCGGCAACTACTTTGACCGCCAGATTGGCCGCTGGAGCAAGCAATACGTCGCCTCCATCACCCAGCCCATTGAAGAGATGGACCGGCTGATGGAATGGCTGCCCGCGCACATGCCGGCCAGCGCGCGCGATGAAAGCAAAGTCTCCATCGTGCACGGCGACTACCGGCTGGACAACCTCATGTTCCACCCGACCGAGCCCCGCGTGGTGGCCGTGCTCGACTGGGAACTGTCCACCCTGGGCCACCCGCTGGCCGACTTCAGCTACCACTGCATGAGCTGGCACATCCCGGCGGCGCTGGGGCGCGGCATTGCGGGGCAAGACCTGACCGCGCTGGGCATCCCGGATGAAGACAGCTACATCCGCAGCTACTGCGAGCGCACCGGCATCGCCACACCCGAGGCGCTGCGGGCCGACTGGAACTTCTACCTCGCCTACAACATGTTCCGCATCGCGGCCATCTTGCAGGGCATTGCCAAGCGGGTCGAGGCGGGTACCGCCTCCAGCGCACAGGCCAAGGCCTCGGGCGACACCGCCCGGCCCATGGCGCAACTGGCCTGGTCCTTCGCCCAACGGGGCTGATCCCCCACAAAACGACACCCACCAATTTTTCACGGAGACCCCCATGGACTTTGACTACTCCCCCAAGACCAAAGAACTGCAGGCCAAGCTGCTCCAGTTCATGGATGACCACATCTATCCGAACGAGTCCGCGTACAAGGATGAGTTGGCCGCCAACACGGCAGCGGGCAAGCGCTGGTCGGCCCTGAACACCATCGAAAACCTCAAACCCAAAGCCCAGGCCGCGGGCCTTTGGAATCTTTTTCTGCCGGTGGACAGCGCCGCAGCATCAGGCTACGAAGGCGCTGGCCTGACCAACCAGGAGTACGCACCCCTGGCCGAAATCATGGGCCGCGTGCCATGGGCCAGTGAGGTATTCAACTGCTCGGCACCCGACACGGGCAACATGGAAACCATCGCCCGCTATGGCGATGAAACCAACAAGGCCCGCTGGCTCAAGCCCCTGCTGGAGGGCAAGATCCGCTCGGCCTTCGCCATGACCGAGCCCGATGTGGCATCGAGCGACGCGACCAACATCGAGACGCGCATCGAGCGCCAGGGTGATGAATACGTCATCAACGGCCGCAAATGGTGGATTTCCGGCGCAGCCGACCCCCGCTGCGCTGTGTTCGTCACCATGGGCAAGACCGACCCGGACGCCCCCAAGCACTCGCAGCAAAGCATGGTGCTGGTGCCCGCCGACACCCCCGGCATCAAGATCATTCGCCCGCTGAACGTACTGGGCTACGACGATGCCCCACACGGCCACGTCGAGATGACCTTCGACAACGTGCGTGTGCCGGTCAGCAACATCCTGCTGGGCGAGGGCCGAGGTTTCGAAATCGCCCAAGGCCGCCTGGGCCCTGGACGCATCCACCACTGCATGCGCCTGATCGGACTGGCCGAGCGCGCACTGGAGCTGATGTGCAAACGCGCATCGTCGCGCACAGCCTTCGGCAAGACCGTGTCCCAGCAAACAGTGACGCAAGAACGCATTGCCGAGGCCCGCTGCAAGATCGACATGGCCCGCCTGCTCACCCTCAAGGCTGCCTGGCTGATGGACACGGCAGGCAACAAGGTAGCGCGCACCGAAATCGCCATGATCAAGGTGGTTGCCCCCAGCATGGCCTGCCAGGTGATCGACTGGGCCATGCAGGTGCACGGCGGCGGTGGCATGTGCGACGACTTCCCGCTGGCCTACGCCTACGCCGGCGCACGCACGCTGCGCTTTGCCGACGGCCCGGACGAAGTGCACCGCAATGCGATTGCCAAGTGGGAGCTGGGCAAGTACGCAGCGCCAAAGCACGAGGTGCAGCCACCCGTCACGCGCGGCTGCTGAGCGCAAGCGGCCCGTCACGGGGCATGCGATTAGGATTGCCAGCACCATGCGCCCTTTTTGCACCGCCCTGCCCCTGAGCTGCCGCACCATGCTGTGGGGTGCAGGGGCGTGGCTGGCCGGTGCGGCATGGCCGGCGGCGCAGGCGAACCAAACGGTGGACGCAAGCGCTTTGACGCGCGCCTGGCCTACGGCCGGCACCAGCCCGAACGCCCGCCAGCTGGTGCACTGGATCGAAGGCACGGGCGACAACCAGGGCCTGCCGTTTGCGGTGGTGGACAAGCTGGCCGCCCGCATCCACGTGTTTTCGGCCCATGCCCAATGGCTGGGCACCGCCCCCGTGCTGCTGGGTGCGGCACGCGGCGACCATTCGGTGCCCGGCATCGGCCAGCGCCCGCTGGCCCAGGTCCGGCCAGAAGAACGCACCACCCCCGCCGGCCGTTTTGTGACCGAGCCCGGTCGCAACCTGCGCGGCGAAGACATCGTGTGGATTGACTACGACGCTGCGGTTTCGCTGCACCGCGTGCGCAGCGTCAGCGCGACAGAGCGGCGCCTGCAGCGCCTGGCCAGCAGCAGCACGCAAGACAAACGCATCAGCTACGGCTGCATCAACGCGCCCGTGGCTTTCTACAACCAGTGGATTGCCCCCTTGTTGGGCCGCTCCAGCGGCGTGGCCTACGTGCTGCCGGACACGGAATCTTTTGCTTCGATATTCATAGCTGCAAGCGCTTATCCATAAAGCGCTAGCGGCCTTTTTACCTCTAAATAGAGCTGCAGCACCGCACTTGTCAAGCGGAGCATGCGCGCAATCCCATGCAAGACGCCATGGCGCGGGCACCAACCGCAAGTCGTGGCGCATGCGTGCAGACCCATGCTGCAAGCGGCGGTAGCCCGCCTGCTCCCGGATGTGCGTGACATCGGCGGCATCGCGCAACCCGCCCACCAGGATCTGCCCATCCAGCGCCGCAAAAGTACGCTGCACATACAGCACAGGGCAGGTGAACACTCAACCGAGGTGCGCATTGCCTCCAGCCACCTGGAATTTCACGACGGGCGCGCTCGAATCTGCGAACGAAACTCCCAGCGCCATCTCGCCGATGCCATGCAGGATGCAGGCGTCGCGGCGCAATTGCACCGGGACATCGCTGCCCTCAAAGCGCACCCAGGTGCCAAAACTGCTCATGTCGGTCAGCACGAAGCCGCTGTTGCGCCAATCGATGCGCGCATGCAGGCGTGAAACACGCGGGTCGTTGATGCACAACCGGGCATCGGTCGCGCGGCCGATATGAACAGGAACGTCGGTCGAGGTGAAGGACAAATCGATTCCGTGCCACGAAAACTGGATCTGCCCCAGGATCGAGTCCACTGGCGCGAAGTTGCTGGCCAGCGTGGCCTGCATGGTCAGCGAGTCGGGCTCTTCGTTCTCGCGCCACTCCACCTGATAGAGCATCTGCATCCCGGCCTTGCCGCGGATCTCCATCATCCCCAGCTTGCGATACCACACCGAGGGCGCGACGCCTGACAGCAGCACGGCGGTTTCCGTGGCCCAGATTTCTGCGGGCCCGGCGCGCTCGCACAATCGAGAGGCCACGTTGACGGCGTCGCCATAGCAGTCGCCATCCACATCCACCACCTCGCCGCTGGCCACGCCCACCCGGATGCCCATGCGCAGTGGCAGTGGCCATCGGCTCACCCGTTCCTGGTGTCCGCGCAGCATTGCCGCTGCGGCAGAGACGGCACTGGCCGCATCGCCAAAAATGCCCAGCACGCCATCTCCGAGGTTTTTGACGATGCGACCGTGGTGGGCCGCGATGGTGCCACCGATCCAATGGGTGACCTGGGTGACGGCATCGGTGGCGCGCTCATTGCCCAGGGTTTCATACAACGACGCGCTGCCTGAAATATCCGCAAACACGACCGTTGATAAAACACTCATGGACACAAGCCTTTCATTGCATTACCCGAACCAGTCTAGTGCATGCTGCGCGCCAGCGCACGCCCTAAATGGCATTGCGCGGTGTGCGCCGTTCGCGCACACGGGGTCAACGCCCATCGTGCGTTACCCCGCTATCGGCACGCAACAAAAAAAGACGGCGGTGTGTTGTCTTTATGCAAAAAAAGGAGCACACCCCTTGTGCTCCGCCTTGCTCCCGCGTAACTTGACCCCTCCTGCCACTCGCAAACAAGCCTGCCAAATCTTCATGCGCTGGACCAAACCCAATCTTCGCAGCAGCCTGCACGGCCTTCTGGGCCGCGATGCACCGGCGTCGACTGCATGGGTGCACAACCAGGGCCTCGAAGAAGTCCGTTACGCGATGATCCAGTGCCTGGTGGGCCTCAGTGGCAGTGAAGTCGCCCGCATGAACATGCGGCTGCGCTACGCCAGCGACATCGAAGCCCTGTGGTATCTGCGCACTGATTTGCGCACCCTGCTGGTTCCGCTGCGGGGTGAGGCCCTTGCCAATGCCACGCTGGCCCAGCTGACACCGCTATTTCAGGGGCAGCTGCCACGCGCGCTGGGCGGTGCATCGCAGCCTGCTAACCATTGATTTGCGATCAGTGCTGGTGGCCCCAGTACAGCAGCGCATCGCGGTCTTCCACCGAAAGCGACACCTTCGCCCCCACCGGCAACACCACCTTGGTCTGCACATGCCCGAAGGGCAGGTTGGTCAACACGGGCGCCTTGATCTGGCTGCGCAGCCAGTCCACCACGGATTGCAGCTTGAAGCCCTTGTCGTGGGGCGCCAGCTTGTAGTTGGTGAACTGGCCCAGCACCACTGCTTTTTGCTGCGACAGGATGCCGGCGTGCAGCAGTTGCGTAAGCATGCGTTCGATGCGGTACGGGTGCTCGCCCACGTCTTCCACAAACAATATTCCGCCCCGCACCGCCGGCAAATAGGGCGTGCCCACCAGGCCGGTCAGCACGGCCAGGTTGCCGCCCCAGAGGGTGGCGCTCTTCACATACACATCGGGCACGGCGGGCTTGCCGTCGGCCTGCGGTTTTTCTTTCGCCATGCGCCAGCCAGCGCCCTCGCCGTGGCCCGTCAGCAAGTCATCAAAGCAGGCCAGCATGATGTCGTCGGGCTCGCCCTCTACGCCAAAGTCACCGATCAACCCGGGGCCTGCCCAGGTCACGGCACCGGTCTGCGCCAGCACGGCACTTTGGAACGCCGTGAAATCGCTCAGGCCGACGAACTTCATGCCGCCGTCGATGGCCTTGGCCACCGCCTTGTAGCGAATGCCCGGCAGGATGCGCGTGAGGCCGTAGGCCCCGCGCGTGATGAGCGCCACATCCGCCCCGCTGGCTGCCGCGCGGTGAATGGCGGCCAGGCGCGTGGCATCGTCGCCGGCAAAGCGCGTGTGCACCGCCTGGGCGTCGGGGTCCACTTCCACTTCATGGCCCATGGCTTTGAGGCGTGCAATGGCGCGCTTGAAGGCGGCCTTGTCGCGGATGGAGCCGGCGGGCGAGTAGATGTAGATGTGCTGAGGGCCGTGGTGGTGGCCGTGGCAGTCTTCGGTGCTGTGGTCGTGCGAGATGGACAAGATGGTATGCGTTGTTGAGGTCAATGGCCAAAGTATTGCATGGCCCGCGCGACAAGCTGCTGGGCCGCTTCGGGACGATCAAGATCAAAAGCCCCCCAATGCGGCCCCGCCACCGCGCTGGCTCCCAAGCGCTCAAATGCACGCGGTCCGGCGCGGTAACCTGCACTGGCAAACGGCACTTCATAGGCCTTGCCCCGCGGCACGGGGGCATCAAAGGCGGCGCGCGCGGACATGACCATGCCGGGCGCACCGGTTTGCTCTAGCAACACGGCATTGCGCAGATCCAGCCGCGTGAGCAACTCCTGCAGCACCTGTGCGTGCCAATCCGGGCAATGCACTATCTCCTTCTTGGGCTTGTCGCTTTTGCCAAAACCAATCAGGTCGGGCGCCACAACCCTGTGCCCCGCTGCCAGCAAGGTGGGCACTGCGTGCCGAAACAGGTAGCTCCAGGCAGGGCTCGCGTGCAACAGCAGCCAGGTACGCGGTGCGCCGTGTGGCCCCTCGTCCAGATAGTGCATGCGCAAACCCGCCAGGCTGGGCAGGTCGCTGATGTAATGCGGCGCCCAGGGGTAACCGGGCAGATGGGCAAAGGCTGCGTCGGGCGTGCGCAGGGCGTCGTCGCGCAGCGGGTGGCGCGCCAGGGCCTCGGCGCGCTGCCGGGTGCGCCGGGCGCGGAAAAAAGCGCTCAGCAGCGCGCCACAATCGTGTGCCAGCACCCCGCCCTGCACCTCGGTGTGGTGGTTGAGCTCGGCATGGCCGAACAGGTTGAGCACCGAACCCGCAGCACCGGTCTTGGGATCGGTTGCGCCAAACACCACGCGCTGCAGGCGCGCGTGCAGCATGGCGCCGCTGCACATGGCGCAAGGCTCCAGCGTGACGTAGAGCGTGCAACCATCGAGCCGGTAGTTGCCCAAATGCTGCGCCGCGGCGCGCAGCGCCACGATTTCGGCATGCGCGGTGGGGTCATGCCCCCGCACCGGGGCGTTGCGGCCGGTGGCGATCACCTGGCCGTCCTTCACCACCACTGCGCCCACCGGCACCTCGCCCGCCACTGCTGCGGCCTGCGCTTGGGCCAGTGCCTGGCGCATCCAGTGCTCGTCTTGCTGCAACTGCATTGCTATATATTTAATAGCTTCTTGCGCTTTATGGATAAGCGCTACAGGCCATTTTGACTCAATATTTATTGGGAATCGTCAGGCATGGGCCGGGCCTGCTGCATCAGGCCTTCCACCTGCTGCCGGACCTGTTGCTGCACCTGCTGGCTTTGCTCGCGCACCGTGCCCGTGGGCGCCGGGGGCGCCGGGGGCGCAGCACCGCCCGGCACGGCCGGCAGTTGCAGCGAGGGCACCGGCGTGCGGGTGGCCGCCAGTTGCTTCTTGGCCAGAACGCCCACAATGGCCAGCGCCACCACCAGGCCCACCAATCCAAAAACAGCACGCATCTCAGACCTCCGGGTTGCTTGCGGACTCGGGCACCATGCCCAGCCGCTCCATCCATTGCGCCAGCGCCTGGGCATCGGGATCACCCTGCAGGTACTGCGCGTACATGGCGGCATGGGATTCGGGCCGATGCTGGTTGAGCTTGAGCTTGCACTGCAGCGCTACCACCTGCAGCTCAAACGCCACGATGCCCGCCAGCATCTTGTGGGCAAACACTTCACCCAGCCCGCGCCACTGCGCGGCATAGGGCGGCTCGTGGTCGCCAATCAACTGCTTGAGCAGTGCATCCTTGGCGGTGGGCTCCTCCACCAGGCTGGCCTGCACGCGGCAGTGCACGGCCAGATAGTTCCAGGTGGGCACCCGGGCCAGATCCGGGTACACCGACGGCGAAAGATAGGCCTGCGGTCCCATGAAGGTCACCAGCGCCTCGCGCCGCGCCTGCAAGTAGCGCCAGTGCGGGTTAGGCCGGGCGCAATGGCCCAGCAGCACCAGCGTGTCGCCCCGCTCGTGCACATGCAGCGGCAGGTGGGTGACGAAGGGAAAACCTTCGTCGTCGGTAGAGACGAGGCTGGCCAGCGGGTGCGCGCGCATCAGCGCGCGAGCATGGGCCGGGTCGTGGGAATGAAACTGGGGCGGCAGATACATGGGCCCCACTGTAGTGGCAAAACCTGGGCCTTATTTGCAAGCGCCTGCCTGCGCCCTCTGCACCCCAGCAGGGCAAGGCCCGCACCAGGACGCACAGGCGCACATCCCACCCACCGCGCGATCAGTTGAGCGGCACGCGTTTGCCATCCTTGTAGGTGTACAGCGTAACGGCAGGCGTCACCAGTTCACCCTTGGGCGTGAAGCTGATGTTGGCCGTCACACCCTTGTACTGGGTTTTGTGCAGGAAGGGGCCATACACCACGGGATCGACCGAGTTGGCGCGCTTCATGGCATCCACCAGCACCATGGCGGCGTCGTAGGCATAGGGGCTGTAGATCTGGAACTGGCCGGGGAACTTGGCGTCGTAGCGCTTCTTCCACTCAGCGCCGCCCTGCATCTTGTCCACGGATGCGCCACCGGTCGCGCAGGTTACGTTCTTGACAGCGGGCGACTTGCCGGCCAGCTCGGGCAGCTTGGGCGTGCACAGTGCGTCGCCGCCGAAATACTTCACATCGCCCAGACCCAACTGCTCCATCTGGCGCAGCATGGGGCCGGCTTGTGCATCCAGGCCACCATAGAAGATGCCATCGGGCTTCTTGTTCTTGATGCCCGTGAGAATGGCCATGAAGTCGGTGGCCTTGTCGTTGGTGAACTCCTCGCCCACCACCTTCATGCCTTTTTGCAGGGCCGTGGCCTTGAACACCGAGGCCACGCCCTGGCCGTAGGCCGTGCGGTCGTCAATGATGGCCACGGTCTTGAGCTTGAGGGCATCTGCCGCAAACAAGGCCAGCGCAGCGCCCAGGGCGTTGTCGTTGGCGATAAGGCGGAAGGACGTCTTGTAACCGGGCTTGGTCAGGTCGGGGTTGGATGCCGATGCCGTGATGTGCGGCAGATCGCATTTGTTGTAGACCGACGATGCCGGAATGGAGGTGCCCGACTGCAGGTGCCCCACCACGCCCGCCACCTTCTGGTCGCACAGTTTTTGTGCCACGGCGGTGGCCTGGCGCGGGTCGCCGGCATCGTCCTCGGCGGCGATCACGAACTTGATCTTTTTGCCACCAATGACCAGGTCCTGCGTGTTCAGCTCATCCACGGCCATGCGCACACCGTTTTCGGTGTCCTTGCCGATGTGGGCAATACCGCCCGAAATCGGGCCGGCATGGCCGATCTTGACGGTTTGGACCTCTTGGGCCAGCGTGGCGCCACAGGCCACGGTCAGGGCGGCGGCAGCCGTCCATTGCAGGGAAAAACGCAGGCGGTAAGCAGACATCACGGTTTCATCTCCATCCATACAAAAAATAGGCAGCCTTCAAGACTGCGAAAAGCCCCGCATCGTACGCCCGCGTTCGGGTGCAATCATCCCATTAGCCAGCAAGCATGGTTTTTTCATAAGCATAAATTTGCCTAATGAAAAGCTCCACTGGGATAAGGGCCTGCATCTCCCCATCTGCTGCGAAAACCGCACCCGGCGGTTGGCGCTGGGATAATCACAGCCATGTCCTTGCTGCCCCACCAGATCGAATTGCTCTCCCCCGCCCGCGACGCCAACATCGGCATCGAAGCCGTGAACCATGGCGCCGATGCCGTGTACATCGGCGGCCCCGCCTTTGGCGCCCGGGCCGGTGCGGGCAACGATATCCGCGATCTGGAACGCCTGATCGCGCATGCGCACCGCTTCAACAGCCGCATCTTCATCACCCTCAACACCATCCTGCGCGACGACGAGCTGGAAGCCGCGCGCCAGATGGCCTGGCAGGTGTATGAGGCCGGGGCCGATGCGCTCATCATCCAGGACATGGGCCTGCTCGAAATCGACCTGCCGCCCATCCAGCTGCATGCCAGCACCCAGACCGACATCCGCACGCCCGAAAAAGCGCGGTTTCTGCAGGACGCGGGCCTGTCGCAACTCGTACTGGCGCGCGAGCTCACGGTGCAGCAGATTGCCGCCGTGCACAAGGCGCTGGGGCCGGTGGATGCGCAGGGCCGCGCCAACATCGAGTTCTTCATCCACGGCGCGCTGTGCGTGGCCTACAGCGGCCAGTGCAATATCAGCCATGCGCAAACCGGCCGCAGCGCCAACCGGGGCGACTGCAGCCAGGCCTGCCGCCTGCCCTACCAGGTGACCGATGCACAGGGCCGCTTCATTGCGCACGACAAGCATGTGCTGAGCATGAAGGACAACAACCAGAGCGACAACCTGCGCGCGCTTATCGATGCAGGCGTGCGCAGCTTCAAGATCGAAGGGCGCTACAAAGACATGGGCTATGTGAAGAACATCACCGCCCACTACCGCACCCTGCTCGACGAAATCATCGAAGAGCGCGAGGCCCAGGGCCGGCCGCTCTCCCGCTCGTCCAGCGGCAGCACCAGCTTCACCTTCACGCCCGACCCGCTGCAAAACTTCAACCGCGAGTTCACCGACTACTTCGTCACCGGCCGCAAGGAAGACATCGGCGCCTTCGACACCCCCAAGAACCCGGGCCAGGCCATCGGCTGGGTGACCAAGGTGGGCCCCGACTTTGTCGAGCTGGAGGTGAGCGACCCCGCCACCGTGCTGCACAACGGCGACGGCCTGTGCTACTACGACCTGCACAAGGAACTGGTGGGCATGGCCATCAACGTGGCCGAGCCCGTGTCCGCGCGCAGCGTGGGCCAGTGGCGCGTGTATCCCAAGGACCTGATGGAGGGCTTCAAGGACCTGCGCAAGGGCACCGAGGTCAACCGCAACCGCGACATGGACTGGGTGCGCACGCTGGAGAAAAAGTCCAGCGACCGCCGCATCGGCCTGTGGGCGCACCTGAGCGAAACCGCCACCGGCTTCAGCCTGACGCTGACCGACGAAGACGGCAATGTGGGCACAGCCTGCGTGCAGCAGCCTCACCAAAGCGCCACCGATGCGGCCAAAGCTGAGGCCAGCCTGCGCGAGCAGCTGGGCCGCTTTGGCGCCACGGTGTTTGCGGTGCACGACATTGCGCTGCAGCTCTCGCAGCCCTGGTTCGTACCCGCCTCGGTGCTCAACGCGCTGCGCCGCGACGCACTGGCCGACCTGGAGGCCAACCGCACCCGCAACTTTGCCCGCCTGCCGCGCGCCACGCCGGTCGAGCCGCCAGCCCCCTACCCCGAGGACACACTGAGCTTTCTGGGCAACGTGTTCAACCACAAGGCGCACGACTTTTATGCGCGCCACGGTGTGAAGGTGATCGCTGCGACTTACGAGGCGCATGAGGAGGAAGGCGAAGTCAGCCTCATGATCACCAAGCACTGCGTGCGCTACTCCATGAGCCTGTGCCCCAAGCAAGCCAAGGGCGTGACGGGCGTGCAGGGCACCATCCGGGCCGAGCCCTTGCAGCTCATCAATGGCAAGGAAAAGCTGACCCTGCGCTTCGATTGCAAACCCTGCGAAATGCATGTCATGGGCAAGATCAAGCGTGCCGTGCTGCAGCAAGTGCCTGAGGCCCCCGTGGCCTTCTACAAGGCTCGGCCCCAGACGGCCTCCTGACACGGGCCAGTGCCGCGCGTTGCCATCGCATGACACGTTGCGAGCGGCCGGCCATGATTTTTGATAAAAATGCGGTGCAGCCCTTATCTGCAAAGCGCAAGAAGCTATATTTTGTATAGCAAAATTTCCGTGCGCAACGCTACAGTACCGCTGCGCTCCATGTCATGCAATGGGGCTATGGTTCAACAGCATCCCCCGCCAATGCACCGCACCATGCCTGAGCGCCCTCAGGCATCGTTCATGGACCCAACGGAAATACTGCATGCCGACCGATCCCATCTCCCCTGCCAGCGCCACCGCCTCTGACGCCCACCTGCGCAGCGCCCAAGAGCTCACCGCTGCGTACCGTGTCAACCCCAGCACCGGCCTGCACGATGACGAAGCCACGCAGCGCGCACTGCAGCACGGTGCCAACGAACTGCAGGACCACGCGCGGCGCGGCCCCCTGGCGCTGCTGGCCGACCAGTTCAAGGACTTCATGGTGCTGGTGCTGCTGGGCGCGGCCGTGATCTCGGGCGTGATCGGCGACCTCACCGACACGCTGGTCATCCTGGTCATCGTGGTGCTCAACGCAATCATCGGCTTCGTGCAGGCTTGGCGGGCCGACCAGGCCATGGCCGCGCTGCGCCAGCTATCCGCCGCCCATGCCACCGTGCTGCGCAGCGGCGAAGTTCAGGTGGTACCCGCCAGCGTGCTGGTGCCGGGCGACATCGTGCTGCTAGAGGCGGGCAACCAGATTCCGGCCGACCTGCGCCTGATCGAGATCGCCCAACTGCAGGTGGACGAATCGGCCCTCACCGGCGAATCGGTCACCGTGGCCAAGCAGACCGACACCCTGGCCGCCCAGGACACCAGTGCCCTGGGCGACCGCATCAACATGGCCTTCAAGGGCACCACCGCCACCCATGGCCGCGCGCGCGGCTTGGTGGTGGCCACCGGCATGCACACCGAACTGGGCAAGGTCGCCCGCCTGCTGGGCGGCGAGGACCGCAGCACCCCGCTGCAGCTGCGCCTGGCGGCCTTCGGCAAGCGCCTGGCCCTGGGGGTCATCGCCATCTGCATCGTGATCTTTGCGGTGGGCGTGCTGCGCGGAGAATCCCCCCTGCTGATGGCACTCACCGCCATCAGCCTGGCCGTGGCGGCCATCCCCGAGGCGCTGCCCGCCGTGGTCACGGTGCTGCTGGCACTGGGCGCACGCCGCATGGTGGCGATCAAGGCGCTGGTGCGCCGCCTGCCTTCGGTGGAAACGCTGGGCTCGGTCACCACCATCTGCTCGGACAAAACCGGCACCCTCACCCAGAACCACATGCACGCCGAACTGCTGCTGGCCCAGGGCCAGCGCTGGGCACCTGGCGACCTGTTGCCCGGCCCCGTGCATGCAGAGGCCCTGCGCGCCGCTGCGCTGTGCAACGATGCCGCACGCCACGCACGCACCGACGACGATGGCACCCCCATTTCCCCCAGCCCTCCCGCAACCCCAACCAAATGGCAGGGCGACCCCACCGAAACCGCCCTGGTGCTGGCCGCCCACGCAGGCGGGCTCGACAAAGCCCAGCTCGATGCCGCCACCCCGCGCGTGCAGGAACAGCCCTTCGACTCCGACCGCAAACGCATGACCACCTTCCACCGCGGCGGCAGTGGCTTCGTGGCCTACACCAAGGGCGCCCCCGAGTCGGTGCTGCCGCGCTGCACGGCGCAGTGGACACCCGAAGGCGGGCAGCCGCTGGACACCGCCGCCGTGCTGGCCACGGCCAACCAGCTGGCCGCGCAGGGCCTGCGGGTGCTGGCCCTGGCACGGCGCGACCATGCTCGCCTGCCCGACACCAATGCCCTGGATGATGTGGAAAGCCAGCTGGAGCTGCTGGGCCTGATCGCCCTCATCGACCCACCGCGCCCCGAAGCCCAGGCCGCCGTGCGCGACTGCATCAGCGCGGGCATCACCCCCGTGATGATCACGGGCGACCACCCCGCCACGGCGCGCGCCATTGCGCACCGCCTGGGCATCGTGGCCCATGCCGATGCCACCGTGCTCACCGGCGCCGACCTGGCCCAGCTGGACGACGCAGCCCTGCGCGCACGCGTGGAACAGGTGCATGTGTATGCCCGCGTGGACCCTGCGCAGAAAATCCGCATCGTCGAGGCGCTGCAGGCCCAGGGCCATTTCGTGGCCATGACAGGCGACGGCGTGAACGACGCACCGGCCCTGAAGCGCGCCGACATCGGCGTGTCCATGGGCAAGGGCGGCACCGACGTGGCACGCGAGGCCAGCAGCCTGGTGTTGCTGGACGACAACTTCGCCACCATCGTCGCGGCCGTGCGCGAAGGCCGGCGCATCTACGACAACATCCGCAAGTTCGTGCGCTACGCCATGACGGGCAACTCGGGCGAGATCTGGACCATCTTTCTGGCCCCGCTGCTGCTGCTGCCCATTCCGCTGCTGCCCATCCACATCCTGTGGGTCAACCTGGTGACCGACGGCCTGCCCGGCCTGGCCCTGGCGGCCGAACCGGCCGAGCGTGGCATCATGCAGCGCCCGCCCCGCCCGCCGAACGAGAGCCTGTTCGCCCAGGGCATGTGGCAGCACATCCTGGGCATGGGCCTGCTGATCGCCGGCCTGTGCCTGGCCGTGCAGGCCTGGGCCTTGCACACCGGCCACGCGCACTGGCAGACCATGGTGTTCACCGTGCTCACGCTCGCGCAAATGGCCCATGTGATGGCCATCCGCTCCGAAAGCGAGCCGCTGTGGCGCCTGGGGCTGGCCAGCAACCGGCCCCTGCTGGGCGCCGTGCTGCTGACGTTTGCGCTGCAGATGGCCACCATCTACGTGCCGTTTCTCAACCCCATTTTCAGAACCGAGCCGCTGAACCTGGGCGAGCTGGGCATCTGCGTGGCAGCAGCGCTGGTGGTGTATGCCGTGGTCGAGCTAGAGAAAGCGTGGCGGCGCAAGCGCCGGGCCAGCGGCAGCGCCATCGACGACCCCGCCGCATAAGCACAGAGCCAACGATTCGATGGGGCGCCACAGCCGCCAGCGCAAGAATGTGCGCCGGCACCCCACCCATGCCAGAAAATATTGAATACTTTTCGGCTCTAGCGCTTTACCAACAAGCGCTTATAGCTATATTATTTATAGCAATTTACCACCATAACATCCGAAGGTTGGCACTTTGTAACGCGCCCACGGGGCATTTACCGCCCCTTGGCCCCCGCGCTCAGAGCGCCTTTTTGACCAGCGCGCCTTTGAACAGGTAAGGCCGTCGCGGCCCGCGCCCCTCGGCGGCGCCACCCTTGTCTTCCACGCTGATGGCCAGCCCATGCACACCCGCCAGCGCGGCGGCAGAGGTGGGCAGTTGCAGTGTCTTGTAGGTACTGGCGATCACGCCCAGCGAGCGTGGGGGTTTGTCGCCTTCCAGGGCCCACAGCTGCATGCTGTCCTCCCGCCCTTCACGCACCTCGTTCAGGCGCTGCAGGTGCAGCACACTGCCCTGCACGTCGGCCGTCACCAGCAGGGCCGGCACTTGTTTGTCGTCCAGCAGCACCGACAGGTACTGCACCTGGGCCACAACGCTCACCTTGGCCTGAAGGTGCGCTATCTGGGCCTTGAGTTGTTCGACCATGCTCGCACTGGCTGCCCAGCCGATGAACAGGGCCACCATCAAAGCAATGGCCAGTGCGCGCCACCAGGCGTTGACCCCGCTGCGGGCAATTGCAGAGGGCGGTGGTGCGATGGAGGGGGTGTCGGGCATGTCGGAATCCGTGGGAGCAGCAAAGGATCGGGAGTATGCCCGCGCGCATCAACAGCCGCCACGAACCAGCACGCACCGGCACGCACCGGCAAGCCTGCTCGGGACCTCGGGCGCTATCGCCGTGTACCCCAGTTTCCGTGTGATGATTCGGCCAGCAACGTGAATGGAAACACCATGGCATCCCCCACCGACAACATCAGCATGGCACTTTTTTGCGACTTCGAGAATGTCGCACTCGGAGTGCGCGACGCCAAATACGAAAAGTTCGATATCAAGCCGGTTCTTGAACGCCTGCTGCTCAAGGGCTCCATCGTGGTCAAGAAAGCCTATTGCGACTGGGATCGCTACAAGGGCTTCAAGGCCACCATGCATGAAGCCAATTTTGAGCTGATCGAGATTCCCCATGTCCGCCAGTCGGGCAAGAACTCGGCCGACATCCGCCTGGTGGTGGACGCGCTGGACCTGTGCTACACCAAATCGCACGTCAACACCTTTGTCATCATCAGCGGCGATTCGGACTTCTCTCCGCTGGTTTCCAAGCTGCGCGAAAACGCCAAGCAGGTGATTGGCGTGGGCGTCAAGCAGTCCACCTCGGACCTGCTGATTGCCAATTGCGACGAATTCATTTTTTACGACGACCTGGTGCGCGAGAGCCAGCGTGCGCACGCCCGGCGCCAGCCCGCCGATGCGGCGCCCGTGGCCCGACGCTCGCCCGAGGAAGAGCGCCACCGCAAGGAGGCGCAGGAGTCGCGCCACACCCAGGGCATCGAGCTGGCCGTGGAAACCTTCGATGCACTGGTCTCCGAGCGCGGCGACAGCGGCAAGATCTGGGCGTCGGTGCTCAAGGAAGCCATCAAGCGCCGCAAACCCGATTTCAGCGAGACCTATTACGGCTTCCGGGCCTTTGGCAACCTGCTGGAAGAAGCCCAGGAGCGCGGCCTGCTGGAGTTTGGCCGCGACGAAAAATCAGGCGCCTACGTGTTTCGCAGCCATGGCAATAGCGGTGAAGGTGGCGGCGGCGCTGCCCCTGCGCGGCCCGACGCGGCACCAGAGCGGCCCACCACCAGCTACTTCCGGCAGGACGCGCCCCAACCCGCCAAAGAGCCCGGCGCTGACAGCCACGGGCCGCGCCAGCGGGGACGCGGTGGCCGGTCGCGGCAGGCATCGGACTCCGCTGCGCGCGAACTGCCGCCAACGCTTCAGGCCAGCGCTGAGAATCACCCAAACAACGACGCAGTGGTCAACGAACCGCACCGTGGCAACGACACCCGACACGCCTTTTACGAACCGGCCGATGCGCCGCGTGAAAGGCCGCTGGGCAGCTATTTCCGGCAGCAACCACCTGCCGCCGAGCTGCCTGCCGAGCTGCCCGCCCAGATGGCAGAGCCCGTGCCCCCTGCCGGACTGCAATCTGCCGAGCCTGCACCTGTTGCACGCGGCCGTGGCCGCAGCCGCAAGACGGTGTCGCCACCGGTCGACGTGGTCGCCCCACCCGCAGCCCCCGAGGCGCAGGCTGTGCCGCCAGCGGCCTCCAGCGCAGCCAGCGCATTGCCCTTGGCCCCCGCCGAAACGGATGTAGAGCAGCCCCCCAAAGCCCCAGCCCGGCCACGCCGAACGCGCAAGCCCCCGGCAGACACCGGGGCCCAGTGAAACCGGCCCGCGATTCAGAGGCTGAGAGTTTTTTGCGCGGGTCCGAGCAGCGCGCCACAACGCAGCCGATCTAGGCGCAAAGCACAGCCATAGCTCGGGCTATGGCGCGCATTTGCAACGACGAGCGGGTGCGTTTTGGCGTGATGAGCGGGCATGCGCAAAAGATTCTNACGGCGCCTGTCGCGCGTGGGTGGGCCCTGCCTCAGCCGAAGTCTTTCGCCAGCCGCACACCCGCAAACTGCCAGCGCGCCGTGGCGGGGAAAAAATTGCGGTAGCTGGCACGCGCATGGCCGGGCGGCGTGGCGCACGAGCCGCCCCGCAGCACGTACTGGTTCACCATGAACTTGCCGTTGTATTCGCCCACCGCGCCCTCCGCCGCGCGAAAGCCGGGATAGGGCGCGTAGCTCGATTGCGTCCATTGCCACACCGTGCCCGCCAGCTGCTCCAGGCCTGCACCCTCCGCTGCCCGCGCTGCGCAGGGGTGCAGCATGTCGCTTCGAGCCTCGCGGCCCCTGGTGTCTGAGAAAAGCGGTGCCGCGGCATGCTCCCACTCGGCCTCGGTGGGCAGGCGCGCACCCGCCCAGCGGGCATAGGCGTCCGCCTCGAAATACGACAGGTGCACCACGGGCTGCTCGCCCTGCAATGGGCGCAGCCCGGAAAGGGTGAACTCGTGCCAGGCGGAATCAACACGCTGCCAATACAGGGGCTGCTCCAGCGCCAGGGCAGCGCGCCAGTCCCAGCCTTCGGCCAGCCAGTGGGCCGGATTGCGGTAGCCACCATCGTCCACAAAGGCGGCAAACTCGGCATTGGTGGCAAGGCGCGATGCCAGCGCATACGGCTGCAGATACACCGGGTGGCGGGGGCTCTCGTTGTCAAACGCAAAGCCATCGCCGGCATGGCCGATCTCACAGAGCCCGCCGGCCAATGCATGCCAGACCAGCGGCGGTGCGGCTTCACGTTCGGCGGACACGGGCTGCGCAGAGTGATAGGCAGGATGCATCGGGTTGCACGACAGCAGGTGCTTGATGTCGGTCAGCAGCAGCTCCTGGTGCTGCTGCTCGTGCTGCAGGCCCAGCTCCACCAGCGCGCACAGCGCCGCGTCGTGCGCCAGCGTGGGCCACAGGCGCAGCATGCGCGCATCCACATCGGCGCGATAAGCCAGCACCTCGGCCAGCGCGGGGCGCGTGAGCAGGCCGCGCTGCGGCCGCGGGTGGCGAGCGCCCACACCGTTGTAATACGAGTTGAACAAGACCCTGAAGGCGGGCTCAAACGGCGCAAACCCGCGCTCGTGCGCCTGCAGCACAAAGGTTTCAAAAAACCAGGTGGTGTGGGCCAGATGCCATTTGGCCGGGCTGGCGTCGGGCATGGACTGGGCGGTGCAGTCTTCGGGTGACAGGGGCGCTGCCAGGCTGGTGGTGTGGCGGCGAATGTCGAGGTAACGGGAAAGCAGGGAATTCATGGCCATACAACGCAAAAGCAGAGGGTTCAGGGGCGGGCATGGACCACAGCAAACCAGCCCTGCGCGTCCGTCCAGGCCTGCGCACGCGAAAAACCCGCCTGGGCCAGCATGGTGGTGAACACCCCCAGGGGGTATTTGTAGCTGTTTTCGGTGTGAATGCGCTCGCCCGCGGCAAACCCGCGCTCACCCGCCGGCCAGCGCACGCGGATGGGTGCCAGGGCCTCCAGGTGCATCTCGATGCGCGATTCTTCCTGGTTGAAGAAAGCACGATGGCCCCACTGGTCCTCCACAAAGTCACTGCCAATCAGGCGGTTGATGTGCGTGAGCACGTTGCGGTTGAAGGCCGCCGTCACCCCTGCGGCGTCGTCATAGGCGGCCTGCAGCACTTGCACGTCCTTGGGCAAATCAATTCCGATCAGCAGGCCGCCATCGGCGTCCACCAGGGCGCGCATGTGGCGCAACAGCTCCAGCGCGTGCGGCGGGTCGAAGTTGCCGATGGACGAGCCCGGATAAAACACCAGGCGCTGGGCCCGGGGAATGTCGGCGGGCAGCACAACGCCCTGGGTCATGTCGCCGCCCACCGCGCGCGCGTCAAGCCCTGGCATGTCCGCGCGCAGGCGCAGCACGGCCTCCTGTAAATAATCAACCGAAATGTCCACCCCCACAAAGCAGGCGGGGCGCACCCAGTGGCACAGCGCGCGGGCCTTTTCGCAACTGCCGGCGCCCAGCTCGATCACCGTGCGCACCGTGCCCAGCTGCTGCGCCATGTCGGCCGCATGCGCCTGCATCAGGGCGTTCTCGGTGCGCGTGGGGTAGTACTCGGGCAGGCGCGTGATGACTTCAAACAGTTGCGAGCCGCGCTGGTCGTAAAAATATTTGGGAGAGATGCGTGCGGGGCGCTGGCTCAGGCCGTCGGTGATGTCGTTGTGGCAGGTGGGAGGCATGGCGGTGGGCGTCTGGCAACAGGAGGGAAAGGATGCCACAGGCTACCCCCACTGCGCCCACCCTGGGTGACAGCCAGCAACGACGGAAAGTGCAGAAATACACCGAAACGGAATTGCACCGGGCAGCCTTTCATCACAAGGGCTCTCCAAAAATTCCATTATTTTTCGGCTTCAGCCCAATACCATCAAGCGCTAGTAGCTATTATTTAAGTAGCAAACCCTTCACCGCTGCGCAAAACGCGCAGTCTGCTGCACCGCTTCTGCCCAACGGGAATCGCCCAAAAAAAAGGCCGGCGCAAGCGCCAGCCCGTTCACCTTGGGGTCGTTTGACAAGGCGCCGCTCGCTCAGCGCCCTGGCATCAGAAGCGCCAGCCCAGGCCCACGCCCACCAGCACGGGATCGACCTTGAAGGTGCCCGCCTTGGCGCCGCCCGCGAACACGTCGGTCTGGATGTAGACCTTCTTGACATCAAAGTTCAGAGACAGGTTCTTGGTCAGCGGAATGTCCACGCCGACCTGCAGGGCACCGCCCCAGCTGTTGCGGTCGATGTCCACGCCGGCGGGCAGGTTCACGCTCGAAAAGCGCGTGTAGTTGACACCGGCGCCCACATAGGGCTTGAAGCCGGGGGCATCAAAGTGGTATTGCAGCAGCAGCGAGGGTGGCAGGTGCTTGAGGCTGCCAATGTTGGTGCCGTTGGAACGCAGGTCGTGCTTTTGCGGCACTGTGAGGATCAGCTCGGCGGCCACGTTCTTGTTGAAGAAATACGTGATGTCCACTTCAGGAATCGTTTTGTTGTTGACCGACAGGCCCAGGCCCGTGCTGTCCTTGTTGGCGCTGTCCAGATGAACGGCGCGCACGCGCACCAGCCAGGGGCTTTCGGCTTGCTGCGCAAAGGCAGCGCCAGAGGTCATTGCACACAGAACGGCGACAGCCAGCAGATTTTTTTTCATACAGAACTCGATGCGGTTGAACGGGGACGACCCCCGTACCGCCATTGAGCCTGTTAGCAAAATGGTCAACCTTGCCTCAGGTCAAAAGGTCGGTATTTACCCGATAGGGTGTTGCCCGGCCTCCACCCGTGCCTCAATGCGCCGTGGCACCCTTGCGCAGCCGGGTCAGCAGGGTCACACCCGCCAGCACCAGGCCACCGGCCACAATGCCGATCACGGCGTTCAGCAGGTTGGGAACCAGCACCGCCCACAGGCCGCCAACAGGCCACAGGGCCGCCGCGGCGCCCATGGCCTCCACGGCATGGTGCACCGCGGGAACCCCGTGCACCAGGATGCCGCCGCCCACCAGAAACATGGCCGCCGTGCCCGCCACCGAAAGGGCCTTCATCAGCCAGGGCGCGGAGCGCACAATGCCCGCGCCCAGCGCACGGGCTGCAGCGCCGGGCTTCTGGTTGAGCCACAGCCCCAGGTCGTCGAGCTTGACGATGCCCGCCACCAGGCCATAAACCCCCGCCGTCATCGCCAGCGCAATACCCACGAGCACGGCCACTTGCTGCACAAACGGCGCACCCGCCACCGTGCCCAGGGTGATGGCGATGATTTCCGCCGACAGGATGAAGTCGGTGCGAACGGCGCCCTTGATCTTGTCTTTTTCGAAAGCCACCAGGTCCACGGCCGGATTGGCGTTGGCCTGGACATGGCTTTCGTGCGCGGCCTCGTCCTGGTGGGGGCTGTGCAGAAACTTGTGCGCCAGCTTTTCAAACCCCTCGAAGCACAAGAAGGCGCCGCCCACCATGAGCAGCGGCGTCACCGCCCAGGGCGCGAAGGCGCTAATGAGCAGCGCCGCCGGCACCAAGATGGCCTTGTTCACCAGCGACCCCTTGGCCACGGCCCAGACCACCGGAATCTCGCGGTCGGCACGCACACCCGTGACCTGCTGGGCATTGAGCGCCAGATCGTCGCCCAGCACGCCCGCCGTTTTTTGCACCGCTACCTTGGTCATGACCGACACGTCATCGGCCATGGCAACGCTTTTTTTGGCCGCCACCTTGGTCATGAGGGCCACGTCGTCGAGGATGGTCGCAATATCGTCCAACAATGCGAGAAGGCTGCCAGCGGCCATGGAAATTCCTTGTAAAAACAGGTGAAAACGAGCGGGAGCAGGTCAAGGGCAACCGTCAGATCCGCTGCGTGGCGTGCACTATAGCAACGCACCGTGGCAACCCATGCAGCCCGCTGCCGCATGTCCCACCAACGGGCCGGGACACAGCGGGCGCCGGCAAGCGCATACTCGGCGGCTCACCCACCACTTCGGGGTCCCCTGACATGGGCTTCGCGCCCCGCCATGCCAGGCTATCTCACCAAACAGGAAAGCGTCCCGATTGCGGGCGTGGACAACCTGCTGATCCGTTCGCTGCGCGATCACCAGCAATTTTTTGACCCTCTGGGCGCGGCAGAACGCCTGGGCATCTCGTCGGCGGCCTGGCCAATATTTGGCCTGTTGTGGCCCTCAGGCGCCCAGCTGGCGGCGCGCATGGCCCTGCGCCCCTTGCGCACGAACGAGCGGGTGCTGGAAATCGGCTGCGGCCTGGGGCTGGCCAGCCTGGTGTGCCACCGCCGCGGCATCGATGTGACGGCCAGCGACTGCCACCCGCTGGCCAATCCCTTCTTGCTGGAAAACCTGCGGCTCAACGCCTTGCCGCCCATGAAATACCGCACGGGGCAATGGGGCGCGCCAGCCGCATCTGAAGACGAGGCGCCGCCAGAGGCCAGCGCCGTGCAGGGGCAGTTTGATCTGATCATGGGCAGCGATGTGCTGTATGAGCGCGATGCGCGCGCCACGCTGGCGGGTTTCATCGACCGCCACGCGGGCGTGGGTGCACAAATCTGGATCGTGGACCCCAACCGCGGCAACCGCGCGGCATTCCACAAGCAGATGGCAGCCCACCGCTTCGAAGTGGTCGAGGAGCGGCTGGACCACCCGGTGCGGGGCGATCTGCCAGCCTACAAGGGGCGCCTGCTGGTGTACCAACGCAAGGGTTGAGGTGCCCCAAAAGCGAAAAGGCCAGGCCACGAGGACCCAGCCTTTTCGCATGGCGCGGGCCGCGCAGCCCGGCCGGTCAGAAAACGATCACCCCACCCACTTGCGGGCGTTGCGCCAGATGCGCATCCAGGGGCTCAGGGCACTCGGGTCGCCACTGGTCCAGCTCATCTGCACGTTGCGGAACACGCGCTCGGGGTGCGGCATCATGGCCGTGAAGCGTCCGTCGGCCGTGGTCACCGCTGTCAGGCCGCCCGCGCTGCCGTTGGGGTTGAACGGGTACTGCTCGGTGGCCGCGCCGTGGTTGTCCACAAAACGCATGGCCGCAATGGCCTGCGCCGCGTTGCCGCGGTATTTGAAGTTGGCATAGCCCTCGCCATGCGCCACGGCGATCGGCAGGCGGCTGCCGGCCATGCCCGCAAAGAACAGGCTGGTCGATTCGAGCACCTCCACCATGGACAGGCGGGCCTCGAAGCGCTCGCTCTGGTTGGTGGTGAAGCGCGGCCAGTCTTGCGCGCCGGGGATGATGTCGGCCAGCTCGGCAAACATCTGGCAGCCGTTGCACACACCGAGGCCAAACGTGTCGGTGCGACCAAAGAAGCCCTGGAACTGCGCAGCCAGCACCGGGTTGAAGGTAATGCTGCGCGCCCAGCCAATGCCCGCGCCCAGCGTGTCGCCGTAACTGAAACCGCCACAGGCCACCACGCCCTGGAAGTCTTCGAGCTTCACGCGGCCGGTCTGCAGGTCGGTCATGTGCACGTCGTAGGCCTCAAAACCCGCCTCGGTGAAGGCGTAGGCCATCTCCACATGCGAATTAACTCCCTGCTCGCGCAGGATGGCGACCTTGGGGCGCGCGAGTTTCAGGAACGGCGCGGCAACGTTGTCAACGGCATCGAACGTGAGGTGCAGATGCATGCCGGGGTCGGTGGGCGCGCCTGCAGCGGCGTGCTCGGCGTCTGCATTGGCGGGGTTGTCGCGCTGCTGGCAGATCTTCCAGCTCACGGCATCCCACACCTGGTGCAGGTCGGCCAGCGGCGCGCTGAACACGGCCTTGGCATCGCGCCAGACCTGCAGCTGGCCCTTGCCGGCTTCGATGCTGGACGATGCCGGACGCGTCTTGCCCACAAAGTGGCTGAACTTCGACAGACCATGCTCGCGCAGCGTCTGCATGACCGCGTTGCGCTCTGCCGTGCGCACCTGCAGCACCACGCCCAGTTCTTCGTTGAACAGGGCCTTGAGTGTGAGCTCTTCGCGGCGCGCGCTCACCTGCTGCGCCCAGTTCTTGGCGTCGCCGGTTTCCATGCGGCTGTCGCTGATGCCGTCGCCCTCGGTCACGAGCATGTCCACATTCAGGGCCACGCCCACATGGCCGGCAAAGGCCATTTCGGCCACGGCGGCCAGCAGGCCACCATCGCTGCGGTCGTGGTAGGCCAGGATCTGGCCCTTGGCGCGCAGCGCGTTCACGGCGTTGACGAGGTTCACCAGGTCTTGCGGGTCATCCACATCGGGCGCCACATCGCCGCTCTGGTCGAGCGTCTGGCCCAGGATGCTGCCGCCCATGCGGCTTTGGCCCTTGCCCAGGTCCACCAGCACCAGCGTGGTGTCGTCTTCGGTGGCGTTGAGCTGGGGCGTGAGCGTGCCGCGCACATCGGCCAGCGAGGCAAAGGCGCTCACGATCAGGCTCACGGGTGAGGTGACCTTTTTCTTTTCGCCGCCCGAACCGGATTCGCCTTGCGGCTCAGTCCACTGCGTGCGCATCGACAGGCTGTCCTTGCCCACAGGGATCGATATGCCCAACGCCGGGCACAGCTCCATGCCCACGGCCTTGACGGTGGCGTACAGGTCGGCATCCTCGCCGGGTTCGCCACAGGCGGCCATCCAGTTGGCACTGAGCTTCACGCGCGGCAGCTCAATCGGCGCGGCCAGCAGGTTGGTCAGCGCCTCGGCCACGGCCATGCGGCCCGATGCGGGCGCATTGATGGCGGCCAGCGGCGTGCGTTCGCCCATGCTCATGGCCTCACCGGCGAAGCCCTTGAAATCGGCCAGCGTGACGGCGCAATCGGCCACGGGCACCTGCCAGGGGCCGACCATCTGGTCGCGGTGGCTCAGGCCACCCACGGTGCGGTCGCCAATGGTGATGAGAAAGCGCTTGGACGCCACCGTGGGGTGGGCCAGCACGTCAATCACAGCCTTTTGCAGCGGCACGCCGGTCAAGTCCATCGGTGCGAACTGGCGCTCCACGGTCTTCACATCGCGGTGCATCTTGGGCGGCTTGCCCAGCAGCACGTTCATGGGCATGTCCACGGGCAGCTTCTGGTCGTCGGCCGTGGCGGCGGGGTCGTGCAGCACCAGCTGGCGTTCTTCAGTAGCCGTGCCGATCACGGCAAACGGGCAGCGCTCGCGCTCGCAAAAGGCCTTGAACTGCTCCAGCGATTCGGGCGCAATCGCCAGCACGTAGCGCTCTTGCGACTCGTTGCTCCAGATTTCCTTGGGCGCCATGCCCGATTCTTCGAGCTGCACCGCGCGCAGGTCAAAGCGTGCGCCACGGCCTGCGTCATTGGTCAGCTCGGGGAAGGCGTTCGAGAGGCCACCCGCGCCCACGTCATGGATGGCGAGGATGGGGTTGGCCGCGCCCTGCGCCCAGCAGTGGTTGATGACCTCTTGCGCACGGCGCTCGATCTCGGGGTTGCCACGCTGCACCGAGTCGAAGTCCAGTTCGGCGGCATTGGTGCCGGTGGCCATGGAGCTGGCCGCGCTGCCGCCCATGCCGATGCGCATGCCGGGGCCGCCCAGCTGGATCAGCAGCGAGCCCGCAGGGAATTCGATTTTTTGGGTGAGCTCGGCGTCGATGACGCCCAGGCCGCCCGCGATCATGATGGGCTTGTGGTAGCCCCGGTCCACGCCCGCCACGGTCTGCTCGTACTCGCGGAAGTAGCCCAGCAGGTTGGGCCGGCCGAACTCGTTGTTGAACGCGGCGCCGCCCAGCGGGCCTTCCACCATGATCTGCAAGGGGCTGGCGATGTGCTCGGGCTTGCCCAGCGTGCTGCCCCAGAGCTTGGACACCGTGAACCCCGTCATGCCGGCCTTGGGCTTGGAGCCACGGCCGGTGGCGCCCTCGTCACGGATTTCACCGCCCGCTCCGGTGGAGGCGCCCGGAAACGGCGATATCGCCGTGGGGTGATTGTGCGTCTCCACCTTCATCAGCACATGGTGGGTTGCGCTACTTTTTTGATAGCTGCTAGCGCTTGATGGATAAGCGCTAGATGCCATTTTGGCTACAAACCGCTCCACCTGATGGCCTTCCATGACCGATGCGTTGTCGGAATACGCCACCACCGTGTGCTGCGGCGCCAGCTGGTGCGTGTGGCGGATCATGCCGAACAGGCTCTTGTCTTGCGCCACGCCGTCGATGGTGAACTGCGCATTGAAGATTTTGTGGCGGCAGTGCTCGCTGTTGGCCTGCGCGAACATCATCAGCTCCACATCGGTGGGGTTGCGCGCCAGGCCCGTGAAGGCGGTCACGAGGTAGTCGATTTCGTCATCGGCCAGGGCCAGGCCAAAGCGGATGTTGGCGGCCTCCAGGGCCTTCCTGCCTTGCTCAGGGCCACCGGACAGCACATCGACATGCTCCATGGGCACCGGCTGCAGTTCGGTGAACAACGCGGCTGCAGCCGCACGGTCGGCCACCACGGATTCAGTCATGCGGTCATGCAGCAAGGCCGCCACCTGAGCCAGTTGCTCGGCGGTCAGCTCGGGCGCCTTGCCCAGCAGACCGGCCTTGAGGCTGATGCGGTATTCGGTGATGCGCTCGACCCGGCGAATGGCCAGGCCGCAGTTGCGCGCAATGTCGGTGGCCTTGGACGCCCAGGGCGACAGCGTGCCCAGGCGGGGCGTGACGATGATCACGGCGCCGTCTTCGGATCCCGCATACGGGTCGCCATAAGTCAGCAAGGCGGCCAGGCGCTCGCGCTCGGGGGCTGTGGGCGCGGCATCGGTCGCCACCAGGTGCACGAAGCGTGCCGCAATCCCGCTGATTTTGGGGTGAATGGCCTCCAGGGCGGGCTGAAGCTGCTGTGCGCGAAAGTTGCTGAGGGCGTTGCCGCCCGCCAGCGTGGTCATGTGCAAGGTCACGGTAGCGGCCTGTTCGGAATGTGAGAGGGGGTAAGGCGCGCCGGTCCTCCTGCATCACCGGGCTCGCCCCTCCTGCAAAGGTGGTCGCTGCCCGGCCTGATGACGCAAGGGATGCTTGTAGCGCAGCCTGCCATTTTACCGGGAGCGGGGCACAGCCCATGCCCTTGACCAGCAAGGCTTGGGGGGCGATGGGATAATTGCGGCATGAGCATCACCATCAAAACCGCAGAAGACATCGCCGGCATGCGCGAAGCCTGCCGCCTGGCCTCTGAAGTGCTGGACTACATCGCACCGCACATCAAACCCGGCATCACCACCAAGGAAATCGACCGCCTGGGCGCCGAATGCATGGCCGCGCAGGGCACCATTTCTGCCACCGTGGGCTACCAGCCGCCGGGCTATCCGCCCTACCCTGGCTCGCTGTGCACCTCGGTCAACCATGTGGTGTGCCATGGCATCCCCAATGACAAGCCGCTGAAAAAGGGCGACATCGTCAATGTGGACGTCACCGTGATCACCAAGGACGGCTGGTTTGGCGACAACAGCCGCATGTACCTGATCGGCGAGTGCTCGATTGCCGCCAAGCGCCTGTCGGCGCTCACCTATGACGCGATGTGGCTGGGCATCCAGCAGGTGCGCCCCGGTGCACACCTGGGCGACATTGGCCACGCCATTCAAAAATTTGCCGAAGGGCATGGTTTTTCGGTGGTGCGCGAGTTCTGCGGCCACGGCATCGGCAAGGTGTTCCACGAAGAGCCCCAGGTGCTGCACTACGGCCGCCCCGGCACGCTGGAAGAACTCCAGCCCGGCATGGTGTTCACCATCGAGCCCATGATCAATGCCGGCCGGCGCGAGATCAAGGAGTTCGGCAACGACGGCTGGACCATCGTCACCAAGGACCACAGCCTGTCGGCCCAGTGGGAGCACACGGTGCTGGTCACCGAAACGGGCTACGAGGTGATGACGCTCTCGGCCGGATCTCCCCCGCTGCCGGCCTTTGTGACCGCCACAAAAACCTGAAGCGCCTGCGCGCACGACTCTTGCTTGTACAGGTCATGGCCCACCGCTTCCTTCATTGCCCTTGCCCATGACCGAAATTCACGCCCTGCGGAACGCCTACCGCCGCGACAAGACGGCCCTGCTCGCCTCCATGCAGGCTACCGGCGCCTCGACCCGCGGCATCCGCCTGATGCTGCGCAAGCTCTCCACCCTGGCGGGCGGGCTGCTGCAGGCACTATGGCTGCGCGCCCAGCTCCCCGCCGACCTGGCCCTGGTGGCCGTGGGCGGCTTCGGGCGGGATGAGCTGTTTCCTTATTCCGATGTCGATGTATTGCTGCTGCTGCCCGAAGGTTGCACAACAGAGTCGGGGTGCGAGTTGCGCGCCCAACTGGAGAGCTTCATTGGCAGCTGCTGGGATGCGGGCCTGGAAATTGGCTCCAGCGTGCGCACCGTGGCGGAATGCCTGGCCGAAGCGGCGCAGGATGTGACGGTGCAGACCTCGCTGCTGGAGGCTCGCTTGGTCTGCGGCAGCCCGGCGCTGTTTGCACAGTTCCAGCAGCAATACCGCGCACAGATGAACCCGCAGGCATTTCTGGTGGCCAAGACACTGGAGATGCGCCAGCGGCACACCAAATACGAAAACACGCCGTACGCGCTGGAACCCAACTGCAAGGAGTCGCCCGGGGGCCTGCGCGACCTGCAGATGATTTTGTGGGTGGCCAGTGCCGCCGGCCTGGGCCATACCTGGAAAGAGCTGGCTGCCAGCGGCCTGGCCACGGCGTTCGAAGTGCGGCAGATCGAGCGCAACGAGGCCCTGCTGTGCCTGGTGCGGGCACGCCTGCACGCCATTGCCGGGCGCCATGAAGACCGGCTGGTGTTCGACCTGCAGACAGCAGTGGCCGAATCGTTTGGCTACCGCTCGCAAGCTCCGGATGGCACGGGCCTGCCCATGCGCGCCAGCGAAGCCCTGATGCGCCGCTATTACTGGGCGGCCAAGGCCGTGTCGCAGCTCACCCAGATCCTGCTGCTCAACATCGAAGAGCGCCTGAATCCCTCCATCCACGCACCGCGCCCCATCAACGCACGATTTTTCGAGAAAGCCGGGCTCATCGAGGTGGCCAGCGATGACCTGTACGAGCGCGATCCACACGCGATTCTGGAAACCTTTTTACTGCACCAGACGACTGCCGGGCTCAAGGATCTTTCAGCCCGCACTCTGCGTGCGCTCTACAACGCGCGCGGCGTGATGGATGGCGCCTTCCGGCGCGACCCGGTCAACCGCGCCGCCTTCATGCGCATCCTGCAGCAACCCTCGGGCATCACGCATGCCATGCGGCTGATGAACCAGACCTCGGTGCTGGGGCGCTATCTGTGGGCGTTTCGCGGCATCGTGGGGCAGATGCAGCACGACCTGTTCCATGTGTATACGGTGGACCAGCACATCCTGATGGTGTTGCGCAACATGCGCCGCTTCTTCATGGCTGAGCACACGCACGAGTACCCGTTTTGCTCGCAGCTTGCCGCTGGCTGGGACAAACCATGGATTCTTTATGTGGCGGCCCTTTTCCACGACATCGGCAAGGGCCGCGGCGGCGACCATTCGCAGATCGGCGCCATGGAAGTGCGGCGCTTTTGCCGACAGCATGGCGTGGACCGCGAAGACGCCCGGCTCATCGAGTTCCTGGTGCGCGAGCACCTCACCATGAGCACGGTGGCGCAAAAGCAGGACCTGAGTGATCCGGACGTGATTGCCGCCTTTGCCCAACGTGTCGGCAATGAGCGCAACCTCACGGCCATGTACCTGCTCACTGTGGCAGACATCCGTGGCACCAGCCCCAAGGTCTGGAACGCCTGGAAAGGCAAGCTGCTGGAAGACCTGTACCGCGCCACCCTGCGCACGCTGGGTGGCCGGGCCCCCGACGCAGCCGCCGAGATCGAGGCCCGCAAGCGCGAGGCGCTGGTGTTGCTGGCACTCAACGCCCTGCCCTTCGAGGCGCACAAGGCGCTGTGGGCAACGCTGGATGTGAGCTATTTCATGCGCCACGAGGCGGCCGACATTGCATGGCACACCCGCCACCTCTCTCGCCATGTCGGCGCACCCCAGCCCGTGGTGCGCGCGCGCCAGTCGCTCGCGGGCGAGGGATTGCAGGTGATGGTTTACGCGCCCGATCAGGCAGACCTGTTTGCCCGCATCTGCAGCTACTTTGACCGTGCCGGCTTCAGCATTCTGGATGCACGCGTGCACACGGCCAACAACGGCCATGCGCTCGACACCTTCCAGGTGGTGGCCTCTGCCCAGCCAGGCCATTACCGCGAACTCACGCACATGGTCGAAAGCGACCTGATGCGCGCCATCGAAACCGGTGGCCCGCTGCCCGAGCCGGCCGTGCGGCGCGTGTCACGCCGCGTCAAGAGCTTTCCGGTGGCACCAAGGGTGACCTTGCGCCCCGACGAAAAAGCCCAGCGCTGGCTGCTGGGCATCTCGGCCAGCGACCGCGCCGGTTTGCTTTATCTGGTGGCGCGCGTGCTGGCACGCCACCAGCTCAGCGTGCAACTGGCCAAGGTGAGTACGCTGGGGGAACGTGTCGAAGACACCTTTCTGATCCAGGGACCCGAGCTGCAAAGCAACGCGCGGCAGATCGAGATCGAGACCGAGTTGCTGCAGGCGCTCTCGGCCTGAGCGAGTCTGAATGTGTGCCTGGGTGTCCGCCCGCCGACGCAGTGTTGACGGGTGGGCCCAGGCATCTCCAGGCGATCACGCCGGGTGGCTGTCGCTGGCGTCGTAAGCGGTCAGCACACGGTGCGCCACCATGTCCAGAGCAGGCCGGGTGTTGCCCTGCTTGTCTGTCCAGACCCGTGGCGTAAGCCCACCGGCCAGGGCAATGGGTTCGCCCTCTCCCAGCGCCTGCAGGGCCGAGCACACAGCGGGCTCAAAACCGATCACATTCACGATCAGCGTTTCGCCATCGCTACTGCTGGCCAACACCTTGGCCACGGCAAAGGGTTTGCCGGCCTTGTCGATGCGCAGTATCCGTCCGGCCAACCCATCTACCCCGAATGAGCAATT
>NZ_JAGKSE010000012.1:0-107497 GCF_017939685.1 Acidovorax sp. JG5
GGCGCGCATGTACGCCAGCAGGGCTTCGTCGCTGTGACGCCGGGCAGGTCCACCGTGGCCAGACTCACGCCGGCGCAGCCAGTTGAAGTACCCGCTCGCGCTGACCTCCAGCACCCCGCAGGACACACTCACCGGGTACAGCTTTCTCATTTGGTGAATCCAGGCGTACCTCGCAGCGTGTCCTGCGCGAAGTACGCCGCGGCTTTTTTTGCGATGTCGCGCTCCATGCGAAGGCGAGCATTCTCTGCACGCAACCGGGCTATCTCCATCTGCTCGGGCGAGACTTGGATGCCCTTGTCACCACCGCCCGCACCGTCCAATTCTCCCTTGGCTGACAGCCGCACCCAGTTGCCCAGGCTCGCTTTGGGGATGCCCAGTACCTTGGCCACCACCGCAATCGCCTGACCCGAGCGGACCTGCCGAACGGCCTCCTGCTTGAACTCTCGCGTGTACTGCGCACGCACCTGCTTGTCACTCATCTCTGAACTCCTTGTCGGTATTTTCAACAAGGGTTAAGAACTCCACTTTTCAGGGGCAACCTCAGGTCCCCATGACTTAACAAGGGCGCATCAGCCCGCTGTAAGCACCAGGTTGTCGCGGTGCACCATCTCCGACTCCGCGACATAACCGAGCAGCTTTTCAACCTCGGAAGACGGTTTGCGGCACAACAGCCGGGCTTCCGCGCTCGCATAGTTGGCCAGCCCGCGCGCAATTTCCCGCCCCGACGGATCGCGCACCGCAATCACTTCGCCGCGCGAAAAATCGCCCTCCACTGCCGTCATGCCGATGGGCAGCAGGCTCTTGCCCTCGTCGCGCAGCTTGGCTGCGGCACCGGCATCGACGACGACAGCGCCGCGCATTTGCAGGTGGTCGGCCATCCACTGTTTGCGGGCCTGTTTTTTGGCCGTCTGGGCCACCAGCAAGGTGCCCAGTGCCTCGCCTTGCACCAGGCGCACCAGGACATTCCCTTCCCGCCCCCAGGCGATCACCGTAGACGCCCCGGACCCCGCCGCCCGCTTGGCAGCCAAAATTTTGGTGATCATTCCACCCTTGCCAATGCTGGAGCCCGCCCCCCCGGCCATGGCTTCCAGGGCCGGATCACCCGCTTGCGCCTCATGCACGAACTGCGCGGCAGGGTCTTTGCGGGGATCGGCCGTGTACAGCCCTTTCTGGTCCGTGAGGATGACCAGCGCATCCGCCTCGACCAGGTTGGCCACCAGCGCACCGAGGGTGTCGTTGTCGCCGAACTTGATTTCATCCGTGACCACGGTGTCGTTTTCGTTGATCACCGGCACCACACCCAGGCGCAGCAAGGTCAGCAAGGTCGAGCGCGCATTGAGATAGCGCTCACGGTCTGCCAGATCGGCGTGCGTGAGCAACACCTGCGCGCTGCCCATGCCCTGTTCGCGCAGCTTGGTCTCGTACATCTGCGCCAACCCCATCTGCCCCACCGCTGCTGCGGCCTGCAGTTCGTGGATTTCCTGCGGGCGCGCGGACCAGCCCAGGCGCTTCATGCCTTCGGCGATCGCACCGCTGGAGACCATCACCACCTCACGGGGTGCACCGCCGCCATCGCCGCGCACCAGGGCTGCCAGCTGACGGCTCCACTCGCCGATGGCGGTTTCATCCAGACCACGGCCTTCATTGGTCACAAGGCTGGACCCCACCTTGACCACAATGCGGCGGGCATCTCGCAATACGCTGGAAACCATTTTTCGATTCATTTTGGCCTCTAGCGCTTATGAATCAAGCGCCATCAGCTATTAAACACATAGCAAAACAGATTGCGCGAAAGGCCCATGCCGTCAGACGGGTGCATCTCCAGCAAACCGTGGATCCACTTCCACCGGCTCGTTTTCGATGCGTTGCTCAGACTGCACATGGCGGAAGATCGCATGGATCAGCGGCTCGCAACCCTCGCGCGTCAGCGCAGAAATCTCGAACACCGGCCCCTTCCACTTGAAGCGTTTGACGAAGTCTTTGACGCGCGTCTCTCGTTCATCGGCCGGCACCATGTCGAGCTTGTTCAGCACCAGCCAGCGCGGCTTGTTGTAAAGCTGTTGGTCGTATTTTTTCAACTCGTTCACGATGGCCTTGGCCTGGGCCACCGGATCCACGGCGTCATCAAAGGGCGCCAGATCCACAATGTGCAGCAGCAAACGGGTGCGTTGCAGGTGGCGCAGGAACTGGTGACCCAGCCCCGCACCTTCAGAAGCACCTTCAATCAGGCCAGGAATATCGGCCACCACAAAACTCTGCTCGGGCCCCACGCGCACCACCCCCAGATTCGGGTGCAGCGTGGTGAAGGGATAGTCGGCGATCTTGGGGCGCGCGTTGGAGACCGCCGTGATGAACGTGGATTTGCCCGCATTCGGCATGCCCAGAAGACCCACGTCGGCGAGCACCTTCAGTTCGAGTTTCAGGTTCTTCTTCTCACCCGGCCAGCCTGGCGTCTTCTGGCGCGGCGCCCGGTTGATGGCGCTCTTGAAGCGCATGTTGCCAAAGCCGCCATCGCCGCCCTTGGCGATGGTGATGACCTCGCCGGGATTGAGCAGCTCGTACAGCACCTCACCCGTCTCCGCGTCGGTGATGATGGTGCCCACCGGCATCTTCAGCGTGATGTCGGAGCCTGCGGCACCAAACATGTCCGAGCCCATGCCATGCTCGCCCCGCTTGGCCTCATGGCGGCGCGAATAGCGAAAGTCCACCAAGGTGTTCAGGTTGGGGTCGGCCACGGCAAACACATGCCCCCCGCGCCCCCCGTCACCCCCATTGGGGCCGCCGAACTCCTTGTATTTTTCGTGCCGGAACGACACGCAGCCATTGCCACCATCACCGGCAGCAATGTCAATATAGGCTTCATCGACGAACTTCATGGGGTATCCAGTTTACAAAAGAGCGCGAGCCAGGCGGGCGATGCCTCCTGAAAGCGCAAAGCCCCGTCCATGCGGGGCACGCGGGCCAGCACCATAGCACCGGCACACGCCTTAAACAACAAAGCCCCGACAGGGCGGGGCTTCGATTGCTGCCAGAGGAATCAACCTCAGGCGGGAGTCACATTGACCGTGGACTTGGACAACGCACCCTTGGTGCCGAACGACACGTGGCCATCCACCAGGGCGAACAAGGTGTGGTCCTTGCCCACACCGACATTGCTGCCGGGGTGGAAACGCGTGCCGCGCTGGCGCACGATGATGGAGCCAGCACTGATCAGTTCACCACCGAACGCCTTGACACCCAGCATCTTTGGCTTGGAGTCGCGCCCGTTTCGCGTAGAGCCGCCGCCTTTTTTCTGTGCCATGACATCAGCTCCTTTTTAAGCAGCGATCACGCCGATTTGCAGTTCGGTGAACTGCTGACGGTGACCTTGACGTTTCTGATAGTGCTTGCGACGGCGCATCTTGAAGATGTGCACTTTGTCGTGCTTGCCGTGCGCCACGACGGTGGCTTTCACGGTTGCGCCGGACACCAGGGGAGTACCCACCTTCAGTTCAGCGCCGTTGCCGACAGCCAGAACCTGGTCGATCACAATTTCCTGGCCTACGTCCGCAGCAATCTGTTCTACTTTAATTTTTTCGCCGGAAGCAACGCGATACTGCTTGCCGCCGGTTTTTATGACCGCGTACATGTTGACCTCTTGATATGAGTTCTGCAGACGGATTTCCGCAGAGCCAAAAATTATACCACCGGACGAAAAATTAGCCAACCACTGCGCGCACTGTGCCGCAATCACATCGGCAATGGTCATCCTGTGCGCAGGCCTTCCTATAATTCGCAGCACTTTCTGCGTGCCACCCTATCTTGACCTCCCCCATCATCCCCGCCGCCACGTCGCCATTGACGATCATCACCGACGACATGCGCGAAGTGGACCGCGTCATTGCCCAGCGTCTAACGTCCAGCGTGCCCCTGGTGGCGCAAATCTCCCAGTACATCATTGCAGCCGGCGGCAAGCGGCTGCGCCCGGCCCTGCTGCTGCTGATATGTGGCGCCCTGGGTTATCGGGGGCAGCACCGGTTCAGCCTGGCTGCAGTCGTCGAGTTGATCCACACAGCCA
Source organism: Acidovorax sp. JG5 (assembly GCF_017939685.1). Lineage (NCBI taxonomy): Bacteria > Pseudomonadati > Pseudomonadota > Betaproteobacteria > Burkholderiales > Comamonadaceae > Acidovorax > Acidovorax sp. JG5. The sequence continues at coordinate 4,058 of NZ_JAGKSE010000012.1, forward strand.
CCTTGCTGCACGACGACGTCGTGGATGCCTCCACCCTGCGCAGGGGACGCGCCACCGCCAATCAGACCTTCGGCAATCCCGCTAGCGTACTGGTGGGCGATTTTCTGCACTCGCGCTCATTTCAGATGATGACGGAGACTGGAAACATGCGCGTCATGGATGTGCTGTCCGAGGCCACCAACGTCATCGCAGAAGGCGAAGTACTGCAACTGATGAACATGCACGATGCCTCCCTGGATGAATCAGGGTACTTGCAAGTCATCCGCTCCAAGACCGCCAAACTCTTTGAAGCCAGCGCACGGTTAGGCGCCATTCTTGCGGCAGCGCCCCCACCCATCGAAGAGGCCTGCGCAACGTATGGGCAAGCATTGGGCACAGCGTTCCAAATCATTGACGATGTGCTCGACTATGACGGGGACACGGCGGAAATGGGGAAAAACCTGGGCGACGACCTGCGCGAAGGAAAATCCACGCTGCCACTCATCGTGGCCATGCAACGAGGCTCTTCCGAGCAAGCTTCCATTGTGCGGGACGCCATTGAAGAAGGCTCCACAGATCGCCTGGACGATGTGGTAGCCATCGTCCGAACCACCGGAGCGCTGGAAGCAGCGCGCACAGCCGCCTTCGCGGAAGCCCGCCGCGCAATGGCTGCTGCGGAGCAGTTGCCAGCGGGCAACTACGCAACGAGCTTGCTACAATTAGCAGCTCAATTGCTTGAGCGCCGCGCCTGAATTTCAGTTGCATCGACCAGAAATTGTAATCAGCGGTATCAATGCACGGGGTGTAGCTTAGCCTGGTAGAGCGCTACGTTCGGGACGTAGAGGCCGGAGGTTCGAATCCTCTCACCCCGACCATTCTCAACACACATCAAACACGTTCCACACACTGTGGCAATACTGCCATATGGCAGCGCTGTACAGGGCGCAAGTGTTCGGCGATGATAGGATGGTTTCTTCCACCACTAATTGCCCGGGTTACATGGCCGCTGTTGATACTGTCCAGAAAGAAGCCTCCTCAGTAGCCCTCCCAGGATTGGGCCGCGCGCTGATATCGGCGGGAAAGCTGACACAAAAATCAGCCGAGGAAATTTACAAAAAGTCACAGACAAGTCGCACCAGCTTTATCGCTGAGTTAACCGGCTCAGGCGTCGTTTCCGCCTCGGATTTGGCGCACACCGTTTCGGCTGTTTTTGGCGCACCATTGCTGGACCTGGACGCCATAGATCCACTGCGTCTTCCCAAAGACCTGCTCGACGCCAAAATTTGCAACGGTTACCGGGTGGTTGTTCTCAGCAAAAGAAACAATCGGCTCATAGTGGCCACGGCAGATCCAACGGATCAGGAAGCCGCCGAGAAAATCAAATTCACCACCCAAATGGGGGTGGACTGGATTATTGCAGAATACGATAAGTTAAGTCGTCTGGTAGAAAACACCACAAAATCCACCAGCGAATCCATGGATACGCTGATCAGTGGCGGGGGTGATTTTGAATTCGATGATGTCACTGTTGAAGAAGCCACGGAGAGTACGGATGCTGGAAGCGACGTTGAAGACGCTCCAGTCGTCAAGTTTTTGCACAAGATGCTGCTCGATGCTTTCAATATGCGGGCCTCTGATCTGCATTTCGAACCTTATGAGCACCAGTATCGGGTGCGGTTTCGTATTGATGGAGAATTGCGCGAAATTGCATCCCCCCCTATTGCCATCAAGGACAAATTAGCCTCCCGCATCAAGGTTATTTCGCGCCTCGATATTTCCGAGAAACGGGTGCCCCAGGATGGGCGCATGAAATTGAAAGTGGATCCCGACCGGGTCATCGACTTTCGTGTGAGCACCTTGCCCACGCTGTTTGGCGAAAAAATCGTGATTCGTATTTTGGATCCCAGCAGCGCGAAACTCGGCATTGATGCGCTAGGTTATGAGGCCGTGGAGAAAGAGCGCCTACTGGCAGCGATCGGTCGTCCTTACGGAATGGTTTTGGTCACCGGCCCCACCGGGTCGGGCAAGACGGTTTCGCTCTATACCTGTTTGAACTTGCTCAACAAACCTGGTGTCAATATCGCCACGGCCGAAGATCCATCTGAAATCAATCTCCCAGGAGTGAACCAAGTCAACGTCAACGAAAAGGCCGGGCTCACCTTTGCGGTGGCTCTCAAGTCTTTTCTTCGTCAGGATCCGGACATCATCATGGTGGGTGAAATTCGCGATCTGGAGACCGCCGATATTTCTATCAAAGCGGCGCAGACGGGACACCTTGTTCTTTCAACCTTGCATACGAATGACGCGCCCACCACATTGACTCGCATGCGCAATATGGGAATTGCGCCCTTCAATATTGCGTCCAGCGTTATATTGATCACGGCCCAGAGACTGGCCCGTCGGCTTTGCCCTGTTTGCAAGACACCTGCTGATATTCCCCATGAAACACTGGTGGATGCAGGTTTTCCTGAGCATGAGATCGATGGCTCTTGGGTAACCTACCGCCCTGTTGGCTGCTCTGCCTGCAACAACGGATACAAGGGCCGTCTGGGGATTTATCAGGTCATGCCAATTACCGAAGAGATTCAGCGCATCATCCTGCGCGACGGCAGCGCGCTGGAAATTGCGGAACAAGCCAAACGGGAAGGCGTACGTTCTTTGCGTGACGCGGGTCTGCATAAAGCGAAATTGGGCCTCACTTCATTGGAAGAAGTGCTGGCAGTGACCAACGAATAACTCAAAACCGAGGGCGCTTTATGGCAACCGCAGCATCCAAACGCGACATCAAGGACTTCGTCTTTGAGTGGGAAGGCAAAGACCGCAACGGAAAGATTGTCAGGGGGGAAACTCGTGCCGGAGGGGACAATCAGGTACAGGCCATGTTGCGGCGCCAAGGGGTTTTCCCCACCAAGATCAAGAAGCGCCGCATGCGCTCTGGCAAGAAGATCAAACCCAAAGATATTGCCTTGTTCACCCGCCAACTGGCTACCATGATGAAGGCTGGGGTGCCGTTGCTGCAGGCGTTCGATATTGTGGGACGCGGCAACACCAATGCCAGCGTGACCAAATTGCTGAACGATGTGCGCTCGGATGTGGAAACCGGCACCTCATTGAATGGTGCATTTCGCAAATACCCCATGTATTTCGACAGCCTGTATTGCAATCTGGTCGAAGCAGGTGAAGCAGCGGGTATTCTGGAAGCGCTTCTCGATCGTCTGGCGCTTTACATGGAAAAGACCGAGGCCATCAAATCAAAAATCAAGTCGGCGCTCATGTACCCTATTTCGGTGGTGATTGTGGCGTTTGTGGTGGTCACCGTGATCATGATTTTTGTGATTCCAGCCTTCAAGGAAGTCTTCACCTCGTTTGGTGCAGATTTGCCCGCCCCCACCCTTTTCGTCATGGCCATCAGCGAAATATTCGTGAAGTGGTGGTGGTTGATTTTCGGCGTGCTGGGTGGCGGGTTTTACTTCTTCATGCAGGCGTGGCGCCGCAGTGAAAAAGTCCAGATGTTCATGGACCGCCTGATGCTGCGCATGCCCATTTTTGGCGCGCTGGTGGAAAAATCCTGCGTCGCCCGCTGGACCCGGACGCTTTCGACAATGTTTGCTGCAGGCGTGCCCTTGGTGGAGGCACTGGACTCCGTAGGGGGCGCCTCAGGGAATTCGGTCTATTCCATGGCGACCGACAAGATTCAGCAAGAGGTTTCTACGGGAACCAGCCTGACTGCGGCAATGGGCAATGCCAATATCTTCCCTTCCATGGTGCTGCAGATGTGCGCCATTGGGGAGGAGTCAGGTTCCATCGACCACATGCTGGGCAAGGCGGCCGACTTCTATGAAGCGGAAGTGGACGACATGGTGGCCGGGCTCTCCAGCCTGATGGAACCCATCATCATCGTGTTTTTGGGCACCCTGATCGGTGGCATCGTGGTGTCGATGTACCTGCCGATTTTCAAGCTCGGTCAGGTCGTCTGATGGGCGTGGATATCTGGGCAGAACCCGCCATCGCGGGCCTGGTGGGTTTGCTGCTGGGCAGCTTTCTCAATGTTGTGATTCACCGCTTGCCCCAAATGATGGAGCACCAATGGGCGCAGGAGCATGTGGCATTCGCGGCTGGCGGCGCCCATGCTCCGCCCGCGGCAAGCAGCGAAGCCACTTTCAATCTATGGACACCGCGTTCACGCTGCCCCTCGTGTGGGCATGCGGTGCAGTGGTATGAAAACATACCGGTGCTGAGCTATCTGTTTCTGCGCGGGCGTTGCTCGGCGTGCCATGTGCGCATCAGCGCGCGCTACCCCCTGGTAGAAATTCTCACCGCCGCGCTTTTTGCATTTTGCGCCTACCAATGGGGCTTGACGCCCACGGGCCTGGCCTGGTGCGGTTTCTCGGCCGCCCTGGTGGCCCTGGCGTTCATCGATTGGGACACCACCTTGCTGCCCGACGACATCACGCTGCCCTTGCTCTGGGCGGGGTTGCTGGCATCGGCCGGGCGCTGGATCGATGTTCCGCTGCTGGCTTCCGTGACAGGCGCCGCAGCGGGTTATCTCTCGCTGTGGCTGGTGTACTGGGCCTTCAAGCTTGCCACGGGCAAGGAGGGCATGGGATATGGCGACTTCAAGCTGTTTGCCGCGCTGGGCGCCTGGTTTGGCTGGCAGGCGCTGGTCCCCATCATTTTGATGTCTTCCGTGATCGGTGCACTGGTGGGGATTGGCCTCAAAGTCTTCAACAACCTGCGTGAAGGCGGCTATGTGCCTTTCGGCCCCTTCCTGGTGGGCGCCGGCCTGACGGCCATGGTGTTCGGGCCCCATGCCATTTTGCAAACGGTGCTGAATCTGTTCGGCCTGTGATCATGCAACGGCCAACGCATGTGGGGCTGACCGGGGGCATTGGCAGCGGTAAAAGCACGCTGGGGCAGATGCTCCAGTCCTGCGGCGCAGCGCTGATCGATGCGGACGCGATTGCCCGTGGCGTCACTGCAGCCGCAGGCGCCGCCATTGCGGATATCCGGGCTGCCTTCGGACCGGACGCCATCGATGCCACCGGCGCCATGGACCGCTCCCGCATGCGCGCACTGGCCTTCGCCAACCCCCAGGCACGCGCCCAGCTCGAAGCCATCGTGCACCCCTGGGTCACACGGCTGGGCGACCAGCAAGCACAGGATGCATGGGCCGCAGGGCATCGCGTCATCGTCTTCGATCTTCCCTTGCTGGTGGAATCGGGCCGCTGGGCGCGCAAGCTCGATGCCGTGGTGGTGGTGGATTGCAGCGCCGAAACGCAGATCCACCGAGTCATGGCGCGCAACGGACTGCAGCGCGCTGCGGTGCAAGCCATCCTGGACACACAGGCAAACCGTCCAGCCCGGCGCGCCGCCGCAGACGCCGTGGTTCTGAACGATGGCATTGCGCTAGACACCCTGCGCAGCCATTCATTGCAACTGGCCCGCCTGTTCGGGCTATGATGCTATAGAGTTCTTTGCAACCACTTCCATGCCGTGCGCCACCGGCGTCAGAACATCCACTGAGCCCCCAGGAATCCGCCAGCGTGATCCTTTACGAATACCCCTTTAACGAGCGCATCAGAACCTATCTGCGGCTGGAGCAGTTGTTTCGCCGGCTGGGAGAGCTGATTCCTCGCCAGCATCCGCTGGACCATCACTTTGCCCTCGTCACCATCTTTGAGATCATGGACGTGGCGGCGCGTGCCGACCTGAAATCCGACGTTCTCAAAGATATCGAGAAGCACAAGCACCAGCTCGACAGCTACCGTGGCAATCCCTCCATTTCAGAGGCGGCACTCGATGCCGTGGTGGCGCAGCTGGACCACTGCTTTACATCGCTCAACCACCAGACGGGCAAGTCGGGCCACGCACTCACCGAAAACGACTGGCTGATGAGCATCCGCAGCCGCATCGGCATTCCTGGCGGCACTTGCGGCTTTGATCTGCCAGCCTATTACGCGTGGCAGCACAAGGACGTGGCGGAGCGCCAGCACGCGCTGGAGCAATGGGCATCCACCCTCGCGCCCCTGGCGGAATCGATTTACGTGCTGCTCAAATTGCTGCGCGACACGGGCGTGCCGCAAAAGGTGGCGGCCGAGCGCGGCCAGTTCCAGCAGAACCTGCCGCAAGGCCGCACCTTCCAGTTGCTGCGCCTGCGCATCGATCCCGCGCTGGAGCTGATTCCGGAGATCAGCGGCAACCGCCTGATCGTGTCGGTGCGCCTGATGCGGCAGGAGCCCGATGGACGCCTGCAGTCGTCCACCGAAGATGCCGCTTTCGAGCTCACGCTCTGCGCCTGAAGGAGGCCTGCAGATGGCAACCGAAACCCCACCGGATGAAGCCACCCGCCTTGTCACCTGCCCGCAGTGCGGCGGCGACAGCATCTACAGCCCCCAGAACCGCTATCGGCCCTTTTGCAGCGAGCGCTGCAAGCAGATAGACCTGGGCGCCTGGGCCAGCGAGGACTTTCGCATGCCCGCCGAAGCACCACCCGACGATGCGCAGCATGGTGACCCGCGCCACCAGCACTGACGGCAGTTCGGTTGCGGGCAACCCAGGGATATGCGTCAAATCCGACGCCAGCGCTTATTGGATAAGCGCTGGCAGCTATTAATTCAGTAGCTATTCCACTGAAAACTGCTGGCCACGTTCCTCGGCCAGCCATTGCAGCACGGGGTAAGCACCGGGCAACACCGGCGACACGCTCAAAGGCATCTGCTGCCAGGCCATCGTCTGGCCCTCGCGCATCTCGAACGCTCCGGTCCACTCCGAAACCTTGCACCAGTGCAGGCGCACCAGGGCGTGGGGGTAGTCGTGCTCTGTCACCTTCCAGACGCTGGCGGGCCCGATGGTCACCCCCAGCTCCTCGATCAGTTCGCGGCGCAGGGCCTGCTCCACCGTTTCGCCCGCCTCCAGCTTGCCACCCGGAAACTCCCAGTAGCCCGCATAGGGCTTGCCAGGCGGGCGCGTGGACAAGAGCATCGCGCCATCCGCGCGCAGCAAGATGCCCACAGCCACCTCGGTGTGCTTGCGCTCAGCCACTGTGCCGCCCTGCGTAGTCGCGCGCGAACTGGTAGGCCACGCGGCCGCTGCGCGAACCGCGCTCCAGCGCCCAGACCAACGCCTCGGGGCGTGCCGCCGCGATGGCGGATTCCGGCACGCCGAGCGACGACAGCCACTGGGCCACGATGGTCAGGTACTCATCCTGGCTGAAGGGGTAAAAACTGACCCACAAGCCAAAACGCTCCGACAGCGAAATCTTCTCTTCCACCGCCTCGCCGGGATGGACCTCGCCATCGTCGGTGTGGGTGTAGGTGCGGTTTTCCGCCATGTACTCGGGCAGCAGGTGGCGCCGGTTGCTGGTGGCATAAATCAGCACATTGGGCGTGGCCGCGGCCACCGAGCCGTCGAGGATGGACTTGAGCGCCTTGTAGCCCGGCTCGCCGTCTTCAAAACTCAGGTCGTCGCAGAAGACGATGAATTTCTCGGGCCGGGCGGACACCACATCCACGATGTCTGGCAGATCCGTCAGATCGGCCTTGTCCACCTCGATCAGGCGCAGGCCCTGGGCCGCATGGGCGTTCAGGCAGGCCTTGATGAGCGAGGACTTGCCCGTGCCGCGCGCACCGGTCAGCAGCACGTTGTTGGCGGGCAAGCCCTGCACGAACTGCTGGGTGTTGCGCTCGATCTTTTCTTTTTGCCCGTCAATTTCCTTGAGGTCCGCCAGCTGCATGGCCGCCACATGGCGCACGGGCTCTAGGGTGCCGTGCCCGCTGCTGCGCTTGCGGTAGCGCCAGGCAATGGCAGCCGACCAGTCGGGCGCGCCCAGGGGCTGGGGCAGCACGGATTCGATGCGCGCGATGAGCTGCTCGGCGCGCTCGATCAGGTGTTCAAATTTTTCGTTCATTTTGGCCTGTAGCGCTTATGGATAAAACGCTAACAGCTATTATTTGAGGAGCAAATTTACGAGCGGTAGTCCGCATTGATGGTCACGTATTCGTGGCTGAAATCGCAGGTCCACACCGTGTCCACGGCGTCACCCCGGCCCAGCAGCACGCGCACGGTGATCTCGCTTTGCTTCATCACGCGCTGGCCGTCTTCCTCGCGGTAGGCGGGGTTGCGCCCGCCTTGCACGGCCACATGCACGTCGTCGAGATAGAGGTCGATGCCGGTCTGGTCAAGGTCCGCGATGCCCGCATAGCCCACCGCCGCCAGGATGCGGCCCAGGTTCGGGTCGCTGGCATAGAACGCCGTTTTGACCAGCGGCGAGTGGGCAATGGCATAGGCCACCTGGCGGCATTCCTCGCCGGTCTTGCCGCCCTCCACCCGCACAGTGATGAACTTGGTGGCGCCTTCACCATCGCGCACGATGGCCTGGGCCAGCTTTTGCGCCACGCCCAGCATGGCGGCCTTGAGGGCCTTGCCGTCAGCGCTGTCCAGTGCCATGATGGGCGCGTGCGCCGCCTTGTTGGTGGCGACCACCACGAACGAATCGTTGGTGGAGGTGTCGCCATCGATGGTGACGCGGTTGAACGAGCCATCGGCCAACTCACGCGCCAGCTGCTGCATCACCGCGGGATGCACGCAGGCATCGGTGGCCATGAAGCCGAGCATGGTGGCCATGTTGGGGCGGATCATGCCCGCGCCCTTGCTGATGCCGGTGATGGACACCGTGGCACCACCGATCTGCACCTGGGCCGAGAAGGCCTTGGGCAGGGTGTCGGTGGTCATGATGCCTTCGGCCGCACGCGCCCAGTGGCCGGGCTGTGCGTCGGCAAGGGCGGCGGGCAGGCCGGCTTCGATGCGGTCGTGGGGCAGCGGCTCCATGATCACACCGGTGGAGAACGGCAGGATCTGTTCGGGCGCCACGTTGAGCTGGCGCGCCAGCGCAATGCAGGTGGCCCGAGCACGCACCAAACCGTCGGCGCCCGTGCCGGCGTTGGCGTTGCCGGTGTTGATCACCATGGCGCGAATGGGCTGGCCGCTGGCCAGGTGTTCGCGGCTGATCTGCACCGGGGCCGCACAAAAACGGTTCTGGGTGAAAACACCCGCCACGCTGGCGCCCTCGTCCAGCAGGAACACAGTCAGGTCCTTGCGGTGGGCTTTGCGGACACCGGCTTCGGCAACACCGATACGGACGCCGGCAATCGGATGCAGATCGGCGGCAACGGGGGCAAGTAGATGAACGGGCATGGGGGTCTTTCTCAAAAAACTGCGGACGATTATCCGGAAAACCGTGGCGCGCAAATGAAGACACGGGCCGCGGCCCGTGTCGTCTGGTTCTGGTCAATCAGGCCAGTTTGCCATGGCACTGCTTGTATTTCTTGCCGCTACCGCAGGGGCAAGGGTCGTTGCGCCCCACCCGCACGCCTTCGGGCAAGGCCTGGGCCAGCGTCTGGGCGTCCACCGTCGTCTCCACTTCGCCCGTTTCGGTGGGCGCGGTGTAGGTCACGTTGGCAATGCTTTCGGCACGGCTTTCCATGTCCTGCGCGGCCTGGTCGAGCTGCGCTGGCGACTGCACCTGCACGGTCATGAGGATCTTGGTGACTTCGCTCTTGACCTGGTCGATGAGCTGGCGGAACAGCTCGAACGCTTCGCGCTTGTATTCCTGCTTGGGCTGCTTCTGGGCATAGCCGCGCAGGTGGATGCCCTGGCGCAGATAGTCCAGCGCGCTCAGGTGGTCGCGCCAGTTGGAATCGAAGCTTTGCAGCAGCACCACGCGCTCGAACTGGGTGAAGTTGTCACGCCCCACCTGTTCGATCTTGGCGTCAAACGCCGCATGCGCCGCCTGCAGCACCTTCTCCAGAATTTCGTCGTCGGTGATGCTGTGCGCGCCCTCCACTTCCTGCTGCAGCGCAATCGCAACCTGCCATTCGTCGGCCAGCACCTTTTCGAGGGCCGGCAGGTTCCACTGCTCCTCGACCGATTCCGCCGGAACATACGTGCGCACCAGATCGGTAATGCAGTCCTCGCGCATCGCGGCAATCACGTCCGACAGTTCGGCCGCGTCCAGGATGTCGTTGCGCTGCTGGTAGATGACCTTGCGCTGGTCGTTGGCCACATCGTCGTATTCCAGCAGTTGCTTGCGGATGTCGAAATTGCGCGCCTCCACCTTGCGCTGGGCCGACTCGATGCTGCGCGTGACAATGCCCGCTTCGATGGCTTCGCCATCGGGCATCTTCAGGCGGTCCATGATGGCCTTGACGCGGTCGCCGGCGAAGATGCGCATCAGCGAATCATCGAGACTCAGGTAAAAGCGCGAGGAACCCGGGTCGCCCTGGCGGCCCGAGCGGCCGCGCAACTGGTTGTCGATGCGGCGCGATTCATGGCGCTCGGTGGCAATGATGCGCAGCCCGCCCAGCTCTTTGACCTTTTCATGGTCGCGCGCCCATTGCGCACGCACTTCGGCAATGCGGGCCTGTTTGGTGGGCTCGTCCAGCGATTCGTCCGTCTCCACGGCTGCCAGCAGCTTTTCAATGTTGCCGCCCAGCACGATGTCGGTACCGCGCCCGGCCATGTTGGTGGCAATGGTGATCATGCCGGCGCGCCCGGCCTGGGCCACGATGTCTGCCTCGCGGGCGTGCTGCTTGGCGTTGAGCACCTGGTGCGGCAGGCCTTCCTTGATCAGCAGCTGGTCAATGATTTCGGAGTTCTCGATCGACGTGGTGCCCACCAGCACGGGCTGGCCGCGCTCATGGCATTCGCGAATGTCCTTGATGGCGGCTTCGTATTTTTCGCGCGTGGTCTTGTACACGCGGTCGAGTTGGTCGTCGCGCTTGCTGGGGCGGTTGGGCGGAATGACCACGGTTTCGAGGCCGTAGATTTCCTGGAACTCATAGGCTTCGGTGTCGGCCGTGCCGGTCATGCCGGCCAGCTTGTTGTACAGGCGGAAGTAGTTCTGGAAGGTGATGGAGGCCAGGGTCTGGTTCTCGGCCTGGATGGTCACACCTTCCTTGGCTTCCACCGCCTGGTGCAGGCCCTCGCTCCAGCGGCGGCCCGACATCAGGCGGCCGGTGAACTCGTCCACAATCACGATCTCGCCGTTTTGCACCACATAGTGCTGGTCGCGGTGGTAGAGGTGGTTGGCCCGCAGCGCTGCATACAGGTGGTGCATGAGCGTGATGTTGGCGGGGTCGTACACCGAGGCGCCTTCAGCAATCAGGCCCTGGCTGGCCAGGATGCGCTCGGCCGACTCGTGGCCCTGCTCGGTCAGGAAGACCTGGTGGGTTTTCTCGTCCAGAGTGAAGTCGCCAGGCTTGGTCACGCCTTCGCCCGTGCGCGGATCAGCCTCGCCCTCCTGGCGCACGAGCAGGGGAACGACCTTGTTCATGGCGATGTACATCGCTGTGTGGTCTTCGGCCTGGCCGCTGATGATGAGCGGCGTGCGCGCCTCGTCGATCAGGATGGAGTCGACTTCGTCCACGATGGCGAAATTGAGGCCATGCTGAACGCGGTCCCGCGCTTCATAGACCATGTTGTCGCGCAGGTAGTCGAAACCATACTCGTTGTTGGTGCCGTAGGTAATGTCTGCGGCATAGGCGGCCTGCTTTTCCTCGCGCGGCATGTTGGGCAGGTTGATGCCCACCGTCAGCCCCAGGAAGTTGTACAGCCGCCCCATCCACAGGGCATCGCGGTTGGCCAGGTAATCGTTCACGGTGACCACATGAACGCCCTTGCCCGACAGTGCGTTCAGATAGACGGGCAGGGTTGCGGTGAGGGTCTTGCCCTCGCCGGTGCGCATTTCGGCGATCTTTCCGTAGTGCAATGCCATGCCACCGAGCAGCTGCACATCGAAATGGCGCATCTTCATGATGCGCTTGGAGCCTTCGCGCACCACGGCAAATGCCTCTGGCAACAGGTCGTCCAGCGACTCGCCCTTGGCCACACGCTCCTTGAACTCCAGCGTCTTGGCGCGCAGCGCGTCATCGGTCAGCTTCTCATAGTCGGGTTCCATCGCATTGATGCGTGTGACCGTCTTGCGATATTGCTTGAGGAGCCGGTCATTGCGGCTGCCGAATAGTTTGGTAAGGAAGTTGGTGGCCATGCGAACAGGACCGCCCGCCATGCTCCAAAGAACATGTCAAGCGACCGAAACCCCTAAGATGAATTGATTTCAGGTGGGCCCACCGCCCGTGATTGCAAGCACTGCAACACCAGGCAACAGACTCCGGACCCAGGATTTTACCCGCCTGCTGCCAAGGCCCCGGGCAAAGCGGGTGTCCGCGATAATCCCATGCACCCTGACTTCACCACACCCCGTACAACAATACCCATGAACCGCCGCCACTACGCAATCACCCTGCAGCAAGCCAGCGAGGATTCTCCAACGCTGGCAAGGCTGGCGGCGCTCACGCGGGACTCCAGCGAACGATTTCAAGCCATTGAATTGCTAATCCCGGCAGCGCTGCGCTCTGCCGTACAAGCGGGTCCGATCGATGGAAACAGCTGGTGTTTGCTGGTCAAAAGCAATGCGGCGGCGGCAAAAATACGCCAATTGCTGCCTGCGTTGCAGGCGCATTTGCGAAGCCTGGGGTGGGATGTGAACTCCATTCGCCTCAAGATCCAGAACTGAGTCGCCCCGAGAAAAAGGGGGGCGAGCCGCAAGACCGTTAGGGGACAAATGGTGCCGATTGTCGGAATCGAACTGACGACCTACCGCTTACAAGGCGGGTGCTCTACCAACTGAGCTAAATCGGCGAAGGCTGTATTTTATCCTGCAAATACAGCGCATTTTGGGGCGTGTGTTGCGCTATTTGATGCGTTTGAGGGCGGGGCGGGCACTGCCCGAAGCGCGCGGAGGACGGGGATCGTCGCCACCTTCCTCGGTAGCCGTGCTGTCGCTGGGAACCAGTTGCACCACACGATCGTCGGTGTTTCCCTCAGAGTCTTCCAGGATCGGGGCGACCGAAACCGGCCCGCCGTCGAGCGTGGCAGCCGCCACATCCACCGGCGCAGGAAATGCCATGCCCTGCCCGTTTTCACGGGCGTAGATGGCAATCACCCGACCCACGGGGACCAGAATTTCGCGCGACTTTCCGCCGAAGCGGGCCTTGAACTCGATGAAATCATTGCCCAACTGCAAAGAACTGGTGGCGTCGTAGCTGATGTTCAAAACAATTTCGCCATCCTTCACAAACTCACGCGGCACCTGGACGGACCCATCCACCCGCACCGCCACGTAGGGTGTGAACCCGTTGTCAGTGCACCACTCGTAAAGGGCCCTGATCAGGTAAGGGCGCGTGGAGGTGGAGTCCGGGGCATTCATGGTGTGGCTAGGGTGCGAGTGTCGAGAGAGCCAGATGGCGCCAAGCTTACTTGCGCATCACTTTCTCTGATGGCGTGAGTGCTTCAATGTAGGCCGGACGCGAAAAAATACGCTCTGCGTATTTGAGCAACGGCGCTGCGTTCTTGCTCAGATCAATGCCGTAGTAATCCAGGCGCCACAGCAGCGGGGCGATGGCTACGTCGAGCATCGAAAAATTGTCGCCCAGCATGTACTTGTTCTTGAGGAACACGGGGGCCAGTTGCGTCAGGCGGTCACGGATGTGGGCGCGGGCTTTTTCCAGCGCCTTTTCATTGCCTTTGGTCGCGCGCGATTCCAGAATATTCACGTGCACGAACAATTCCTTCTCGAAGTTGAGCAGGAACAGGCGCACGCGGGCGCGGTCCACCGGGTCGCCGGGCATCAGCTGTGGATGCGGGAAGCGCTCATCGATGTACTCGTTGATGATGTTCGACTCATACAGGATCAGGTCGCGCTCCACCAGAATGGGCACCTGGCCGTACGGGTTCATCATGCTGATGTCTTCGGGCTTGTTGTACAGGTCCACATCGCGGATCTCAAAGTCCATGCCCTTTTCAAACAGGACGAAGCGGCAACGGTGGGAGAAGGGACAGGTCGTACCCGAATAAAGCACCATCATGGTGAGAGGCTCCTAAAAATCAAAAGAGTGGGACGCTAAAAAGCGCCCACTCTGTAAAGTCCCGCCGCGCCAGACTGGCGCGCGGTCAGCGGATCAAAGGCTTACTTGACGTCTTTCCAGAAGGCCGCATTGAGCCTCCAGGCGATGACCGTGAAGACACCCAGGAAGATCAACACCCACACACCCACCCGCACGCGGGTGTTCTGCGCTGGCTCGCCCATCCACTGCAGGTAGTTCACAAGGTCGCCAATGGTTTGATCGAACTGCAGGGGCGTCATGGTACCAGGGGTGACTTGCTGCCAACCCTTGAAAACCTGGGTCGTTTGACCGTGGCTTTCATGCGCTTCGAAAACCGGGCGGCGATCACCTTGCAGCTGCCACAACACATGGGGCATGCCCACGTTCTGGAACAGCAGATTGTTCCAGCCGGTAGCCTTGGTTTCGTCACGGTAGAACGTGCGCAGGAACGTGTACAGATAGTCAGCACCCGTGCCACCGTGGCCTGCGCGCGAGCGGGCGATCACGGTCAGGTCGGGTGGGTTGGCACCAAACCATTCCTTGGCCTGCTTCGGATCAATGGACGCCTTCATGGTTTCACCCACCTTTTCAGTGGTGAACAGGAGGTTATCCTTGATCTGCTGGTCGGTCAGGCCGATGTCGCGCAGGCGGTTAAAACGCATGAACGCGGCGGAATGGCAGCTCAGGCAATAGTTCACGAATACCTTGGCACCGTTTTGCAGCGAAGCCAGGTCGTTGGTCTTGTTAGGAGCCTTGTCCCATGCAATGGTGTTGCCACCGGCGGCATGCGCAGCACCTGCCGCCAGGCCCAGCACGGCCACCAACGTAAGGATGAGTTTCTTCATTATTGTTATCTCCAGGGCTCAATGCGCAGTGAAGTTGACACGGTCAGGCACTGGCTTGGTTGCGCCGATACGGCTCCACCACGGCATCAGCAGGAAGAAACCGAAGTAGAACAAGGTGCCAACCTGTGAAACGCGCTCACCCACCGGGGACGGCGGCTGCACACCCAGGTAACCCAGGATCAGGAAGTTGATCACGAAGATGCCGTACAGGTACTTGTGCCAGCTCGGACGATAGCGGATGGACTTCACGGCACAGTTGTCAAGCCATGGCAGGAAGAACAGGATGATCACGGCACCGCCCATCACCACCACACCCCAGAACTTGGCGTCAATCGACAGCATGAGCAGGACCGCCACGGCTGCAGCAATCACAATGCCACCCTTGAGAAAACCGGGCAGACGAGCCTTGACCACGCCGAGGACAGCACCCAGCAGCACGCAGGCAATCAGCGCATACATCATCTCGCTGGTGATGGCACGCAGCATGGAGTAAAACGGCGTGAAATACCAGACGGGCGCAATGTGCAGCGGCGTCACCAGCGGGTCGGCCGGGATGAAATTGTTGTACTCCAGGAAGTAGCCCCCGAACTCCGGCGCGAAAAACACCACCGCAGTAAACGCCATGAGGAACATACTCAGCGCAAAGATGTCATGCACTGTGTAGTAAGGATGGAACGGCACACCATCGAGCGGCTTGCCATTGGCATCCTTGGGTGCATTGGGCGCCTTGATTTCCACACCATCGGGGTTATTGGAACCTACGTCATGCAAGGCCAGCAAGTGGGCTACCACCAGACCCAGCAGCACCAGCGGCACAGCGATCACGTGGAAGCTGAAGAAGCGGTTCAGCGTGGCGTCGCCCACCACGAAGTCACCACGAATCAGCAGTGCAAGGTCAGGGCCAACGAAAGGAATGGCGGCAAACAGGTTCACGATCACCTGGGCACCCCAGTAGGACATCTGGCCCCAGGGCAGCAGGTAGCCCATGAATGCCTCGGCCATGAGCGCCAGGAAAATCGCGCAGCCGAAGATCCAGACCAATTCGCGCGGCTTGCGGTAGCTGCCATAGATGAGGCCACGGAACATGTGCAGGTACACCACCACAAAGAAGGCCGATGCCCCGGTGGAGTGCATGTAGCGGATCAGCCAGCCCCAGGGAACATCGCGCATGATGTACTCGACCGACGCAAACGCCAGCGCCGCATCAGGCTTGTAGTGCATCACCAGGAAGATGCCGGTGACGATCTGGATCACCAGCACGACCAGCGCCAACGAACCAAACACGTACCAGAAATTGAAATTCTTCGGAGCGTAGTACTCCGACATGTGCACGCGGTAGGCATCAAACGCCGTGGGGAAACGGTTTTCGAACCAGTTCGTGACCTTGGCACCAGCCGAGGCGTTGGGGGAGATTTCTTTGAATTCGTGGGCCATGTAGTGCTCCTTCAGGCCTTCTTGTCTTCGCCGATGATCAGACGCGTATCGGAGAGATACATGTGCGGAGGCACCTCGAGGTTGTCGGGCGCTGGCTTGTTCTTGAACACCCGACCAGCCACGTCAAACGTGGAACCATGGCAGGCACAGAGGAAGCCACCATGCCAGTCATCCGGCAGGGATGGCTGGGGACCTGTCTGGAACTTGTCTCCGGGCGAGCACCCCAGATGGGTGCAAATGCCCACACCGACAAATACTTCGGGCTTGATCGACCGATGCTGGTTCTTGGCGTACTCGGGGGTGGGATAGGCTTTGCGATCCGATTGGGGATCGGCCAACTGGGGCTCGGTCTGCGCCAGGGACTCCAGCTGCTCGGGCGTACGTTTCAGGATCCACACAGGCTTGCCGCGCCACTCCACGGTGATTTTCTCTCCGGGTTTGAGGGCTGAGATGTCCACCTCAACGGCTGCACCTGCAGCCTTGGCACGCTCAGAGGGCTGGAAAGAACTCACGAAAGGTACGGCAGCTGCCACGCCGCCCACCGCACCAGCGCAGGCAGACGTGATGATCCACGTCCGCTTGCTGGAGTCGATTGGAGTGTCACTCATGGGGATCCTCGATGAACATCGCTAGATTGGGGTCAACGGGGAATTGTAGCGGAGTGAAAATGGGTATTTCAATGTACTGGCCCGCCTTGACAGCGCTGCGAACTCGGCAATACTTGCGCATTCGCAACTAATCGAGAAATAACTATGAGCATGATGCAAGAGTTTCGTGAATTCGCAATCAAGGGCAACGTGATCGACCTGGCCGTCGGCGTGATCATCGGTGGCGCGTTCGGCAAGATAGTCGACTCGGTGGTTTCCGACCTGATCTTGCCCGTGGTGGGTCTGGTGTTCGGCAAGCTCGATTTTTCCAACATGTTCCTCGCGCTGGGCGAGGTGCCGGCGGGCACGGCGCAGACGCTGGATGCGATCAAAAAGGCGGGCGTCCCCGTGTTCGCCTACGGTAGCTTCATCACCGTAGCGGTGAATTTTCTGATCCTTGCGTTCATCATTTTCATGATGGTCAAGCAGATCAACCGTCTCAAGCGCGAAGCGCCCGCTGCGCAAGAGGCTCCTGCCGCCCCCGCCGAAGACATCGTGCTGCTGCGCGAGATCCGCGACAGCCTCAAGCGCTAATCGCTACAGGTGCGCGGCACCGCTGCCGCTTCACCACGGCCTGCGCCCTCTGCCCCCCCGCAGAGGGCGTTTTGGTTTTTATGGGGCCATCTGGCGCGCCACGCGCACGGCCTCCACCAGGCTTGCCGCGTCGGCAATTCCCTGGCCGGCAATGTCAAAAGCGGTGCCATGGTCGGGGCTGGTGCGCACCAGCGGCAGGCCCAGCGTCACGTTCACGCCTTTGTCCACCCCCAGGTATTTCACGGGGATCAGCCCCTGGTCGTGGTACATGGCTAGCACCACGTCGAACTCCCCGGCACGCTGCGCTGTGTGGCGCGCGCGCATGAACACCGTGTCGGGCGCCAACGGGCCGTGCACATCCATGCCCAGCGCGCGCGCATCGGCCACGGCCGGCGCGATGCATTCAATTTCTTCGCGGCCAAACAAGCCCCCTTCGCCCGCGTGCGGATTGAGGCCCGCCACCGCCATGCGGGGCACACGCCCCAGGCTTCGCAGCAGCGCGGCGTGGGTGATCTGCAGCGTCTGCAAGACGTTGTCGCGCGTCACGGCGGCAATGGCGTCGCGCAGCGACAGGTGGATGCTGACCAGCACCGTGCGCAGTTCATCGCTGGCCAACATCATGCGCACCGGCATGGCTGACAGCGGCACGCCACTATGGGCCGCCGCCTCGGCCTGCAGCAGTTCGGTATGACCGGGAAAGACCACCCCGGCGGCAGACAGCGCCTCCTTGTGCAGCGGCGCGGTGACCAGGGCGGCAATGCGGCCTTGCAGGGCTGCGCGCGCAGCCCACACCACACAGTCGGCTGCCGCACGGCCAGCCACGGCGCTCACCTGGCCCCACGGCACGGGGCCGGGCAAGCCCGGCAGTTGCAAAACGGGCATGCAGCGCGGCGGCACCTGCCACGCGCCATCGGGCGATGTGATCAACGCCACCGGCAACTCCGGCACGCCGGGGCGCACGATGCACTGCGCGGCACGGCGCAGGGTTGCCAGATCGCCCACGGCAAAGCAGCCGCGCAGCACCTCGGGCGCGTCACGAAAGGCCTTGGCCACAATCTCGGGGCCGATACCGGCCGGGTCACCTTGGGTGATGGCGATGGCTTGCATGGTGATTTTTTGGTCAAATCAGCTTGTAGCGCTTATGTATTAAGCGCTACAAGCTATTAAATAAATAGCAAAAGACAAGCAGAGCATTCCGCAGCGCTCATGCCGGATTGTCAATCTCGATGAAATGGTGCTCCACACCCAGCTGCTGCGCAACCAGCGCGGCAGCGGCGGGGGCGCCGTAGCGCTCGGTGGCATGGTGCCCGGCAGCGATGAAGGCCACGCCCATTTCCCTGGCCAGATGGGCCTGGGGCTCCGAGATTTCGCCGGTGATAAAGGCATCGGCCCCGGCAGCGATGGCCGATTCGAAATAGCCCTGCGCCCCGCCCGTGCACCAGGCCACGCGCTGGATGCCCCGTTGCGCCGCCGGCTGCACCAGCGTCACGGGGCGCCCCAGGCGCTGGGCCACATGGTCGGCCAGTGCCTGCACCCCATCAAACGTGGCCGGCCCGGCAAACCCGAGGTCCTGCTCGCCAAAGCGCTGGTCAGCCGTCCAGCCCAGAACGCGCCCCAGCTGGGCGTTGTTGCCCACCTCGGGGTGCGCATCCAGCGGCAGGTGGTAGGCAAACAGGTTGATGTCGTGCGCCAGCAGCAGGCGCAGGCGCTCGCGCATCCAGCCGGTGATGCGGCCATCCTGGCCGCGCCAAAACAGGCCGTGGTGCACAAAAATGGCGTCGGCCCGGCGGGCAATGGCGGCTTCGATCAGCGCCCGGCTGGCCGTCACGCCGCTCACGATGCAGGCGATGTCGGTCTTGCCTTCGACCTGCAGGCCATTGGGGCCGTAGTCCTTGAAACGCTCGGGTTGCAGCAGTGCATCGAAAGCCTGCTGCAGTTGTTGGCGGGAAATGCGCATGTGCCTATTGTCGCGCGCGGCCGCGGCCCCATCTGTGGTGGGCTTGGAGGACAATTGCGCCAGCGTGCAATTGCGCCATGCCCAGCGCGGCGTGCTGCGTTTTTCTGCCTTTTTTTTATTAGCCAACCCTTCCCATTCCATGAAACGCTTCTGGCTGCTTTTTTCCCAGACCGTCACCGTGTTCGTAGCGGCCTATTTCGTTGTTGCCACGCTGCAACCTGACTGGATCCGCAGCGGCGCCATGCGCTCGGGCGCTGGCATTGCGCTGATCGAAGCGCCCGCCACGGCTTCGGCGCAGCCGCAAGCCGGAAGCCTCAGCAGCGCCGCCCGCAAAGCCGCGCCTGCCGTGGTCAGCATCAACACCAGCAAGGAAGTGCGGCACCCGCGCAGCAACGACCCCTGGTTCCAGTTCTTCTTTGGCGACCAGGGAAGTCAGTCCCAGGCGGGGCTGGGCAGCGGGGTGATCATCAGCCCCGACGGCTACATCCTGACCAACAACCATGTGGTGGAAGGCGCCGACGAGATCGAGGTCACGCTCACCGACAGCCGCCGTGCCCGCGCCACCGTGATCGGCACCGACCCCGACACCGATCTGGCCATCCTCAAGGTCGAACTCGACAAGCTGCCCGTGATCGTGCTGGGCAACTCCGACCAGGTGGCCGTGGGCGACCGGGTGCTGGCCATCGGCAACCCCTTTGGCGTGGGCCAGACGGTGACCAGCGGCATCATCAGCGCGCTGGGCCGCAGCCAGCTCGGGATCAACACCTTCGAAAATTTCATCCAGACCGACGCGGCCATCAACCCCGGCAACTCGGGCGGCGCGCTGGTGGACGTGAACGGCAACCTGCTGGGCATCAACACGGCGATCTACTCACGCTCGGGCGGCAGCATGGGCATCGGTTTTGCCATTCCGGTGTCCACCGCCCGGCTGGTGCTGGACGGCATCGTCAAGGACGGCCGGGTCACCCGCGGCTGGATCGGCGTGGAGCCCAACGAACTCTCGCCCGAGCTGGCCGAAACCTTTGGCGTGAAAGCCACCGAGGGCGTCATCATCACCGGCGTGCTGCAGGATGGCCCCGCCGCCCAGGCCGGCCTGCGCCCCGGCGACGTGATCGTGCGGGTTGACGGCAAGGGCGTGGGCAACGTCTCCGAACTGCTCACGGCCGTGGCAGCGCTCAAGCCCGGCACGGCCACGCCCTTTGCCGTGCAGCGTGGCGATACCGTGGTGGACCTGAACGTCACCCCAGGCATGCGCCCCAAGCCGCAGCGTGCCGTGCAGCGCTGAAAAGACACCAATGAAGGCAATGGAACGCGCCTTCTGATGCTCCTAAAAAAATAGCTTCCAGCGCATGATGGGTAAGCGCTGGAAGCCTTTTTCTATCAAACCAGGGCCTGTATGGCCCCTGTAAAGATCAGGAAAATCAGGAAGAGGAGGAAGCCGCTTCTTCGGTGTCCTCGGGCGCCTGGGTGTGCTTGATGAAAATCTGGGCCGCCCAGATACCCACTTCGTAGAGCAGGCACATCGGAATCGCCAGTGCCAGCTGGGACACCACATCTGGCGGCGTGACCACGGCCGCGATGATGAACGCGATCACGATGAAATAGCCCCGAAAACCCTTGAGCTTTTCCACGCTCACAATGTTCATGCGGGCCAGCACGACCACCGCAATCGGCACTTCAAACGACATGCCGAACGCCAGGAACATGGTCAGCACGAAGCTCAGGTAGGCCTCGATGTCTGGCGCCGCGGTGATGCTCTTGGGCGCAAAGCCCTGGATGAAGCTGAACACCTGCCCAAACACAAAAAAGTAGCAAAAAGCCACGCCAATGAAGAACAGCACCGTGCTGGACACCACCAGGGGCAGCACCAGTTTTTTCTCGTGCGAATAGAGCCCCGGCGCCACAAAAGCCCAGACCTGCCACAGAACAAAAGGCAGCGCCAGCAAAAAGGCCGACATCAGCAAAATCTTGAGCGGCACCATGAAAGGCGAGATGACCGAGGTCGCGATCAGCGTGGCGCCCTTGGGCAGGTGTGCCACCAGCGGCGCCGCCAGAAAATCGTAGAGCGCGCCAGGGCCGGGAAAGAAAAACAGCAGCGCAGCCGCCACACCGATGGCGATGATGGCCTTGACCAGGCGGTCGCGCAGCTCCATGAGGTGCTGCACAAACGGCTGCTCGGTGCCTGCCAGTTCGTCGTCTTTGGAGGGGGTTTCGGACATGTTGGAGTTTCGCGGGCGTCGTCAGCAACGCCAACGCTGCGCGGCAGGGCGCAGCATCAATGGAATTTCTGTGGCCGGTAGCGCGCAACGCGCGCCGCGCCCGACAGGGCCTTGGTACGAACGCCGCTGCGCGCCTTGTACCACTGGGGCATGGCGCCCTTTTTCAGGCGCCAGTTCTTGCCCGGATGCCTGTAGGCCGGCACCACGGCAAAGGAATCGTTCAACTCGCCACTGGCCGTGCTGCCGGCCTGCGCCAAGTCCTTTTCGAATTCGCTGGCGCTGGTCTGGATGGATTGCTCCACATCGCGCGCCGCGTTCTCGACCGTGTCCTTCATCTTCTTGAGCTCGTCGAGCTCCATGGACCGGTTCACCTCGGACTTCACGTCCGCCACATAACGCTGCGCCTTGCCCAGCAAGGCGCCCACCGTGCGGGCAACGCGGGGCAGCTTCTCGGGCCCGATGACAATCAGTGCCACCACGCCGATCAGCGCCATCTTGGACAGGCCAATATCAATCATGGAAGCGCCAGCGTCCGGACTCAGCTTTTTTGCTTGGCTTCGACATCGATGGTGGTCTTGTCGGCGGCGGCCTGGTTGGCCACCTGACCAGCAGGGGGAGTGGCAGCGTTGGTGTCGGGCGAGGAGCCGTCCTTCATGCCGTCCTTGAAGCCCTTGACTGCGCCCCCCAGGTCGGAACCCATGTTCTTGAGTTTCTTGGTGCCGAACACCATCACGACGATCAGCAGCACGATCAGCCAGTGCCAGATAGAAAAAGAGCCCATGGAATATCTCCTAACGAATTGGAATCATTTTAGACGGGGGCTGTGACAGGCGTTCAAAGTCCCTTCACCGCCGCCAGTGACAAGCGCGTTCAGCCCTTCAGCCAGGGACGGGGACCGCCGATCACATGCATATGCAGATGGTGGATTTCCTGCCCGCCTTCAAGCCCCGTGTTCACCACCATGCGATAGCCGCCCTCCGGATAAGGGTTGCAACCCTGCTCCAGCGCCAGGCGCGGCGCCAGGGCCATCATGCGGCCCAGCAGGCCTGCATGCTCGGGCGCCACCTGGGCCATGGAGGGAATATGCAGCTTGGGCACCATCAAAAAATGCACAGGCGCCCAGGGGTGGATGTCATGGAAAGCGAAGATTTCCTCGTCTTCATAGACCTTCTTCGAAGGAATCTGGCCTGCGATGATTTTGCAGAAAAGGCAGTTCGGATCGTGCATGGTAAAAAAGGCTTGCTCAGCGCGCAATGGTGCACTGACCGCTACACATTGTCGGCGATGTTAAGGGTGGGTCGCACGCCCACGTCCTGGTGGTGCGCTTTGAGCCAGTCCAGGCCCGCCGCGCGCCCCAGATCGAACAGTTTGCGCACAAATACCATGTCGGCGCGCCCCTTGCTGTCGGCGCCAAAGGGGGCCAGAACCGCCCCGCCATCGATGCGGTGCATGCGCACATTCTTGTAGCGGCGCGCGTCCAGCTTGCCCTCGGCCAGCAGACGCCGCACGAATTCGATGGCGCGCAATTCGGCCAGCAGGCTGGCATTGAAGGTGACCTCGTTCATGCGCTCGATGATTTCGGGGGCCGTGTCGGGCAGCGCAAGGTGCTCGGTGGGGTTGATCTGCACCAGCAGGATGTCGGAAGTGTCGGTCTGGTAGATCAGCGGGTGCAACGCGGGGTTGCCGGAATAACCGCCATCCCAATACCGCTCCCCATCGATTTCCACAGCCTTGAACAGCATCGGCAGACAGGCCGACGCCATCACTGCATCGGCGCTGAGGCGTGCGCCCGAGAAGATTTCGCCGCGCCCGGTGCGCACATTGGTGGCGCACACAAAAACCTTGGGCCCCCGGGCGCCTTTGGCAGCGCACAACAGGTCAAAATCCACCTCGCGCTCCAGCAGCCGGCGCAGCGGGTTGATGTCCAGCGGATTGGTCTGGTAGGGCGAAAACCACCGACTCATCATGCCCAGCATCGGATGGGCCGCCGCCAGCGGCGTACCCCACATCAGGCTGCCCAGCGTTCCCACACCTTCCCACAGCCGCGCCAGCGCGGCACGGGCCAGTTCGCAGCCGGCGGCGTGCGCCTCTTTCGGGTCTTTGTGCTGCTGCGCCGCCTGCGCAAAACCATGCGCCAGCGCCACGGCGTTCATGGCCCCGGCGCTGGTGCCGCTGATGCCATCGATCATCAGGCGCCCGTCTTCCAGCAGCGCATCCAGCACGCCCCAGGTCAGCGCGCCATGCGATCCGCCGCCCTGCAGCGCCAGGTTGATGGGGGCCAGCGTGTCGCCCTCAGGCATCGATGGCCTGGCTCTTGTTCATGGCCACCATGCCGCGCACGATGCGGTACAGGAACCAGATCGAGATCAGCCCCCAGGCCACCCAGCCAGGGAAGAAGAAAAACAGCCACAGCGGCGCGGTGACGATATACAGCACCCCCGCCCACAGCACGGTGCGGATGCGCCACGCAAAGTGGCTGGCCTGCCAGGTGCCCGCGCTGTCGCCCTGCTTCACCAGGTCGATGATGAGCGCGATGATGAGCAGCGCAGCACCGGGCTGCGCGCCCGGAATGACCGCGCCCACGGCCACGATCAGGTGCAGCACATAGCTGACCCAGCCCCAGGCTTTCAGGCCCTCGGCCTTTTCGTCGTTGGTCTGCACATCGATGATGTCGTTCATGGCGATTCTTCCTCGGCAGCACGCGCAACGGCCTTGCGCAAGGCTTTTTCCTCGATGCCGCTGGTGCCCTCGCGGCGCTCCAGTTCGGTCAGCACATCGGCCGGCGTGAGGCCGTAGTGGGCCAGCGCGATCATGGTGTGAAACCACAGGTCGGCCACTTCATAGACGATTTTGGCCTTGTCGGCGCCATGGTCCACATCTTTGGCGGCCATGACCACCTCGGTGGCCTCTTCGCCGATCTTCTTCAAAAACGCGTCGGGCCCCTTGTGCAGCAGGCGCGCGACATAGCTCTTGTCGGGGTCGCCGCCCTGGGCGGGCTTGCGGCTTTCGATGACGGCAGCCAGGCGCGCCAGGGAATCGTTGGAACTCATGGTCTTGTCGTCCATTGCCGTTACTTGTAGATGGATTCGGGGTCTTTCAAGACCGGCTCGACCGCCTGCCAGGCGCCGTCCTTGAGCACACTGAAAAAGCAGCTGTGGCGCCCGGTGTGGCAGGCAATGCCGGGCGCGTGGCCGAGCTGTGTGACCTTGAGCAGCACCACGTCGTTGTCGCAATCGAGGCGGATCTCGTGCACCGTTTGCACATGGCCCGATTCCTCGCCCTTGAACCACAGCTTCTTGCGCGAGCGGCTGAAATACACGGCGCGGCCCAGTTCGGCCGTCTTGGCCAGGGCCTCGCGGTTCATCCACGCAAACATCAGCACGTCGCCCGTGCCCTGCTCTTGCGCAATCACGGGCACCAGGCCCTGCGCGT
The DNA here is from genome assembly GCF_017939685.1 of Acidovorax sp. JG5. NCBI lineage: Bacteria > Pseudomonadati > Pseudomonadota > Betaproteobacteria > Burkholderiales > Comamonadaceae > Acidovorax > Acidovorax sp. JG5. The sequence continues at coordinate 29,045 of NZ_JAGKSE010000012.1, forward strand.
CCCATTTCACTTCATTGAGCCAGTTCATGGGGGGATTCTCGGTGATTTGGGTGCCCATGCCGGGCGCCAACGTGGGTATTTGAAGCCTTTTGAGGCTCTAGCGCTTATGTATAAATCGCTAGCAGCTATCAAATAATGAGCAGAGGAAGGTTACAGCCGCACCGGAATCCCGCGCTCAGCCATGTGCTGCTTGGCCTGCCCGACCGTGAATTCGCCGTAATGGAAGATGCTGGCCGCCAGCACCGCGTCGGCGCCGCCGATCTGGATCCCGTCGGCCAGGTGGTCGAGGTTGCCCACGCCGCCCGAGGCGATCACAGGCACAGCCACGGCGTCGCTCACGGCGCGCGTGAGGGCCAGATCAAAGCCCGCCTTGGTGCCGTCGCGGTCCATGCTGGTCAGCAGGATTTCGCCCGCGCCGCGCCGCGCCATCTCGGTGGCCCAGGCCACGGCATCCAGGCCGGTGTTCTTGCGCCCGCCATGGCTGTACACATCCCAGCCGGGGCCCACGGCCCGGCCATCGGGGCCCGTGCGCCGTGCATCGTCTTCGGAGCGGCGCTTGGCATCAATGGCCACCACGATGCACTGCGCGCCGTAGCGTGCCGAGGCCGCACTGATCACGTCGGGGTTGGCGATGGCCGCCGAGTTGAAGCTGGTCTTGTCGGCCCCCGCGTTGAGCAGGCGGCGCACGTCCTCGACCGTGCGCACCCCGCCGCCCACGGTGAGCGGAATGAACACCTGGCTGGCCACGGCCTCGATGATGTGCAGGATCAGGTCGCGCCCGTCGCTGGTGGCGGTGATGTCCAGAAAGGTGAGCTCGTCGGCGCCCTGCGCGTTGTAGCGCGCGGCGATCTCGACCGGGTCGCCCGCATCGCGCAGTTCGACAAAATTGACGCCCTTGACGACACGACCGCCGGTCACGTCAAGGCAGGGGATGATGCGTTTTGCAAGCATGGAAAGAAAGCTCTGTCAGCAAGGCTGGTTGGGGGCGACAAGATACCACGCAAGCGCCATGCCACCGCCGCGCCGCCCTCACGCCAAAGTGCTCGCCAGCGTGCGCGCCACGCCGTTTTGCCAGCGCCAGACGTCCGCGCACATGCGCTCCACCCCGTGGCGGGCGCGCCAGCCCAGCAGCCGCTCGGCCAGCGCCGGGTCGGCCCAGCACTGCGCCACGTCGCCCGGCCGCCGCGCCACCACCTGGTAGGGCACGGCCCGGCCGCTGGCCTGCGCGAAGCCGCGCACCATCTCCAGCACCGAAACCGGCTGCCCGGTACCCAGATTCACGGTGAGCAGCCCGGCATGCTCGCGCAGATAGCGCAGCGCGGCCACATGGCCGTCGGCCAGGTCGCTCACATGGATGTAGTCGCGCACGCCGGTGCCATCGGGCGTGGGGTAGTCGTTGCCATAGACGCTCAAGACGGCGCGCTGCCCCGCCGCCACCTGCGCCACATACGGCATCAGGTTGCCGGGCTCGCCCTGCGGGTCTTCGCCGATGATCCCGCTCTCGTGCGCGCCCACGGGGTTGAAGTAGCGCAGCCGCGCAATGCGCCACTGCCCGGGCTCGGCGCGGTCCACATCCGCCAGCACCTGCTCCATCATGAGCTTGCTCCAGCCGTAGGGGTTGGTGGCGGACAAAGGGAAATCCTCGCGGATCGGCACCGATGCAGGCTCGCCATACACCGTGGCCGACGACGAGAACACCAGTGTGCGCACACCCGCTGTCTGCATGGCGCGCAGCAGTGTCACGGTGCCAGCAACGTTGTTGTCGTAATAACGCAACGGCTCGCGCACCGACTCGCCCACCGCCTTGAGCGCGGCAAAGTGGATCACGCCGGCGATGGGGTGCTGCGCGAACACGCGCGCCAGCACATCGGCATCGCGCACGTCGCCCTCGATGCACAGCGGCGGCGCGCCCGTGATACGCCCCAGGCGCTCCAGCACCGAGCGGCGGCTGTTGCCGAAGTTGTCAAGAATCAGATAGGGCATGCCCGCCTGGGCCAGCGCCACGCAGGTGTGTGAGCCGATGAAGCCGGCACCGCCAGTTACAAGAATCACAGACAAACCTTTCAAAAACCACTCAAGAGACAGAAGACTCGGCCAGAAGACAGCAATGCCCCGCCGCTCCAGGGGATCGGCACGGCTATCTTTCCGCGCCCTGGCGCGCCGAAACCGAACGCATCCAGACCATTTTCACCCAGCGTACATGCCCCCTGTCGCGCCACGGCACCGCCAATCGCCGTACCCAATGTGCCGCAAACAGACTCCGAGGCCGCCCCCTATAGTGCCGGCAGCAGGTTGAACTGCTGCCAGCCCTGCCACTGCTGCCCCGGCGCCAGCGCCACGGGCTGGTCGATCTGGGCCGCTTCCACGCACAGCATGGATCGGTAGCCATCGGGCGGCAGGTCGGCCAGCCGCGCGCACAAGGCGGCCCCGGGGTTCCAGACCACGGTGTTGGAGAGGCTGGTGCTTTGGGTGATCTGCAGGCTGTGGGCACCAGCGTGCAGGTGGATGGCCCCGGCGGGCGCGCTGAACACGCGGTCGTATTCGCCAGCAAAAGTCACCGGGCCTTGCTGAACGCCGTGCGCATCGGCCAGGGCATCCCAGCGCGCGCAGCCATCGAGCCCGCTCAGCTCGGCGCGCTCGACATCCTCCACGCGCAGATAGGTGTGCAGCGCTGTGGTGAAACTCCAGGCCCGGTCGTCCGCGCTGCCGGTGTTGTGCACCGCCAGCTGCACGCGCAGGCTGCCCGCGCCCAGCGCCACCGTCAGCCGCGCGGCAAAGCGCTCGGGCCACCAGGCGCGGGTGGCATCGCTGTCCGTCAGCGCCAGGCACACGGTGGACTGCGCGTCGCCCTCCGTGCTTGCAGGGACGCGCAGCCACGCCAGATTGCGCGCAAACCCATGCTTGGGCAGGGGCCCGCGCTGGTTGAACTGGGGAAAACACAGCGGTATGCCGCCGCGGATGGCCGACTGGCCATCCAACACCGCCCGGGGGCTCAGGTACAGGCGCTCACGCCCGCCGGCCACCCACGACAGCACCTGGGCGCCATGCAAGGCCACGAGGGCGCTGTCGCCATGAACGGTATTCAGCCGGATGCAGGGTTGCCCCTGCAACGTCTCCAGGCCGCTGGCCGCAACCGCAGGGTCAGGCCGCATGGCCCAGCACGTCGGCGCGCGCCTGGGCCGCGGCAAAGTCGAGGTCGCCGCTGTAGATGGCCCGGCCGCAGATCACGCCTTCGACGCCTTCGCGCTCCACGGCGCACAGCTGCTCGATGTCGGCCATGTTCGACAGGCCGCCGGAGGCGATGACGGGGATGGAGAGCGCCTGCGCCAGCTTGACAGTGGCGTCGATGTTGATGCCCGAGAGCATGCCGTCGCGGCCAATGTCGGTGTAGATGATGGACTCGACGCCCCAGTCCTCGAACTTCTTGGCCAGGTCCACCACCTCATGGCCCGTGAGCTTGCTCCAGCCGTCGGTGGCAACCTTGCCGTCCTTGGCATCGAGCCCCACGATGATGTGGCCGCCAAAGGCGCTGCATGCGTCTTTCAGGAAACCGGGGTTCTTGACCGCCGCCGTGCCGATGATCACGTAGCGCAGGCCGCCATCGATGTATTTCTCGATGGTGTCGAGGTCACGGATGCCGCCGCCCAGCTGCACCGGGATCTCCTCGCCCACCTCCTTGAGGATGGACTTGATGGCGCCGTGGTTCTTGGGCACGCCCGCAAAGGCGCCGTTCAGATCCACCAGGTGCAGTCGGCGTGCGCCCTGCTCCACCCACTTGCGGGCCATGGCGGCGGGGTCTTCACCGAAGGTGGTGGATTGGTCCATGTCGCCTTGTTTGAGGCGTACACAGTGGCCGTCCTTGAGGTCGATGGCGGGGATGAGCAGCATGGTGGTGAAGTTCGGGGGAAAAAGGGCGAGCCAGGGCTCGGCCCGAACGGGGTTGAAAGTTGGAAGGTCAGGGGTTCCAGTGCAGAAAATTGCGGTACAGGGCCAAGCCGTGCTCCGCGCTCTTCTCCGGGTGAAACTGCGTGGCAAAAATATTATCGCGTGCAATGGCGGCGGCAAACCAACCGCCGTAGTCGGCCTGCCCTGCACAATGGGCGGCATTGTGCGGCACCGCGTAGAAACTGTGCACAAAGTAGAAGTAGCTGTTGTCGGGCACACCAGCCCACACGGGGTGCACCTTGCCCGCATGCGGCACCTGGCGCACCTGGTTCCAGCCCATCTGGGGCACCTTGAAGCGGCTGCCGTCGGGCTGGGTACGGCCAGCCAGGTCGAACTTGAGCACGTCGCCGGGGATCAGGCCCAGGCCGGGTGTTCCACCGTTGGGGCCCTCGGCGCTGTGGTCCAGCAGCATCTGCATGCCTACACACACACCAAACATCGGCTTGGTGGCGGCAGCTTCGAGCACTGATTCCTGCAGGCCGGATTCGCGCAGCTCGCGCATGCAGTCGGGCATGGCGCCCTGGCCGGGCAGCACGATGCGCTGTGCGGTGCGCACGTCTTCGGGGCGCTGGGTGACCAGCACGGTCCAGCCCGTGCCCTCGGCGGCGGCCTGCACGGCCTGCGAGACCGAGCGCAGGTTGCCCATGCCGTAGTCCACGACCGCCACTGTTTTTGCTTCCATATTCATAGCTGTTAGCGCTTATCCATCAAGCGCTAGCGCCCGATTTGACTCAAAAACTTCACAGCGAACCCTTGGTGGACGGAATGGTGCCCGCAGCGCGTGGGTCACGCGCCAATGCGGCCCGCAACGCGCGGGCAAAGGCTTTGAACACCGTCTCGCACTGGTGGTGCGCGTTGATACCCTTGAGGTTGTCAATGTGCAGCGTCACGCCCGCGTGGTTCACGAAACCCTGGAAAAATTCATAAGTGAGCTGCGTATCAAAGCCGCCGATGCTGCCGGCCGTGAACGGGATGTGCAGGTGCAGCCCCGGACGGCCCGAAAAATCGACCACCACGCGCGAGAGCGCTTCGTCGAGCGGCACATAGGCATGGCCATAGCGGGTGATGCCTTTTTTGTCGCCCACGGCCCGCGCAAACGCCTGGCCCAGGGTGATGCCCACGTCTTCGACCGTGTGGTGGCCGTCGATGTGCAAGTCGCCTGCGCAGTCGATATCCAGGTCGATCAGGCCGTGGCGCGCGATCTGCTCAAGCATGTGGTCAAAAAACCCGATGCCCGTATGCAGCTTGGCCTGGCCGGTGCCGTCGAGGTTCACGCGCACGCTGATGCGGGTCTCGGCGGTGTTGCGGCTGACCTCGGCGATGCGGTCGGCCAGGGGGTCGGGGGACGTGGAGGTGACGAGTGCGGAGGAAGTCATAAGGAAGCCTGGAGTGCGGCCAGCATCTGTGCATTGTCTTCGGCATTGCCCACCGTGAGGCGCAGGCAGTTGGCCAGCAATGGGTGCATTGTAGAAACGTTCTTGATCAGCACCTTGCGCTGCTTCATTCCCTCATAGGCCCGGGCGGCATCGGCCACGCGCACCAGCACCATGTTGGCCTCGCTGTCCCAGCACTTTTCGATGCCGGGCATCTGGCGCAGCGCGTTGACCAGCACCGTGCGCTGGGCACGCAGGTCGGCCGCCTGCGCGGCAAAAACCTCGGCATGTTCCAGCGCAAAGAGCGCCGCCTCGCCATTGAGCACGCTCACGTTGTAGGGCGGGCGCACCTTGTCGATCTCGGCCACCAGCGCGGCCGCGCCGATCAGGTAACCCAGGCGCACCCCCGCCAGGCCAAACTTGCTGAGCGTGCGCATCAGCAGCACATGGGCGTTGCGCGCGGGCTCGGCACGCATGCGGTCGATAAAGGTGCGGCTGGCAAAAGGCTGGTAGGCCTCGTCCACCACCACGATGCCGCCCTGCGCGCCGGCGGCGTCAATGATGCGCTGCACCGCGCCCTCGTCCCACAGCGTGGCCGTGGGGTTGTTGGGGTAGGCGATGTAGGTGAGGGCGGGCTGGTAGCGGGCCATGGCGGCCAACATGGCAGCCTCGTCCAGCGCAAAGTCGGGCGTGAGCGGCACGCCGACAAAGTCCAGACCCTGCAGCTGGGCGCACATGGCATACATCACGAAGCCGGGCACCGGCGCCAGCGCCACCGGACGCTTGCCCCCGTTGGCCTCGGGCGGCAATGCGCAGGCCAGCGAGACCAGGCTGATGAGCTCGTCCGAACCGTTGCCCAAAATCAGCGCGTTGCCATCGGGCATGCCGGCGTGGCGCGCCAGCGCGGCGCGCAGGTCGTCGTTGCGTGGACCGGGGTAACGGTTGAGTTCCAGCGCGCCCAGGCGCTGGCCCAATTCAGCCTGCAACGCGGGCGGCAGGCCGAAGGGATTTTCCATCGCATCCATCTTGAGCAGGCCCGCGGCGGGCTGCACGCGGTAGGCATGCATGGCGCGCACGTCGGGGCGGATGCGGGCCAGGGCGTTGAGGGGTGTCGATGAAGCGGCGGCGGAGGTCATTCAGCAATGTCCAGTGTGTTGGGAGCCACAAAAAAGAATGGGTGGATCATGGGCACGGCAGCCATCCGGGCATCGTGCACCAAGGCCTCGGTCAGCGTTGCAGTGACTTTGGTAAAGGTTTGAGCCGCATCTCCGCCGCGCGCGCATGGGCCTGCAGGCCTTCGCCATGGGCCAGCACGCTGGCGATGTGGCCCAGCGTCTGCGCGCCGGCTTCGCTCACTTCGATGAGGCTGCTGCGCTTTTGAAAGTCGTACACACCCAAAGGCGAGCTGAAACGCGCCGTGCCGCTGGTAGGCAGCACATGGTTGGGGCCGGCGCAGTAGTCGCCCAGGCTCTCCGAGGTGTAGGCGCCCAGAAAGATGGCGCCGGCGTGCCGTAGCAAAGGCTCCCAGCGGTGCGGGTCGTTGCTGCTGACTTCCAGGTGCTCGGGCGCGATGCGGTTGCTGATGGCGCAGGCTTCTTCCATGTCTTTCGTGAGGATCAACGCGCCGCGGCCGGTGAGGCTTTTGGCGATGATCTCGGCGCGCGGCATGCTGGGCAGCAGGCGATCGATCTCGCGCTGCACCGCGTCGAGATAGGCCGCATCGGGGCACAGCAGAATGCTTTGCGCCAGCTCGTCGTGCTCGGCCTGCGAAAAGAGGTCCATGGCCACCCAGTCGGGCGGCGTGCTGCCGTCGGCCAGCACCAAAATTTCAGAGGGGCCGGCAATCATGTCGATGCCCACGGTGCCGAACACGCGCTTTTTGGCGCTGGCCACGTAAGCGTTGCCGGGGCCGGTGATCTTGTCCACCTTGGGCACCGTGGCCGTGCCGTAGGCCAGCGCCGCCACAGCCTGCGCGCCGCCGATAGTGAAGGCGCGCGTGACGCCGGCCACGTAGGCGGCGGCCAGCACCAGCAGGTTTTTGGTGCCGAGCGAAGTCGGCCAAGGGCCGTCCCTGCGGGCTGGCGTGGGCACCACCATGATGATCTCGCCCACCCCGGCCACATGCGCGGGGATGGCGTTCATGAGCACGCTGCTGGGGTAAGCAGCCTTGCCGCCGGGCACATAGATGCCCACGCGGTCGAGCGGCGTGACCTTCTGGCCCAGCAGCGTGCCGTCTTCGTCGCGGTAGCTCCAGCTCTCGCCCGAGGCCTTTTTCTGCGCCTCGTGGTACTTGCGCACGCGGGCGGCGGCGGCCTGCAAGGCGTCGCGCTGCACGGCGGGAATGGCATCGAACGCGGCTTTCAATTCGGCCTGCGTCAGCTCCAGCGCCGCCATGCCCGGCGCCGTGAGGCCGTCAAAGCGCTCGGTGTATTCCAGCACCGCCGCATCGCCGCGCTGCTGCACATCGGCCAGGATATCGGCCACGCGCTGCTCGATGGCCGCATCGGTGTCGGCAGACCAATGCAGCCGGGCGGCAAAATCAGCCTCAAAAGTGGCTGCAGCGGTGGACAGGCGGGCGGGAGCAGCTACCAAAGTCATAGTGTGATGCGGTGAAGATTCAGTTCTTTGGCGCAGGAATAGCCGAGGCGAACGCATCGATGATGCGGCGCAGCGGCGCTTGCTTGAGCTTGAGCGCTGCCTGGTTCACCACCAGGTGCGAGCTGATGTCCATGATGCGCTCCACCTCGACGAGGTGGTTGGCCTTGAGCGTGTTGCCGGTGGACACCAGATCGACGATGGCATCGGCCAGGCCCGTCAGCGGCGCCAGTTCCATGCTGCCGTAGAGCTTGACCATGTCCACATGCACGCCCTTGGCCGCAAAGAAGTCGCGCGCAATGCTGGTGTACTTGGTGGCCACCTTCAGGCGCGAGCCTTTTTTGACGGCCTGGGCATAGTCGAAATCGTTGCGCACGGCCACGCTGACGCGGCACTTGGCGATTTGCAGATCGAGCGGCTGGTACAGGCCCTGGCCGCCATGCTCGATGAGGGTGTCCTTGCCAGTCACGCCGATGTCGGCACCGCCGTATTCGACATAGGTCGGCACATCGGTGGCGCGCACCAGCACCACACGCACGTTGGGCTGGTTGGTGGGCAGGATGAGCTTGCGCGATTTTTCGGGGTCTTCCAGCACCTCGATGCCGGCTGCGGCCAGCAGCGGCAGGGTTTCTTCAAAGATGCGGCCCTTGGAGAGCGCCAGGGTGATCATGCTCATGCCTTCATTCTTTCAATATCGGCGCCGATGCCGCGCAGCTTGGCTTCCATGCAGTCGTAGCCCCGGTCGAGGTGGTAGATGCGGTCCACCACCGTTTCGCCGTCGGCCACCAGGCCGGCGATGACCAGGCTGGCCGAGGCGCGCAGGTCGGTGGCCATCACCGTGGCGCCCGACAGGCGCGGCCCCCCTTCGATCACCGCCACCTTGCCGTCGGTCTGGATCTTGGCGCCCAGGCGCACCAGTTCATCGACGTGCATGAAGCGGTTTTCAAAAATCGTCTCGGTCACCCGGGCCGTGCCCTGCGCAATGCAATTGAGCGCCATGAACTGCGCCTGCATGTCGGTGGGGAAACCGGGGTATTCGGTGGTGCGAAAGCCCTGCGCCTTGAGCGTGGCGCCGCCGGCGCTGCGCACGCGGATGCCGCCCTCGACCGCCTGCACGTCGGCACCGGCCTCGCGCAGTTTTTCGATCACTGCATCCAGGTGGTCGGCGCGCCCATGGCGCAGCAGCACGTCGCCGCCGGTGGCCGCCACGGCGCACAAGAAGGTGCCGGCCTCGATGCGGTCGGCCACCACGCGGTGGGTGCAGCCGTGCAGCCGCTCCACGCCCTGGATGCGGATGCGGCTGGTGCCATGGCCTTCGATCTTCGCGCCCATGGCGATCAGCATCTCGGCCAGGTCGGAAATCTCGGGCTCTTGCGCGGCGTTTTCGAGCACCGTCTCGCCCTCGGCCAAGGCAGCGGCCATCAGAAAGTTCTCGGTGCCCGTGACGGTGACCATGTCGGTGGTGATGCGCGCGCCCTTCAGGCGCGTGCGGCCTGCGGGCAGCCTGGCGATCATGTAGCCGTGTTCGACCACGATCTCGGCGCCCATGGCGGCCATGCCCTTGATGTGCTGGTCCACCGGGCGCGAGCCGATGGCGCAGCCGCCGGGCAGCGACACCGTGGCCTCGCCAAAGCGGGCCAGCAGCGGGCCCAGCGCCAACACCGAGGCGCGCATGGTCTTGACCAGCTCGTAAGGCGCCTCGGGCGTATTGAGCGCGCTGGCGTCAATGCGCACGGTGCCGTCGTCAGAGCGCTCGGCCGTCACGCCCATGTTGCGGATCAGCGTGAGCATGGTGCGCACGTCCTGCAACTTGGGCACGTTGAGCAGCGTCACGGGCTCGGCCGTGAGCAGGGCGGCGCACAACTCCGGCAAGGCGGCGTTCTTGGCGCCGGAGACCAGCACCTCGCCATTCAGGGGGCGTCCACCACGGATCAGGAGTTTGTCCATCTCGAAAAACCAAAAATATGAATGAAAATGGCCTCTAGCGCTTATCCATAAAGCGCTAGCAGCTATCAATAAATGAGTGAATCGATGGAAGCCGTCACTGCGACTGCGCCGCCCACTCGGCGGGGGTGAAGGTTTTCATCGACAGCGCATGCACTTCGTCGGTGGCCAGCTTGGCGCCCAGCGTGGCGTACACGCGCTGGTGGCGCTGAATGGCACGCTGGCCCTCGAACTCGGCCGAGACGATGGTGGCGTACCAGTGGCGGCCGTCGCCCTCGAGCGTGATGTGTTCGCAGGCCAGGCCGGCGCTGATGATGTCTTTGAGTTGGTCTGCGGTCATGTCAATTCCGAATTTTGTAGCCCGTGCGCAGCAGGTGCACGGCCAGGGCGCTCACGGCCAGCCAGGCCAGGCCCACGATGCCCAGGCTGAGCCAGGGAGAGGTGTCGCTCTGGCCGAAGAAGCCGTAGCGAAAGCCGTCGATCATGTAGAAAAACGGGTTCAGGTGGCTCACGGTCTGCCAGAACGGCGGCAGCGACTGGATCGAATAGAAAACGCCCGACAGAAACGTCATGGGCACGATGACGAAGTTCTGGAACGCGGCCATCTGGTCGAACTTGTCGGCCCACAGCCCGGCAATCAGCCCCAGCGTGGCCAGCAGCGCCGCGCCCAGCAAGGCAAACACCACAATCCACAGCGGCGCCGCAAACTCCGGCCGCGCAAACGCCAGCGTGACGATGAACACCCCCAGCCCCACCACCAGACCGCGCACCACGGACGAGCCCACATACGCCACGAACCAGGCCCAGTGCGACAGCGGCGTGAGCAGCAAAAACACCAGGCTGCCCATGATCTTGCTCTGCACCAGGCTCGATGAGCTGTTGGCAAAGGCGTTCTGCAGCACGCTCATCATCACCAGGCCGGGCACCAGGAAGGCGGTGTAGCTGAGGCGGTCGTACACCTTCACATGGTCTTCGAGCACATGGCCAAAGATCAGCAGGTAGAGCACGGCGGTGAGCACGGGCGCCGCCACGGTCTGGAAGCTGACCTTCCAAAAGCGCAGCACTTCCTTGTAGAACAGGGTTTGCCAGCCGGTCATAGCGCAACCCCTTCCATACGGATGTTTGAAGCCGACGTGCCCGACATGACTTGCAGGAATACGTCTTCCAGGTCCGGCCGGCGGATCTCCATGTCCTGCACTTCCACGCCCGCCACGCGCAGGGCGGCCAGATGGCTTTCAATCTCGGCCGCGTCGTGCGCAGGCAGCTGCACAATGCGGCCGGTGACACGCGCCACGGCCGCCAGAGATGGTGGCAGCAACGCATCGGTCTTGAACTGCAGCACGCTGCCCGAGGCCGCCTTGAGCAGCTCCGACGTGCGGTTGAGCGCCACCACCTGCCCGGCCTTGAGCATGGCGATGCGGCCGCACAGGGCCTCGGCTTCTTCGAGGTAATGGGTGGTGAGCAGCACGGTGTGGCCTTCCTTGTTCAGGCGGGCGATGAAATGCCACAGGGTCTGGCGCAGTTCCACGTCCACGCCGGCCGTGGGCTCGTCGAGCACGATGATGGGCGGCTTGTGCACCAGCGCCTGCGCCACCAGCACGCGGCGCTTCATGCCGCCCGAGAGCTGGCGCATGTTGGCGTTGGCCTTGTCGGCCAGGCCCAGGTTGTCGAGCAGTTCGTCAATCCAGGCGTCGTTGTTCTTCACACCGAAGTAGCCCGACTGAAAGCGCAGCGCCTCGCGCACATTGAAAAACGGATCGAACACCAGCTCTTGCGGCACCACGCCCAGCTTGCGCCGGGCCTCGGCGTAGTTGCGCTGCACGTCGCTGCCCTGCACCAGCACACGCCCGCTGGTGGCACGCGCCAGGCCGGCCAATATGCTGATGAGGGTGGTTTTGCCGGCACCGTTGGGGCCGAGGAGCCCGAAGAACTCGCCCTCCTCGATGTCCAGGCTCACCTGGTTCAGTGCTTGGAAGGGGCCTTTGGCGGTGGCAAAGGTCTTGGAGATGGCTTGGAAGGAGACTGCGGGCATGAAGCCTTAGATTTTAAGGCCTTGGCCTGCGTACCGCGCCATGGCGCCAACGACACCCGGCGCCGGACGGTGTCAATGCGGGTCTGGACGACCGGCGCACCCGTTCAGTGGGCCACCTGCAGCAAGCCATCCACGCCATACAGACCGGCCATGCCGACCAGCGCTGCGGGCAGGCCCTTCACCACAAACGTCTTGCGGTCCGCCAGCACTTCACGCCGGCATTCGAGCAGCACCGCCAGCGCGGAGCTGTCAAACACGGCCAGCGCGCTGGCATCTACCACCACCTCGGCCTCCTTGAGGACCTTCAGCCCCTGCACCAGCATGCGCAGGCAGGCGCTGGCCTGGTCGTGGGTGAGTTCGGACGGAAGTACCAGCATGCGCGGGATCTCGCTGTCAGCCCTTGGCGGCATTCGTCTTGTTGCGGGTTACCAGCGCTTCAATGAGGCCGTCCACGCCGCGCGCATTGATCTCGGTGGCAAACTGACTGCGGTAGGTTTCAACCAGCCAGACACCCATCACGTTCAGGTTGTAGATCTTCCAACCGGCGCCTTGACCGGGGGTTTTCTCAAGCCGGTAGTCGAGCTGGATCGGGTCACCATGGCCCGTGACCTCGGTGCGCACCAGCACATCCTTATCCTCGGGTGCTGCACGCAGGGGCTTGATGGTGATGGTCTGGTCGCTCACCTGGGCCAGAGCGCCCGCATAGGTGCGAACCAGCAGAACCTTGAACTCTTCCTGCAGGCGCTTTTGCTGCTCGGGGCTGGCCTGGCGCCAGCCCGGGCCCACGGCAGCCGCCGTCATGCGCCGGAAATTCACGTTGGGCATGACCACCTTGTCCACCAGGGCGATCACCTTGTTGATGTCACCCGCCTGGATGGCCTTGTCACCCCGAACACTGCCGATCACTTCCGTGGACAGGCGCTTGATCAGCGCGTCGGGCCCCTCGTCGGCAGCCCAGGCGGCCCATGGCACCGCCACGGAGCAGGCCACGGCCAGTGTTGCGGCCATGCGGCCCAGCGTGCGTCGATTCATCGTCATGTCAGTTCTTTCCATCGGGCGACTGTGTCGCATGTCAATTCATTGTGGTCGGACGGGATGTACGCCATGCGTCGGTGTGTTGCGCTTACGCAAGCAGTTGCAAGCACACGCAACAGCGACCGGCGCTCAATAGTCGGACTCTTGCGGCAGCACACCGCCGTTGTCGTCGCCGTTGGCATCGTCGGCACCGGGGCGTCCTGCGCGCTGGGCGCGCACCTGCAGGAACACATCCCGCGTGAACGTGTATTTGTCCAGCGCCGCGCCTTCCAGCACGGCCCCGGCCCCCAGCAAACTGGCCCGGGTGTCCACCGCCCGCAACGCATACAGCGAATTGCGCGCAGCAATCGAATCGAACTGGCCCACCAGATTTCCCTGCATGTCCACAGGCAATGCGGCGGTATCGCGCACCGTGGACGGCCCCAGCAGGGGCAGCACCAGATAGGGCCCCGTGGGCACGCCCCAGCGCCCCAACGTGAGACCAAAGTCCTGCCGGTTGCGCTCCACCCCCATCTCCGAGGCAATGTCGAGCAGCCCGCCCAGGCCAAACACCGTGTTGACGTTGAAACGCACCAGGCTGGCGTACGCTTCTTCGTGGCGCAACTGCAGGACGTTGTTCACAAACGACCAGACATCGCCCAGGTTGCCGAAAAAGTTGTTCACCCCCGTGCGCACCGGGGAGGGCACGACGTCCTTGTAGGCCGTGGCCACGGGCTTGAGCACCGACTCATCCACGCCGTCGTTGAAGCGGGTCATGCTGCGGTTGTAGGGCTCCAGCGGATCGCGGGGATTGGCGCCCGGTCCGCTAGCACAACCGGCCAGCAGCAAAGCGCCCAACGCCAGTGCGCACCAGCGCATGCCCACGCCAGCAAACCCAGGCTGTCCATCAGCGCGGGTGAAGCCCGCAGTCATCCATGTCATCATTTTTTCCCGCCTGCGTCCGATGGCTTGCCGCCCTCTTCCGCCTTGCTGTAAAGAAACTGGCCAATCAAGTTTTCCAACACCACGGCGGACTGTGTGGCAGTGAGGGTGTCGCCTGCCACCAGATTGTTTTCGTCGGCGCCGGGCTCAATGCCGATGTATTGCTCGCCCAGCAGACCACTGGTCAGGATCTTCAGGGAGCTGTCCTTGGGGAAAGCGTACTGCTTTTCCAGTTCCAGCGTCACGCGCGCCTGAAAGGTCTTGTCGTCAAAGGTGATCGACTCCACCCGCCCGACCACCACCCCCGCGCTGCGCACTGCCGCCTTGGGCTTGATGCCGCCGATGTTGTCGAAACGCGCGGTGACGCGATAGCCGGTCTGAAAGTTCAGCTGCAGCAGGTTGGCCGACTGCAGCGCCAGAAACACCAGCGCGGCGGCCCCGAGCATGACAAACAGGCCTACCCAGAGATCGTTTTTGGATTGTTGCATCGTGCTTTCCTTGTCACGCCGGCTGCGCCAGCGTCAGATACTGAACATCATGGCCGTGAGGAGGAAGTCCAGCGCCAGCACCGCCAGCGAGGCCATCACCACGGTGCGCGTGGTGGCGCGCGAAACCCCTTCCGGCGTTGGCTTGGCCGTGTAGCCCTGCAGCAGCGCCACGAAGGTCACGGTGAAACCAAACACCAGGCTCTTGATGACGCTGTTGCCCAGGTCACTGAAAATATCCACGCCGCCCTGCATCTGGCTCCAGAAGGCCCCACCGTCCAGGCCAATCATGGGCACGGCCACCACCCAGCCGCCAATCACACCCACCGCGTTGAACACCAGCGACAGCACCGGCATGGCAATGACACCGGCCCAGAAACGGGGCACAAGAATGCGGCGCACGGGGTCCACGGCCATCATTTCCATGGCGCTCAGCTGCTCGCCGGCACGCATCAAACCGATTTCGGCCGTGAGCGAGGTGCCCGCGCGCCCCGCAAACAGCAAAGCGGTGATGACCGGCCCCAGCTCGCGCAGCAGGCTCAGCGCCACCAGTTGGCCCAGCGCCTCGGTGGAACCAAAATCCTGCAACGTGTAGTAGCCCTGCAGCGCCATCACAAAGCCCACGAACAGGCCCGATACAGCAATGATGGCCAGCGAATAATTGCCCAGGAAGTGCACCTGGTCGCGCACCAGGCCGGGCCGCTGCACGGCCACCGGGAACAGCCGGATCAAGCGCCAGAAAAGGCGCGCGGCCAAACCCGCATCGGCCAGCTGGCCGCGCACGGCCAGGCCCACATCCGAAGGACGCCACCAGCTCATGCAGACCTCCCGTCCAGCGGACCGAAATCACTGGCCACCGCGGGCCCGGGGTAATGGAAGGGCACCGGCCCTGTGGGCAGCGCATTGACAAACTGGTGCACCAGCGGATCGGTGCTGGCGCGCACTTCGTCGGGGGTTCCCTGGGCCGCCACCACGCCGGGGCCCAGGATGATCACATGGTCGGCCAGCGCGAAGGTGGCTTCCAGGTCGTGCGACACCAGGATGGTGGTGAGCCCCATGGCGTCATTGAGCTGGCGAATCAACTGCGCGGCCGTTCCCAGCGAAATCGGATCGAGCCCGGCAAAAGGCTCGTCATACATGACGAGTTCAGGGTCCAGCACAATCGCGCGGGCCAAAGCCACGCGCCGCGCCATGCCGCCCGAAATCTGGCTGGGCATGAGGTCGCGCGCACCGCGCAGGCCCACGGCATGGAGCTTCATGAGCACGATGTCACGCACCAGCGCGTCCGACAGATCGGTGTGCTCGCGCAGCGGAAACGCCACGTTTTCAAACACATTCAGATCGGTGAACAGGGCGCCAAACTGGAACAGCATGCCCATGCGCCGGCGCGCCGCATACAGGCCCGCCGCATCCATGCGCCCCACATCCTTGTGGTCGAACAGGACTTCGCCCTGCTGCGCCCGGTATTGACCGCCAATCAGGCGCAGCACCGTGGTTTTGCCCCCACCCGAGGCGCCCATGAGCGCCGTGACCTTGCCGCGCGGGATCTTCAGCGACAGGTCGCGCAGGATCACGCGCTCGCCGTACCCGAAGGTGACGTTGCGCAACTCTGCCAGCGCGCTGGCAGGCGATGAATCGTTGGATGGCATGGTGCAAGACAAAAAACGCCGCCAAGGACAGAGACCCCGACGGCAGGCCCAGCATCATAAGGGAAACCCCTCCGTTTTGCCGAGCCAACCGTTAAAACCCGTGGTTGGCATGCGACGTTTAGCTATGCCCAACGGTTATTAAAAATTGCTCGCACAGACACGCGTTGCCGACAGGGCGCGGTCAGGCTTGCATGGACCGGGGTCTTGGCTGGGTGTGCCTGGCAAAGCATCGCTTCAACCCAGGCACCCAGGCCCATAACGCTATTAAATAAATAGCTATTAGCGCTTATCCCACGTGCGCAAGGCACCGATTTCATTCAAAAATCAAAGCATGTGCTGCAAAAACGCCCGCGCCCGCTCATGCCCCGGATCGGCAAAAAACTCGGCCGCCGGCCGCGCTGCCACCAGCTCGCCCTGGTCCATGAAAGCCACGGTGTGGGCCACCTCGCGCGCGAAGCCCATCTCGTGGGTCACGACCAGCATGGTCATGTGCTCCTCGGCCAGTTCGCGCATGGTGCGCAGCACCTCGCCGGTGAGCTCGGGGTCGAGGGCCGAGGTGGGCTCGTCGAACAGCATGATGTCCGGCTCCATGCACAGCGCGCGCGCGATGGCCACGCGCTGCTTTTGACCGCCCGACAGGCGCTCGGGGTAGTTGTCCCGCTTGGCCGACAGGCCCACCTTCGCCAGCAGCGTCTCGGCCCGGGCCACTGCCGCGCCGCGCGCCAGGCCCTGCACCACCATGGGCGCCTCGATCAGGTTCTCCAGCACCGTGAGATGCGGGAACAAATTGAAATGCTGGAACACCATCCCGGTCTTGCGGCAGATGCGGCGCAACTCGGCATCGGGGGCGTAGCTGCAGCGGCCCTGGGCATCGGTGGTGGCCAGCGCTTCGCCTTCGATGGCGATGTGGCCGCTGTCGATGGTTTCCAGGTGGTTCAGGCAGCGCAGAAAGGTGCTCTTGCCGGAGCCGGACGGCCCGATCACCGCCACCACCTCGCCCCGGCGCACGCGCAGCGACACGCCCCGCAGCACCGGGTTGTCGCCGAAGGCCTTGCGCAGCTCGCGCGCCTCGATCATGGGGACGTCACGGGTCGTGTCACTGATCGAATTTGGCATAGCGTTTTTCCAGGCGCTGGAAGCCCCAGGTGAGCAACAGGGTCATGAGCAGATAGAAGGCCGCCGCCACGATGAACGGCGTGGTGGTGAAGTCGCGCTGCACGATGCCGCGCGCGGCGCGCAGCAGGTCATTGAGCGCCAGCACGTAAATGAGGGACGTGTCCTTGACCAGCGTGATGGTCTCGTTGCTCATGGGCGGCAAGATGCTGCGCACCATCTGCGGCAGCACGATGCGGCGCATGGTCTGGCCGTAGTTCATGCCCAGCACCTTGGCGGCCTCGTACTGCCCACGGTCCACCGACTGGATGCCGGCGCGAAAGATCTCGGCAAAGTAGGCCGCGTAGTTCAGCGCAAACGCCGCCACGGCGGCCGGAAAGTCCGGCAGGCGCACGCCGATCACCGGCACGAACGGCAGCGCAAAGTAGATGAACAGCATCTGCAGCATGAGCGGCGTGCCGCGCATGAGCCAGATGTAGCCGTTCACGGCCGTCGACAGCGGCGCAAAGCGCGACAGACGCGCCAGCGCCAGCGCCAGGCCCAGCGGCACCGCGAGCACCAGCGTGATAGCAAACAGCTTCAGCGTGACGGCGGCGCCCTGCGCCAGCGGGCCCAGAAGGGAGAGAACGTAGTCCATGCTGTGGCGACTGCTCCGAGAGAATTTTCCAGTGACCGTTGCAACTGGCGCTCCCCATGCCAGGGCAGCCGAGCAAGGGCCGCCCCGCAGCGAGGGCTGCGTCCCCCTTCCCGAATTGCGCAGCAATTCGAGAGAAGGGGGAAGGCGCGCAGCGCCTCAGGGGGTTGTACTTTATTTAATAATGTTCTTGCCAAACCACTGCTCGGCAATCTTCGCGGCGGCGCCGTCGGCCTTCATGTCGGCCAGGGCCTTGTCGATCTTGCCGTGCAGGTCGGTGTCGTCCTTGCGCAGGCCCACGCCATATTCCTCGGTGCCGAAGTTGTCGTCCAGAACGGCGTAGTCGCCCGGCTTCTTGGCCACGTAGTAGCGGCCCACCACCTCATCGACCACCACGGCTTCCAGGCGGCCAGTGGTCAGGTCCATCAGGGCGGTCACGTTGTCGCCGAAGGTCTTGAGTTCCTTGAACGATTTGAAAACGGCGTCTTCCTTCTTCACGGCATCCACGGCGCTGGAGCCTTCCTGGGCGCCGACCACCTTGCCGGCCAGATCGGCCTTGGTCTTGATGGCGGAGTTGGCGGCCACCACGATGATCTGGTGGTTTTCCATGTAGGGCGCGGTGAACGCGATGTTCTGCTTGCGCTCTTCGGTGATGGTCAGACCATTCCACAGCGCATCCACGCGCTTGCCCGACAGCTCGGCCTCCTTGGCGCTCCAGTCGATAGGCTTGAACTCCACTTCCACACCCAGGCGCTTGGCGGCTTCCTTGGCCATGTCGATGTCAAAGCCGACCAGCTCGTTCTTCTCGTTGCGAAAACCCATGGGCGGGAAGTTGTCGTCCAGGCCGACGACGATCTTGGTCACTGCCGCTGGCGCGGGTGCGGCGGCGGGCGCAGCGGGCTCCTGCTTGGAGCATCCCGCCAGCACGGCGCCCAAGGTCAGCAAAGCAACAGCGGCAATTTTCTTCATGGTGTAGCGATTCTCGAAAAGAAAAGAACGGACAAAGGGAAATCAGGGCGCGGCCCATGCCGGCACGGTGGCGCGACACGGAACGCCCTGCCCCAGGAAAACCCGCGATTGTCCCACCGATGGCGTCTGTCGGTGGGCAGAGGGCATCCGCCACACATTGATTTTTGATGAAATCAACCTGCAGCGCTTACCCAGCAAGCGTTAGATGCTATTAACTTCGCAGCAATTGAAAGCGGCGCCCGCAGGCGCCGCTGATCGGTCATGGCCAAAGGCCGGTCAACGTGGCAGATCGGAGTAGCCCATCAGGAACTCGTCCACGGCGCGCGCCGCCTGGCGGCCTTCGCGGATGGCCCAGACCACCAGCGACTGGCCCCGGCGAATGTCGCCAGCCGCAAACACCTTGGGCACGTTGGTGGCGTAGCCGCCGTCGAACTCGGTGGTGGCACGGGCATTGCCGCGCGCGTCCTTGTCCACGCCAAAGGCGTCGAGCACCGGCGCCACGGGGCTCACAAAGCCCATGGCCAGCAGCACCAGGTCGGCCTGGTAGTGCTTTTCGGTGCCGGGCACCTCCACCAGCTTGCCGTCCTTGAACTCAACCTGCACCGTGGTCAGGCTCTTGACCTTGCCCTTTTCGCCCGTGAACTCCTTGGTGGAAATGGCGAACTCGCGCACGCAGCCTTCTTCGTGGCTGGAACTGGTGCGCAGCTTGAGCGGCCAGTAGGGCCAGGTGAGCGGGCGGTTTTCCTCTTCGGGGGGCTGGGGCATCACCTCGAACTGGGTCACGCTGGCCGCGCCATGGCGGTTGCTGGTGCCCACGCAGTCGCTGCCGGTGTCGCCGCCACCGATCACGATGACATGCTTGCCCGTCGCCAGAATCTGGCCCTTGAGCTTGTCGCCCGCGTTGACCTTGTTCTGCTGGGGCAAAAATTCCATGGCGAAGTGGATGCCGTCGAGGTCCCGGCCAGGCACGGGCAGGTCGCGCGACTGCTCGGCGCCGCCGGTCAGCAGCACGGCGTCGAACTCTTTGTTCAGCTGCTCGGGGGTGATGGTTTCCTTGGCCCAGTTGGTCACCTTGGAGTCCTTGCCCAGGCCGTCCTTGGCGGCGCCCACGAACACACTGGTGCGAATGACCACGCCTTCGGCTTCGAGCTGCTTGACGCGGCGGTCGATGTGCGACTTCTCCATCTTGAAGTCAGGAATGCCATAGCGCAGCAAGCCGCCCACGCGGTCGTTCTTTTCGAACAGCGTGACGCTGTGGCCCGCACGGGCCAGTTGCTGGGCTGCGGCCAAGCCTGCGGGGCCGGAGCCCACCACGGCCACCTTCTTGCCCGTTTGGTGCTTGGCGGGGCGCGGCTGCACCCAGCCCTCGGCCCAGGCGCGGTCGATGATGGCGTGCTCGATGGACTTGATGCCCACCGCGTCGTCGTTCACGTTGAGCACACAGGCTGCCTCGCAGGGCGCGGGGCAGATGCGGCCGGTGAACTCGGGGAAGTTGTTGGTGCTGTGCAGCACCTCGATCGCGCTCTTCCAGTCCGCGTGGTACACGAGGTCGTTGAAGTCCGGAATGATGTTGTTCACCGGGCAGCCGTTGTTGCAAAACGGCGTGCCGCAGTCCATGCAGCGCGCGCCCTGCACCTTGGCCTGGTCCTCATCGAGGCCGATGACGAATTCCTTGTAGTGCTTCAGGCGCTCGGGCACGGGCTTGTAGCCCTCTTCGATGCGCTCGTATTCCATGAAGCCGGTGGTTTTTCCCATGACGATGTCCTTGTCTATGAATGCTGTGCGAAGGTGGGTGGCGTCGCCTTACTTGGCGGGAGCAACCTCATTTTTGATAGCAGCCACCGCAGGCGTAGCCTGCTCTTCCATCACTTTTCGTTCATAAATTTCAGCCAACGCACGCTTGTACTCGGTCGGGAAGACCTTGACGAACTTGCCGCGCGATGCGGCCCAGTTGTCCAGCAGTTCGCGCGCGCGCTTGCTGCCCGTCCAGCGGTTGTGGTCTTCCAGCAGTTTCTTGAGCTGGGCTTCGTCGGTCTGGCCGTTGTGCCAGATGGCACGCGGCACCGTGGCTTCCTGCTCGGTGGCGGGCAGGATGCGCTCCAGCGTGACCATGGCCATGTTGCAGCGCGTGTCGAACTGGCCGTCTTCGTCGTACACATAGGCCACGCCACCGCTCATGCCTGCCGCAAAGTTGCGGCCGGTCTTGCCCAGCACCAGCGCCGTGCCACCCGTCATGTATTCGCAACCATGGTCGCCCGTGCCTTCGACCACCGCCGTGGCGCCCGACAGGCGCACCGCAAAGCGCTCACCGGCCACGCCGCTGAAGAAAGCCTCGCCGGTGGTGGCACCGTACATGACGGTGTTACCCACGATGGTGTTGCGCACCGCGTCGCCCCGGAAGTCGATGCTGGGGCGCACGATCAGGCGGCCGCCCGACAGGCCCTTGCCGGTGTAGTCGTTGGCGTCGCCAATCAGGTACAGCGTGATGCCGCGCGTAAGGAACGCACCAAACGACTGGCCGCCCGTGCCTTCGAGCTGGATGCGGATGGTGTCGTCCGGCAGGCCCTCGGGGTGCACGCGGGTGACCGCGCCGGACAGCATGGCGCCGACCGAGCGATTGACGTTGCGCGCCACTTCGATGAACTGCACGCGCTCACCCTTTTCAATGGCGGGTTGGCTGCGCTCGATGAGCTTGCGGTCCAGCGTGTGCTCGATGTTGTGGTCTTGCACATCCACATGGAAGCGAGGCACATCGGCAGGCACATTGGGCTGGGCGAACAGGCGGCCAAAGTCCAGGCCACGGGCCTTCCAGTGCTCCAGGCCCTGGCGCATGTCGAGCAGGTCGGTGCGGCCAATCAGGTCGTCAAACTTGCGAATGCCCAGCTGGGCCATGATCTGGCGCACTTCTTCGGCGATGAAGAAGAAGTAGTTCACCACATGCTCGGGCTTGCCCGAGAACTTTTTGCGCAGCGCTGGGTCTTGCGTGGCCACGCCCACGGGGCAGGTGTTCAGGTGGCACTTGCGCATCATGATGCAGCCTTCCACCACCAGCGGAGCGGTGGCAAAGCCGAACTCGTCGGCGCCCAGCAGCGCGCCGATGGCGACGTCGCGGCCGGTCTTCATCTGGCCGTCGGCCTGCACACGAATGCGCCCGCGCAGGCGGTTGAGCACCAGGGTCTGCTGGGTTTCGGCCAGACCAATTTCCCAGGGGCCGCCCGCGTGTTTGATGGACGACCAGGGCGATGCGCCCGTGCCGCCATCGTGGCCAGCGATCACGACATGGTCGCTCTTGCACTTGGCCACGCCTGCAGCGATGGTGCCCACGCCCACTTCAGACACCAGCTTGACGCTGATGCCTGCGTGCGGTGCCACGTTCTTCAGGTCGTGGATCAGCTGGGCCAGGTCTTCGATGGAGTAGATGTCGTGGTGCGGCGGTGGCGAGATCAAGCCCACACCGGGCACGCTGTGGCGCAGCTTGCCGATGTAGTTGGACACCTTGCCGCCAGGCAGCTGGCCGCCTTCGCCGGGCTTGGCGCCCTGGGCCATCTTGATCTGGATCTGGTCGGCCGACGACAGGTATTCGGCCGTGACACCGAAGCGGCCTGAGGCCACCTGCTTGATGCGGCTGCGCAGCGAGTCGCCATCCAGCAAGGGCAAGTCCACTTCGACGTTCTCGGCGCCGATCACGCTCTTCAAGGTGTCGCCCTTCTTGATCGGGATGCCCTTGAGTTCGTTGCGATAGCGCGCCGCGTCTTCGCCGCCTTCACCGGTGTTGCTCTTGCCGCCAATGCGGTTCATGGCCACGGCCAGCGTGGCGTGCGCCTCGGTGCTGATGGAGCCCAGCGACATGGCGCCGGTGGCGAAGCGCTTGACGATTTCCTTGGCGGGCTCGACCTCGTCGATCGAAATCGCCTTGGCGGGGTCGATCTTGAACTCGAACAGGCCGCGCAGCGTCATGTGGCGCTTGCTCTGGTCGTTGATGAGCTGGGCGTATTCCTTGTACGTGTTCCAGTTGTTGGCGCGCGTGCTGTGCTGCAGCTTGGCAATCGCGTCGGGCGTCCACATGTGGTCCTCGCCCCGGGCGCGCCAGGCGTATTCGCCGCCGGCGTCGAGCATGGTTTCGAGCACCGGGTCGTCGCCAAAGGCGGCCTTGTGCATGCGGATGGCTTCCTCGGCGATCTCGAACACACCGATGCCCTCCACGCGGCTCGCGGTGCCGGTGAAATATTTGCCCACGGTTTCCGTGTTCAGGCCGATGGCCTCGAACAGCTGGGCGCCGCAGTAGCTCATGTAGGTGCTCACGCCCATCTTGGACATGATCTTGGACAGGCCCTTGCCAATTGCCTTGACGTAGTTGTAGATGGCCTTGTCGGCGGACAGATCGCCACCCAGGTCCTTGTGCATCTCGGCCAGGGTTTCCATGGCCAGGTAGGGGTGCACGGCCTCGGCGCCGTAGCCAGCCAGCACGGCAAAGTGGTGCACTTCGCGGGCGGTGCCGGTTTCAACCACCAGGCCCGCCGTGGTGCGCAGGCCTGCGCCCACCAGGTGCTGGTGGATGGCCGACAGCGCCAGCAGCGCGGGAATGGCCACTTGCGTGGCGCTCACGGCGCGGTCGCTGATGATCAGGATGTTGGCGCCGCCCTTGATGGCGTCCACGGCCTGCGCGCACAGCGACGCCAGCTTGGCTTCGACGCCCTCACGGCCCCAGCTCAGCGGGTAGGTGATGTCGATGGTGGCGCTCTTGAACTTGCCGTTCGTGTGGCGCTCGATGTCACGCAGCTTGGCCATGTCGGCAAAGTCGAGCACGGGCTGGCTCACCTCCAGGCGCATCGGTGGGTTGACTTGGTTGATGTCCAGCAGGTTGGGCTTGGGGCCGATGAAGCTGTTGAGCGACATCACGATGGCCTCGCGGATCGGGTCGATCGGCGGGTTCGTCACCTGGGCGAACAACTGCTTGAAGTAGTTGTACAGCGGCTTGTTCTTGCCCGAGAGCACGGCCAGCGGGCTGTCATTGCCCATGGAGCCAATGCCTTCTTCGCCGTTCTTGGCCATGGGGGCCATCAGGAACTTGATGTCTTCCTGGGTGTAGCCAAAGGCCTGCTGGCGATCCAGCAGCGGCAGCGTGGCGGCCTGTGGCACTGCCACCTCCGTGCCGGTGTCGATGCTGTCGAGCTTGATGCGCAGGTTTTCGATCCACTGCTTGTAGGGCTTGGTGTTGACGACGTTGGCTTTGAGCTCGTCGTCGTCGATCATGCGGCCCTGCTCCAGGTCGATCAGGAACATCTTGCCGGGCTGCAGGCGCCACTTGCGCACGATCTTGTTCTCAGGCACGGGCAGCACGCCCGATTCAGAACCCATGATGACCAGGTCGTCATCGGTGATGCAGTAGCGCGAGGGGCGCAGGCCGTTGCGGTCGAGCGTGGCGCCGATCTGGCGGCCATCGGTGAACACGATGGAGGCGGGGCCGTCCCAGGGCTCCAGCATGGCGGCGTGGTATTCATAGAAAGCGCGGCGGCGCTCGTCCATGGTGGTGTGCTGTTCCCACGGCTCGGGGATCATCATCATCACGGCCTGGCTGATGGGGTAGCCGGCCATGGTCAGCAATTCGAGGCAGTTATCGAACGTGGCGGTGTCGGACTGGTCGGCAAAGCTGATGGGGTAGAGCTTTTGCAGGTCGGCCGCCAGCACGGGCGAGGCCATCACGCCTTCGCGCGCCTTCATCCAGTTGTAGTTGCCCTTGACGGTGTTGATTTCACCGTTGTGCGCCACATAGCGGTACGGGTGGGCCAGCGGCCACTCGGGGAAAGTGTTGGTGGAGAAGCGCTGGTGCACCAGGCCGATGGCCGAGACGCAGCGCTCGTCGGACAGGTCTTTGTAGTACACGCCCACCTGGTCGGCCAGCAGCAGGCCCTTGTAAACCACGGTGCGGCTGCTCATGCTGGGCACGTAATACTCTTTGCTGTGCTTGAGCTTGAGCGCCTGGATGTTGGCGCTGGCCGTCTTGCGGATCACATACAGCTTGCGCTCCAGCGCGTCCTGCACGATCACGTCGTTGCCACGGCCAATGAACACCTGGCGCAGGATGGGCTCCTTCTTGCGCACGGTGGGCGACATGGGCATGTCCACGTTCACCGGCACATCGCGCCAGCCCAGCAGCACCTGGCCTTCGGCCTTGATAGCGCGCTCCATCTCCTGCTCGCAGGCCAGACGGCTGGCATGCTCCTTGGGCAGGAAGATCATGCCGACGCCGTATTCGCCGGCCGCAGGCAAGGTCACGCCTTGCTTGGCCATCTCCTCGCGGTACAACGCGTCAGGAATCTGGATCAGGATGCCGGCGCCGTCACCCATCAGCGGGTCGGCCCCCACCGCGCCACGGTGGTCGATGTTTTCCAGAATCTTCAAGGCCTGCGTCACGATGTCGTGGCGCTTGATGCCCTTGATGTGGGCCACAAACCCGAGGCCGCAGGCGTCGTGTTCGTTACCCGATGAATACAAACCGTGTTGTTGCAGATGCTGGATCTCGGCAGCCGTGGTCATGGCGCACTCCTATGTTTTTCGCAGGGACTGCAAGATTAGTGCAATGCAACATATCTACGCAAGCACAAAAATTGGGGTCAGATTCCAATTAATCGCACCGTAAGCCAAAGCAACTTAATTCAGGGACACATCAAAGTTAATAGCTACAAACGCTTGCTGATAAAGCGCTACATGCCTATTTGGCGCTATTTTTTTGTATCGCCGCAGGCCGCCCAGGCTTGGCTTTGGTGGCGCGGCGGGGTGATTTTTTTTGTAACTCTGCCACAAAATCGGCGTCGCCCAGCGCCCAGCCACGCAACGCCGCATCGGTCAGCGCCGCCTGCTCGCCACTGCCGATGCCCGCCTGCACCAGTTCGGCATAGGCCGCCTCGCGCGCAAAAGGCGTGTTGCCCAGCGCCCAGTACAAGGCGTGCGGCGTGACCAGCTTGTCGATGCGCTGGCCGAGGTAATGTTGATAACTGGACCACGGCCAGGCGCCCGCCTGCACCACCATGCCGGCGCGCACAGGGTTCAGGTCGATATAAACCATGCAGGCCAGCAGATAGCGCTCGGTCTCGATCAGCGTGGAGCGGTAGCGCCCCTCCCACAGCGTGCCGCTGCGGCCATGGCGCTGGTTGAAATAGCGCACATAACTGCGCCCCACGGCCTGCATCATCAGCGGCAGCGCCTCGGCCGTGGCCGGTGTGGCCAGCAGGTGAAAGTGGTTGTCCATCAGCACATAGGCATGGACGGCCACGGCAAACTTCTGTGCGTTGTCGGCCAGCAGGGCCAGCATGGTCTCGAAATCCTGCCGGTCCGCAAAGATCACCTGGCGGTTGTTGCCGCGCTGGATGATGTGGTGCGGGTAACCGGCAAGCGTGAGACGCGGCAGGCGGGCCATGGCGAGCTCCTGAAAAAGGCAGAGCGGGTCATTTTAATGGGAGTCTGACCCCAATTAATTAATGGGAGTCTGACCCCAATTAATTGTCGTCGGCTGGCAGCCCAAACCGCGCTCCCAGCGCCTGCTCCAGGCCGAACTCGCGCAGGATGGCACGCAGCCGCTCTTGGGCGCTGCGCTTTTTCTGGCCGGTGTAGCGGGCGATGATGAGCTCGTTCTTCATGCTGTGCTCCCAGCCGACCAGTTCGGTCACCGTCACTTGGTAGCCGCTGGCTTCCAGGTGCAGGCAGCGCAGCACGTTGGTCAGCTGGCTGCCCAGTTCGCGCGTGTGCAGCGGGTGGCGCCACAGCTCGGCCAGCGGTGTGCGCGCCAGTTGCAGCGCCTTGCCCTGGCGCAGGCAGGCGGCCACTTCGGCCTGGCAGCAGGGCACGATGACCATGGCGCGTGCCTGCTTTTGCAGGCCGAAGGCAATGGCATCGTCGGTGGCGGTGTCGCAGGCGTGCAGCGCAGTGACCATGTCGATGCGCTCGGGCAGCCCGGCCGCGCCGGTCGATTCGGCCACCGACAGGTTCAGGAACGACATGCGCCCAAAGCCCAGCTGCTGCGCCAATGCGCGCGATTTTTCGACCAGCTCGGCGCGCCACTCGATGCCATAGATGTGGCCGCGCCCCAGCGCCTTGAAGTACAGGTCGTACAGGATGAAACCCAGATACGACTTGCCCGCGCCATGGTCGGCCAGCGTGGGGCTGTGGCCGTCTGCCGACAGCTCTTGCAGCAAGGGTTCGATGAAATTGAACAGGTGGTACACCTGCTTGAGCTTGCGGCGCGAATCCTGGTTCAGGCGCCCTTCGCGCGTGAGGATGTGCAGCTCTTTGAGCAATTCAATGGACTGGCCGGGGCGCAATTCGGACAGCTCCGCACCGGCAGCGGAAGAATTCTTGCCCGCGATCTTGGCGGGTGCCGTAGCGACCGCCTTGGTGGTCGCCTTGGTGGTCGCCTTGGTGGTCCCCTGGGGGTGCGCGGCTTTCATCCCTGCCCTTTCGGCGTTTCAGGCGCTGCGACGGCAACGCTCGCCCCCACATCCAGCGCCTGCCAGCCCGGCATGCCCAGCTGCTCCAGCACCTCCATGTTGCGCTCGTAGATGGCTTCCGCCTCGGGGTAGGCCTGCACGGCCCGGTCGATGCTGTCTTCGCGCAGCAGGTGCAAGGTGGGATACGGCGCGCGGTTGGTGCAGTTGGTCACATCGTCCGCAGCGGTGCCAGCAAACTGGAACTGTGGATGAAAGCTGGCAATCTGCAGGGTGCCGTCCAAACCCAGTTCTTCCAGCACGGCTTCGGCCACCGCCAGGAAATCATTGAAGTCGAGAAATTCGTGCAGGCAGTCTGGCGCCATCAGCAAGGTGGTGTCGCGCACCTGCGCGGGGGTTGCGGCCAGGTCGGCCAGCTCGCGCCGCAGGTCTTGCGCCAGCGCAGCGCCGTCGGTGGCAGCGCTCACCACATAGTGAATCTGCCCCTTGGCGTGCACACCCTTGGCAAAGGGGCACAGGTTCAGCCCGATCACAGCCTGCTCCAGCCAGCGCACCATGTCCTTCGTAACCAGCCCCGCCCGTTCAGAGGGTACAGGGGGCGAGGCAGGGGTAGCAAGGTTCATGGCAGATCGATTCACAAGACAACACAAGACAACAATGGGGCCGTGAATTTTACCGGCCCACCGCCACCGCGGCGGTTCCGCTCACAGCGCCTCAGCCCAGCAGGCGCTGGCCGGTCAGGCGCTCGTGCTCGCGTACGGCAAATCGGTCGGTCATTCCGGCAATAAAGTCTGCCACCGCCCTGGCGCGGGCCGGCGCATCGCCCTCCAGCGCCCGGTGGGTGAATCGCGGTTTCATTTCGCGCGGCTCGGCCACATACGCAGCAAACAATTCGGTCACCACGCGCTGGGCACGCCCGGTGGTCTCCACCACTTGGGGATGGCGGTAGAGGTTTTTGAACAAAAACCGCTTCAACTCGGACGACTGGGCCCGCATGGGCGCGCTGAAGCTCACCAGCGCGCCCGCCACGCGCACGTCCGCCAGCGTGCGCGGCGCAGCATGGGCCAGCGCAGCGCTGGTGGCATGGATCACGTCATACACCTGCGCGCTCAGCATGCGCCGGATGGTTTCATACAGCAGGCGCCGCTCCATCGCCGCGCCCGCCAGATGCGGATGCTCGGCCTGCGCCACGCGGCGGAACTGGTCGAACAGCGGCACCTCGGCCAATTGCGCCAGCGTGATCAGGCCCGAGCGCACGCCGTCATCAATGTCATGCGCGTTGTAGGCAATCTCATCGGCCAGATTGCACAGCTGCGCCTCCAGGCTGGGCTGCTCCTTGCGCAAGAATCGCGCCCCCACGCCGCCTGGCTCGTTCGCCTCCAGCCGCTGCGCATTGGCCTGCGAGCAATGCTTGAGCACGCCTTCGCGCGTTTCGAACGTCAGGTTGATGCCGTCGTAGTCGGGGTAGCGCTCTTCCAGATAGTCCACCACCCGCAGGCTTTGCAGGTTGTGCTCGAACCCGCCATGCGCCTGCATGCAGCCGTTCAGCGCGTCCTGCCCCGCGTGCCCGAAAGGCGTGTGGCCCAAATCGTGGGCCAGCGAGATGGCCTCTACCAGGTCTTCATTGATGCGCAAAGAGCGCGCAATCGATCGCCCCAGCTGCGCCACCTCCAGCGAATGCGTGAGCCGCGTGCGAAACAGATCCCCTTCGTGGTTCAGAAAGACTTGGGTTTTGTAAACCAGCCGACGGAACGCCGACGAGTGCACGATGCGGTCGCGGTCGCGCTGGTAGTCGGTGCGCGTGGGCGCGGCGGGCTCGGGGTAGCGGCGACCGCGCGACAGCGCGGGGTCGCAGGCATAGCAAGCCAAGGATGAGTTTTGAGTCAAATTGCCCTCTAGCGCTTTAGCAGCAAGCGCCTACAGCTATATCTTCAATAGCACTCGACGCGTCACACACCCGGTGATTGCCCATCACCCGGCGCAGCAGGCGTCAATCACCTCGCGCACCAGTGCATCAGGTGCGGCGCGCACGCAGGCCTTGCCCGGCCCGTCGATCAGCACAAAGCGGATTTCGCCCGCCTCCGCCTTCTTGTCCACGCGCATCAGCTCCAGATAACGGCCGGCATTGTCGGCAGCATCCAGCACCGGTCCGCGCAGGGGCAGCCCGGCGCGTTGCACCAGCGTTTTCAAGCGCGCCACAAACGCATCGTCAACCAAGCCCAAGCGCCGCGACAGCTCAGCCGCCATCACCATGCCGGCGCCCACGCCCTCGCCATGCAACCAGGCGCCATAGCCCATGCCCGCCTCGATGGCGTGGCCAAAGGTGTGGCCAAAATTCAGAATGGCACGCAGCCCGGCCTCGCGCTCATCCTGCCCCACCACCCAGGCCTTGATCTCGCAGCTGCGCCGCACAGCATGCGCCAGCGCCGTGCGGTCGCGCGCCAGCAGAGCATCCATGTGCTCTTCCAGCCAGCCCATGAAGTCCATGTCGGCAATCGGCCCGTATTTGATGACCTCCGCCAGGCCGGCGCTGAGCTCGCGCGGCGGCAACGTATCGAGCGTGGCCAGGTCGCACACCACCAGCTGCGGCTGGTAGAACGCGCCAATCATGTTCTTGCCCAGCGGGTGGTTGATGGCCGTTTTGCCGCCCACCGACGAATCGACCTGCGCCAGCAGCGTGGTCGGCACCTGCACAAACGGCACACCGCGCATATAGCTGGCAGCAGCGAAGCCCGTCATGTCGCCCACCACCCCGCCGCCCAGGGCAAACAGCACGGTCTTGCGGTCGCAGCCGTGCTGCAGCAGGGCGTCGAAGATCAGGTTCAGGGTTTGCCAGTTTTTGTGCTCCTCGCCGTCTGGCAGCGTCACCGTGTGCACGACTGGATAGCGTTGCTTCAGTGCCGCGACCAACCTTGAACCGTAAAGGGGCTGCACCGTTTCGTTAGTCACAACCAAAGCAGCCGTGCCTGCTGGCACTGCCCCATCACCGCTCAGACCCTGCAGCAGATTTTGACCGA
Source organism: Acidovorax sp. JG5 (assembly GCF_017939685.1). Taxonomy (NCBI): domain Bacteria; kingdom Pseudomonadati; phylum Pseudomonadota; class Betaproteobacteria; order Burkholderiales; family Comamonadaceae; genus Acidovorax; species Acidovorax sp. JG5. The sequence continues at coordinate 59,198 of NZ_JAGKSE010000012.1, forward strand.
TTTGGATGTCGTAGCTACGGTCATCCAGCTGGATGCGCACATTCTCGGCATTGAAAAATACGAACGGCTTCATGCGAAATTTATTCATCAAAAAATAATCCCCGGCTAGCGGGGATCATTTCAACTAAAGAGGTCAGATAAACCAATGCGGAAGCGGAAACTTTTGTTGGATACCAGACACCGTTATACCTTACTGACAACTAGGTGCAGCTACATCCAATCGCACGGTTTGCACGGTCTTGCTAGGCCCTCCAGTAAACGTGAAGATCCAAGTGTCTTTACCGCCAGGGCTACCCGCTTTACCACCGGCTGACAATCGCACTTCTGTACGACCACTGGACCGATCCAGCGTTGGTGAGCCAGCTATTACCGACGGGGTAGCAAGCTCCTTCAGTGAAGTCACTGCGATAGTAGTGCCAGTCGGCGCAGCAAACTTTTTATCAGTACCCAGGAACAAGCTCACGCTTTCATACTTACAAGTTGCTTTGTCGGCCAATGACAGCTGGAGGGCCTCACTTGGTGGAAGTGCCGCATATGAAATCGCGATATCAGAAAGTGCCTTTTCATAGAGGTTAAGCCAACCAACCGAGGTCACCCACAGCTGCATCGAATCGCTGATTAATGTTCCCTGCCCCGTCTGCGTAGAGAACACAACGGTCACGGGCTCACCGTCTGTCGGGCGCGGGTTCTGCACCGTGTAGTCCACGCTGCAAACACCGTTAACGGTAGTGCAACCACCGCGTCCGGATGTTCCGACAGCGCCAAAATCTGCTTGCGCAACCACGGGCACGCCGTCTGCGACCGGATTACCGTTGGCATCAACAATCCTCACAGTCAACTTAGACGAATCGCCGGAAAGATCGTAGTCCAAATTAAACTTTGAGGCAGAAAGGTCAAAACCACTCGGAGTAGCCACACCGGTTGTGACCGTCAACGTGTCGGACTGCGTGCTGATGCTGCTACGGTCACGAACCGCTGCCTTGATGATAACCGAGGTCGGCGAAGACTTCGAGTTCACCGTCGCAATGACCTGACCGGAAGCGTTGGTCGTGCCAGACGAGGCATTCAGGGTCACGCTGTCAGCCGGCACCGCGGTGAAATCCACCACGACGTCCTGGAGCGGTGAGCCACTAGAGTCCACCACGGTAAAAGTCAGCAGGGCTACTTCAGAGCGTCCGTTACCGCCAGCACCTGCAATCACGATGGATTTGTCGCTGGGAGCGACGTTGGTGAAATTGATGGCCGAGGCAGCTGCCTGTGGATCTTGTACCACACCGCCAGAAATAGCCACGTTTTGCCTACCAACCAAAGAGACTTCCGTGCCCGTTTTGCTGGTCACGGCGGTCGTTGCGACAAGCTGTGTTGCCCCCTGCGACGTCACGGTTGCAGCCTTCAAATCGATCTCAGCAACGCCAGCACTATTGGTGAGGGCCGTCGCCGATCCCGGCATGAATGCCAGCAAGCCGGGACCACTTTCAGAAAAAGTAACGATGACATTCGATATGGCATTGCCCGATGGGTCTTTGACGGTCGCCCTGGCGCGCACCGTGGGATCGGAGGACGCGAAGTTATTCACCGCCACGTCCGCGCCAGTGACACGGCTGTACGCCTGAACGGTCACAGTCCCATTGTTCGCAGTACCACCTGTGCCACCACCACTGCCGGAAGTGCCAGGGTCACCACCCCCACCACCGCATGCCACCAAAACGGCCACCAATGGCACGGTCAATATCCTGAAAAGATTTCTCATTTTTTCCCCAACAATTAATCTATTTACCGCACTGGACCACGGTCAGTAATGACCTTTGGCGTAATGAAAACCAGCATTTCACGCTTAGAAGACTCTCTTGTCCTGCTCTTGAACAAATTGCCCACCACCGGCACATCACCCAGCACGGGAATCTTGTTTTCCTGATTGGTGTCTTCCATTTCGAAAATGCCGCCAATCACCACGGTTCCGCCGTTTTCGATCAGGATTTGGGTTTTGATGTGCTTGGTGTCGATGGCTACACCCTGCGTGGTGGTTTCGCCCCGGCTGTCTTTGTTGATGTCCAGGTCGAGAATGATGCTGCCCTCGGGGGTGATCTGCGGGGTCACTTCCAGCTTCAACACCGCCTTTTTGAAGGCCAGGGTGGTGGCGCCGTTGGGCGCGGTCACTGAATAAGGATATTCGGTGCCCTGCTCGATCAAGGCCTTGGTCTGGTCGGCGGTGATGATGCGCGGGCTCGATACGATTTTGCCCTTGCCATCGGCTTCCATGGCCGAGAGTTCCAGCGTCAGGAATCTGTTGGCAGCGGAGTTGAATATGGAGAGGGCAAAACTCCCCACACTGCTGACGTTGGACAGGCTGGCAGGCAGGTTGACAAAATTGCCATCGGTGCTGGTGGTGCCGCCCGCGCCGCTGGATGCCACCGCATTGCTGTAACTGGTGCCAAACGCCACGCGGTTGTTGCCGCCCACGCTGTAGCCACCATCGCCACCGCGATTGGCGCGCAGGTCGGTGCCGCCCAAGCGCACCCCCAGCGAGCGACCAAACGTGTCCCGCGCTTCAACAATGCGCGCTTCAATCAAAACCTGGCGCACTGCGATATCCAGCGTTGAGAGCAGTTGACGCACTTCTTCGAGTTTGGTGGGCGTGTCGGTCACAAACAGCTGGTTTGTGCGGGGCTCTGAAATGGCGCTTCCGCGCTCGGTCAGGAAGCGGGTGGTAGAACCGCTGCCACCGCTGGAGCTGGTGGTGAGCTGCGTCACCATGTCTGCCGCTTTGGCGTAATTGAGCTGGAAGGCTTGCGTTTTGAGGGGCTCCAGTTTCTGGATGGCCAGCGCAGCTTCAAAGTCTTTCTTGGTGCGCGCGTCGATTTCGTCCTTGGGCGCAATCCACAAGACGGTGCCCGATTTGCGCATGCCCAGGCCCTTGGCATCCATGATGATCTGGAGGGCTTGGTCCCATGGAACATCTTTCAATCGCAGCGTCAAGGCACCAGTCACGGTGTCCGATGTGACAATATTAAAGTTGGTGAAATCTGCAATGACTTGAAGCAAAGATCTGACTTCAATATTCTGAAAATTCAGCGAGAGTTTTTCACCGCTGTAGCCAGGCCCCTGGGTCAATTTGCTCAAATCCACCTTCTTTTGGCGAATTTCCACAACAAATTGGTTATTGCTTTGGTAGGCGCTGTGCTCCCAGTCGCCAACGGGTTCCACCACCATTCGCACACGGTCACCCTGTTGGGATGTTGTCACCATTTGAACGGGCGTTCCGAAATCTGTCACATCAAGACGCCGACGCAGTCCTTCAGGCAAGGATGAGCGGAGAAAATCGACAGTCAGCCCCTTGCCCTGGCGGTGAAGATCAACACCGACCTGACTGTTGGCAAGGCCGACAACAATGCGACCAGAACCATCTGCACCTCTGCGGAAATCAACGTCTTTCAAAGGAAGCGTATCGCTGCTGCCGCTTTCTGCGAATATCGTGGTGGAGGACTGCTGCGAAGCTGCTGCCGAAGTGGTAACGGGCAACAAAGAGATAAGAAGCGTCTTGCCTTGCAGTTCAGCCTGGTAGGAAGTGGCTTGCTTGAGATTCAAAACGAGGCGTGACCGATCGCCCGCCTGTACGACATTGATAGACTTTAAGTTTCCCTGGTTCACATCGACAACGGACCGCCCCATTGCATTGGTGGTTCCAGGAAAATCCAGTGCAATGCGCGCTGGTGACTGAATTGCAAAACCCGTAGGCACTGCCGAGAGTGGCTGAGATAGTTCAACACGAACCACTTCTGCGCCACCTTGCATCGTGCCAGTGACTGCCTCGATGGCACTTTGTGCCATGGCAGCTGTTGCTGCCAGCGTAGTCACTACCGCAAAGATCGCACTTTTGTAGTGATTCATCATCCAGATATTTTTCGTTGTCATTTCTTTCCCTCTTGCAGGTCAAGCGATGCGGTGCGCTCTATCCAATCCCCGGTGGCGTCTTGCACTATTTCGCGCAAACTAATTGCCGTTTCGGATATTTTGGTAATTTTTCCATAATTTTGACCAAGGTAATTTCCCACCCGAACCTGATACAGCAAATTATCGACTTTGAGAAGCGCCGTAGGTGTTCCGGTTTTGTTCAGGCTACCGACCATCGTCATGGCGTCCAGCGGAAATGCCTCCAATGGCTCTTTCCTGCGCGCCATTTCAGGAGCAATCAACGTTGCATTGGAGGCGATCTGAACCGAATCGCGCCGCAATGCCTGCGTGAGCTTGAGTTGATTGAACGGCTCAATACCATTCTCTACCGTATATGCTTGCGGCTGGAACTGCTTGGGCTCGGAAAGGGGGGTAATGCGCGGCTTGGTAGTGGCGCGCTGATCGGCCATCCATTGGCGCAATTCATCCTCTCCCGCTGGACCGCAACCGCTTAAAACCCCTGCACATAAAATCAAAGCAAAACGACCGGTCCACATCATTTCTTTCCTCCGGCATTTTTTTGCGCCTGAACCTCTTCAGGATCCAGGTAGCGGAAAGTTCTCGCGGTGGCATCCATGGACAACATGCCAGCCTCCTTCCCCGCCGGAACAATCGAAATATTGTTCAAAGTCACAATACGGGACAAATGCGCAACATCCGATGCAAATGCACCCATGTCATGGTACTTTCCCGTCACTTTCACGGCAATCGGGAGTTCCGCGTAATAATCTCGGACGACGATTTGACCAGGGCGGAATAGATCAAATTGCAAGCTCCGCCCCAATCCCGCCTGGTTGATATCTGACAGCAAGGCAGCCATTTCCGCCTTGCTGGGCAATTGCTTTTCAAGCTGGATCACATACTGCTGTATCTGTTCGCGCTGCTTCTTGAGCGCATCCAGACTTACAGCCTTTACAAGTTTCTTCGTATAGTCTTCGCGAAGAACCACTTCCTTGCCACGCTCCGATTCAAGCTCTGCCTGGTAATCTGTCAGTTGGACAAACCAGAGTACGGCAGCAACACCGAGTGCGATGAATGCACAGAGCAAAAACTTCGGCAAAACCGGCCAAAGCGATGGATCTTTGGGATCCAGATTTTTAAACTGCCGCTGCAGATTGCTCTGCAGTGCAGCGAAATCAATTTTTGAAGCTTGTGTTTTTGCCATACGCTACTTTCCCGCAGAGGCAGCAACAGTCGAGCTAGCAGCATCCATGGCTTTTTGCGCCTCACTGGATCGCATGAGCTGAAATTTCAAATTGAAAGCACCAACACGACGCTGGTCCCGAGGTGTCAATGCCACGTTGCTGGCGACAATTTCCACCAGTTCCGGTTTAGAAAACCAGGGGGTGTTGTTGGTAAGGTTGCGCAGCATCTCCGAAACGCGTTCATTGGATTGCGCCATGCCTTGCATGGAAATGGTCTGGCCATCTTGCTTCATGCTGGTGATGTAGACGCCATCCGGCAACTGCCTGACGAGTTCGTTCAGCAGATGTACCGGCAAATTCCGGTCTGATTGCAGATCCTCCACAGCCTTCTGCCGTGCGCGCAAAGAAGCAATTTCCTCTTCGATGGACGCAATTTCCTTGATTTGCCCATCAAGGACCTGGATTTCACGCTGAAGAAAACTGTTCCTCTCCTGCTGGTCTGTAATCATGACCTGGAACCACCAATAGATAGCTCCTGCGATAGCAAGACCCAGCAGAAACGATGCAAACATCGTTGCCTGAAAAGCCTCGCGCCTGCGTTTACGCGCAGCCTCCCGGTGCGGGAGCAGATTGATCAAAATCACTGCAGAAACCTCCGCATAGCCAAACCACATGAAGTGAGATATGAAGGGGCTTCACGCACCATCTTTTTCAAACGGACGGAACTTCCAATCTCCATTCCGTCAAACGGATTCACAGCACTGCACGCAAAACCAGTCTGACGGGTGACCGCCTCCGTCAAACCCGGCAGCGGCGCCGATCCGCCAGCCAGCATGATGTGATCAACACGGTTGTGCGGCGTACTGGTAAAGAAAAATTGCAGCGCTCGACCAATTTCTTGGGCCATGCTTTCCACAAATGGTCGAAGCACCGCTGTTTGGTAGTCCTCTGGCAAGTCCCCGTTGCGCTTCTTGCTTTCGGCCTCTTCGACGGAAAACCCGTATTGCCGCACGATAAGTTGCGTCAATTGCGCCCCGCCGAATGCCTGGTCCCGGTCGTACAAGACCTCTTCATTGCGGATGACCTGCAAACTCGTGGTAAGCGCCCCGACTTCAAACAATGCGACAAGGGCGTCCACCCCTTTGTTGGGCAGCGCTTCGATCAATCGTCCAGCAGCAAGCCTTGACGCGTACGATTCGATATCGACGACCACTGGCTTGAGCCCCGCCGCCTCGGCAAGACCTTGCCGGTCTTGCACTTTCTCCCGCCGCGAGGCCGCAATCAACACATCCACGTCGCCGGGCGCATTTTTGCTAGGCCCAATAACGCAGAAATCCAGACTGACCTCGTCCAGGGAAAAGGGAATGTACTGGTTCGCCTCGGACTCGACCTGGACCTCGAGCTCCTGCTCTGTCATGCCACCGGGCAGAGTGATCTTTTTGGTGATCACCGCCGATGGAGGCAGCGCCAAGGCAACGTTCTTGGTACGGGTGCCACTCTTTTTGACAAGCCGGCGCAATGCATCAGCAACCTCATCGAATTTTTCGATGTTACCGTCTGTGATCCAACCACGCTCCAGCGGTTCGATGGCGCAGCGCTCGAGCACCAGCCCACCGCCCTTGTCGCGCCCTAGCTCCACCAACTTGACGCTGGAGGAACTGATGTCGATACCCAGCAGCGGTGCGGACTGGCGACTAAAAAAAGACCCCGTTGAGATCAAAATTGGTCTCCTGTAACTTGCCAAAATGACGCAACAAAACTTAACATTTCACATGAATGCTATCAGTAAGATAGTTCTCGGGCAAAGCGTTTTAGCCACCCGCATTCTTTCGGGCGTTGCCAAAAGCAGACGATTCTTAACCGTGCTGCAATGCACTTGACGTAGTCATCCGCCACTGTGGGCGGCCCGCGCCTGCGTGGTCCGTCCCCAATAAACCAGCCCGAGATTGCCGTTTTTTATAATGGCGGCTCTTTTCCTTCCGAAGCGATATGGCGCCCCCCAACTCCCCCAAGCAACCTCACAAGCCAGACGCTTCGGCGACCGACCGACGCCCTGGCTGGCTACGCTGGATTTTTCGCGCCTTCCTGTGGATCGGCGGGCTCGGGTTGGCTGGAGGGCTGGCCTTGCTGCTGGTCATTGGTGTGGCGCTCGCCATGGCCTACCCCAATCTCCCCGACGTCTCTGATCTTGCGGACTACCGGCCCAAGCTGCCGCTCAGGGTGTACTCATCCGAAGGCGCGCTGCTGGGGGAGTTTGGCGAAGAGCGGCGCAACCTGACACCCATCCGGGAGATTCCCGCCGTGGTCAAGAATGCGGTGCTGGCCATTGAAGACACCCGGTTTTTCCAGCATGGCGGCGTGGATTACAAAGGAATGCTGCGCGCAGTCCTTGCCAATTTGGGGCGCGTCAAAAGCCAGGGCGCTTCAACCATCACCATGCAAGTGGCTCGGAATGTTTATCTGTCATCAGAAAAAACATTTACGCGGAAAATTTACGAAATATTACTGACATTCAAACTCGAGCATTTGCTCACAAAAGACCAAATTCTCGAGATTTACATGAATCAGATTTATTTGGGCAACCGTGCCTACGGATTTGCCGCCGCATCCGAGGCCTATTTTGGAAAACCGCTGAAGTCGGTTTCCATCGCCGAGGCAGCGATGCTGGCGGGGCTGCCCAAGGCGCCCTCTGCGTACAACCCGATCAGCAACCCCAAGCGCGCCAGGTCACGCCAGCTCTACATCATTGAACGGATGGAGGAAAACGGTTTCATCACGGCCGAAGAAGCTGCGGCCGCAAAGAAGGAAGAAATCAAAATCCGCTCAGGACAGGACAACACCCGCGTCCACGCCGAATATGTGGCCGAGATGGTGCGGCAACTGATCTTCAACCAGTATGGCAATGAGGCTTACACCCGCGGCCTGAATGTGTACACCACGCTGAACGCGGCCAACCAGGATACCGCCTACGCGGCCCTGCGGCGCGGCATCATGGATTACGAGCGACGCCAGCAGTATCGCGGTCCCGAGCAATTCGTGAACCTGCCCAACGCTCCAGAAGAGGTGGAGGACGCCATCGACGAAGCGCTTGCCAACCATCCTGACAACGGGGATGTCATGGCAGCGGTGGTGCTGGAGGCCACCGCACGCAAGATCGTGGCTGCGCGCGCGAACGGGGACACTGTTGAAATCACGGGCGACGGGCTCAAACCAGCCCAGTCCGGGCTGAGCGACAAGGCCCCGCCCAACATCAAGATTCGCCGGGGTGCCGTGATTCGCGTGGTCAAGACGCCCAAGAACACCTGGGAAATCACGCAGTTGCCCGAGGTGGAAGGCGCCTTCGTGGCGCTGGATCCGCGCACTGGTGCCATCAATGCGCTGGTGGGCGGCTTTGATTTTGACAAGAACAAGTTCAACCATGTAACGCAGGCCTGGCGCCAGCCGGGGTCGAGCTTCAAACCCTTTATCTACTCCGCCGCACTGGAAAAGGGCTTCACTCCCGCCACAGTCGTCAATGACGCTCCCCTCTTTTTTGATGCGGGCGTGACCGGCGGCCAGCCCTGGGAACCCAAGAACTACGACGGAAGATACGACGGTCCCATGACCATGCGCACGGGTTTGGCCAAATCCAAAAACATGGTCTCCATCCGCATCCTTCAGGCGGTCGGCCCCAAGACGGCGCAGGAGTGGGTGACCCGCTTCGGCTTCGACGCTGAAAAGCATCCCGCTTACCTGACCATGGCATTGGGAGCGGGTTCGGTCACACCGTTGCAGATGGCGTCGGGGTTCTCGGTATTTGCCAATGGCGGCTATCGCGTCAACCCGTGGCTGATTGCACGCGTGACCGACCACAAAGGCCGCGTGATCTCCGAAAACCCGCCTCCCACAGTCAACGACCTACCCCGCGCCATTGATGCACGCAATGCCTTCATCATGGACAACCTGCTGCAGGATGTTGCGCGCACAGGAACTGCAGCACGGGCGCAAGCCACCCTCAAGCGGCCGGACCTGCACGGCAAGACAGGTACCACCAATGACTCAGTAGACGCGTGGTTTGCCGGGTACCAGCCCACACTGGCCGCAGTGACCTGGATTGGCTACGACAAGCCCCGCAACCTGGGCAGCAGGGAAACCGGGGGCGGGCTGAGCCTGCCGGTATGGATCAATTTCATGGAGCGCGCACTCAAGGGCGTGCCCGTCATGGAGACCACCGTGCCGCCGGGGGTGGTGAATGTCGGTGGTGAGTGGTTCTATGAGGAATATGCGCGCAATGCGGGGGTGGCGAACCTGGGCCTGGAAGACCGGGGCACCGCTGCGTCCACCGTGGCACCGCAAGCGCCGCCGCCGACCGAAGAGCGCAATCGCATCCTCGATCTCTTCCGCAACTGAATCTCCACACCCGCAAGTCGTGCGGCGCCCTCCGCACGGACATCCCATCTGACCATCGTCCCCTGGCCCTGCCCCGGCAAGGCTGGGGCACATCCCGCCGGATACAGCGATTGTGGCGGGGGAAGAGAGCGATGCGCCTTGTCAGGCCTCGAATCGAAGCGGTGTGCCAGACTGCTGCGCGGCATCCTGGCTCAGGCGGTCAAAGAATTCACCGGCACCTTTGGTGTCTTGCCAGACAGCGCCGTCAAACCGGTAGTGGTATCCGCCCGACTTGGCCGCCATCCACACCTCATGCAGGGGTTTTTGCAGGTTGATGATGATCTGGCTGCGGTTGGGAAACGTCAGCGTCACCATGCCGCCCGTGCGCTGGCTGTCCACATCCGCGTCGCCCGTGTCGTTGATGCGATCGCAGCTGCGCTCCACCGCGAGCAGCAGTTTTTCAGCCTGGTCCAGAAATTCAAGGTCGGTCATTACAATTTACGCATGTTGAGAGCTTCCCAAATTCTAGTCAGTACCCTTGCCCTTGCTGCGAGTGCGGCGGCATTGTCGGGCTGTGGCCAGCGCGGCCCCTTGTACCTGCCCGGCGCGCCCGAGGCCAGGCAACGCGCCACGCTGCCTGAAACCCTCTCGCCTGTACTGACCGCACCGGCAACCACCCCCACGCCCCCCGCGTCGGTGCCGCAGTAATGGCGTTCGGCCCGCTACCACTGCGCCAGGGTCAACGGCGTGAAGGACAGCGGGCTTGATTTTTATCAAGCACTGAAGATAGGGCCATCGTACAGTCGGTGTTTTATTGCACCGCAGCATCGACATGGCCCTGGAACTCTATCGCGACAAGAATCACGCCTGCCTGATGTTCACCGACCTCATCGAGGAGGATGGGCAGGCGGTTCAAGCCAACCAGTTCCTGATTGTTGACGACGGCACCGGCGCCATCATCGACCCCGGCGGCAACCTTGCCTTCAATGAACTGTTCCTGGCCATGTCCAAGCATTTCGCGCCCAGCAAGCTGGCGTATGTGATCGCATCGCACGCCGATCCGGACATCATTGCCTCACTCGACCGCTGGATGACCAGCACCAAGGCTTCGCTGGTGATTTCACGGGTGTGGGAGCGGTTTGCGCCGCACTTCACAAAAGTGGGCAAGACGGAAAACCGGGTGATCGGCGTGCCGGACGGTGGCGGGCATCTGCCATTGGGGCGCCATGAACTGGTGCTGCTGCCAGCGCACTTCATGCATTCCGAAGGCAACTTCCATTTCTACGACCCGGTCAGCCGCATCCTGTTCACGGGCGATCTCGGGGTGTCGATGACGTCGGGGGCCGAGGCGCGTATTCCGGTCACCGATCTGGCCCCGCATATCCCGCGCATGGAGGCTTTTCACCGGCGCTACATGGTGTCCAACAAGATCCTGCGGCTGTGGGTGCGCATGGCGCGCCAGTTGGACATCGCCATGCTGGTGCCCCAGCATGGCGCGCCCATCATGGGCAAGAAGGCCATCAACGATTTTCTGGACTGGATCGACAACCTCATGTGCGGCATTGATTTGTTCGATGATCGCGCTTACCAGATCCCGACCGACCACATCGACCCGGTGAGCCGGCAACTGCGGCCGGCACTGCAAGCGGTCAACGCCTGAAACTGCAAGCGGTCAACGCCTGAAGTTTTAGTCTAAATAGGCTCTAGCGCTTACTGGTAAAGCGCAAGCAGCTATATTTATAATAGCAATCAATCCGGTGCGGCGGGCCTGCTCCGCCCCACCGGCCGGGCGCTCCGGTTGGCCAGGCGCCGCCACAGACGCCAGCCCAGCAGGGCCGCGAGGATGGCGCCATACACGGCCACTTCCGCAAAGTCGTTCTTGCCGGCGCGCATCCAGAAAAAATGCAGGATCGCCAGCCCGGCCACCGCATACACCGCCCGGTGCAGGGCCTGCCAGCGGCGCCCGCCCAATGCCCGGATGGCGCGGTTGAACGAGGTGGCCGCCAACAGCATGAGCAGGCAAAACGCCAGAAAGCCCACCAGAATAAAGGGCCGCTTGGCAATGTCGCGGGCGATCTCGGCAAGATCGAATCCCATGTCAAACCCGCTGTAGCTCAACAGGTGCAGCAGCGCATAAAAAAACACAAACAGACCCAGCATGCGCCGAAAGCGCGCCAGTTGCGGGCTGGCGGTCATCACGCGCAGCGGTGTCACGGCCAGCACCATGCACAGGGCCCGCAAGGTCCAGTCACCGGTGGCGCGGATCAGGGCTTCGGCGGGGTTGGCGCCCAGGCGGTCGGTGGCGGCCGCATAGACCAGCCACGACAAGGGCAGCAGGCACAGCACGAACAGCACCGGCTTGGCCGCCGGATGGAGCAGGAGTTTTCTCATGGCGCAGCAGACCGGTCGCTTGGCCTGGCGGGCAGCTGCGGCGGGGTTCAGTAGAACTTCTTGAGGTCCATGCCGGCGTAGAGTTGCCCCACCTGGGCCTCGTAGCCGTTGAACATCAGGGTTTTGCGCTTCTTGGCAAACAGGCCGTCTTCGCCAATGCGGCGCTCGGTGGCCTGGCTCCAGCGCGGGTGGTCCACGTTGGGGTTCACGTTGGAATAAAACCCATATTCTTGTCTGGCTGCCTTGTTCCAGGCGGTGCCCGGCTCTTTCTCGACAAAACGGATCTTGACGATGCTTTTGGCGCTCTTGAAGCCGTATTTCCAGGGCACCACCAGGCGCACGGGCGCACCGTTCTGGTTGGGCAGCACCTCGCCATACATGCCAAAGGCCAGCAGGGTGAGCGGGTGCATGGCCTCGTCCATGCGCAGGCCTTCCGTGTAAGGCCAGTCGAGCACGCGCGAGCCCACATAGGGCATGGTGGCCTTGTCGGCCAGCGTGACGAATTCCACGTATCTGGCACTGCCCTGCGGCTCCACGCGCTTGATCAACTCAGCCAGCGAGTAGCCCACCCAGGGGATGACCATGGACCAGCCTTCCACGCAGCGCAGGCGGTAGATGCGTTCTTCCTGCGCGCTCAGCCGGAGCAGGTCTTCGATGCCGTACTTGCCGGGCTTCTTGACCAGGCCTTCCACCTCCACCGTCCAGGGTGTGGTTTTGAGGGTGTGGGCATTGCGGGCGGGGTCGGCCTTGTCGGTGCCGAACTCGTAGAAGTTGTTGTAGGTGCTCGCGTCCTTGTAGTCGGTGAACTTCTCCATGGTGACGCCCCCCGCCACGGTCGACCGGGCGCCCGCCAGCGCTGCCAGTTTGCCGGGGCGCACCACCTGGGCTTGTTGTGCCAGCGCCTCGCGGCCGGCCCAGGAAGCCAACGCGGCGCCAGCGGCACCGCCTGCCATCAGCTTGAGCATGTGGCGACGGTCTTCGTAGACCGCGCGCGGGGTGATTTCGGAGGAATGCGGGTGCTTGAAACCCGAATCGCGCGATGGAATCAGCATGGGAGGCTCCGGTCATTCTTGGGTGGAAACGGCTGTGCGGTAGAGCCGAGCAACTGCCAGTTCGTTCCCTGGAACGCCCAGGTTACACCCGAGACGCAAGGGTTGCTGCCCCGCAGGGCCGATACCCCATCACACCATCACACCATCACACCATCAGAGCGTGCCGTAGCTGTGCAGGCCGCTCAGGAACATGTTCACGCCCAGAAACGCGAACGTGGTCACCACCAGCCCGACCAGCGCCCACCAGGCGGACACGGTGCCGCGCAAACCCTTCATGAGGCGCATGTGCAGCCAGGCCGCGTAGTTGAGCCAGACGATCAGCGCCCAGGTTTCCTTGGGGTCCCAGCTCCAGTAGCCGCCCCAGGCCTCGGCGGCCCACAGGGCGCCCAGCACGGTAGCAATGGTGAAGAACGCAAAGCCCACGGCGATGGACTTGTACATCACATCGTCCAGGATCTCGAACGACGGCAGGCGCGCCGCAATGCGCTTGCGGCCAAACAGAATGCCCGCCACGATGAGGGCGGAAACGCCGAAATAGACCATCCAGTAGCTGCCGCCGCTCTCGGTTGCGCCCTGGCGGAAAACGATGGGCTCAAAGCACAGCACCACGCCCAGCAGCCACAGGGGCGCCAGCTTGTACCACCGGGTCTCGCTGGCCTGCTGCTTGATCAGGTAGGCAAAGGCCACCATGGCCGCCAGCGCGAAGGTGCCGTAGCCGATGAAGTTGGCGGGCACATGCAGCTTCATCCACCAGCTCTGGAGGGCGGGCACCAGGGGCTGGATCTCGTGCGCCTCGCGCACCACGGTGTACCAGAGCAAAAAGCCCACGGCGGCACTGACCACGAGCATCACGAAGCCGCCCAGAGCGCGCGTGCCGTACTGCTGTTCGTAGTACAGATAGAACGCCGCCGTCATCCAGCAGAACATCACGAACACTTCGTAGAGGTTGCTCACCGGGATGTGGCCGACATCGCTGCCGATAAGGTAGCTTTCGTACCAGCGCACCAGTGTGCCAATAAGCGCCATGCCCACGGCCACCCACGCAATGCGCGAACCAATCAGGCTCAGGGTGTGGCCTTCGCCACGCGCAAACATGCCCATCCAGTAAAACGCCGTGCTCATGAAAAAGAGCATGCTCATCCACAAAATGGCCGACTGGCTGGACAAAAAGTATTTGAGGCCGAACACGGTCTCGGCCCGTGCCAGGCTGCCCGCGCCATCTTGCTGGTACAGACCGATGGCCACCAGGGCTAGCGCCACCACCACCAGCATCAACACCCGCAGCGGGCGCCAGAACCAGCCCAGCCACACGGTGCAGGGAATGGCAGCCAGCAGGATGCCTTTTTCGTACACATCCATGTAGCTGCCATAGCGTTGCAGCGCATACAGCCCCCCCGTGGCCACGATGGCGGCGAACAGCCAGTCGAACCAGTTGCGGCGGGAAAAGAACCCCTCGTTGAGAGAGATGGTGGTGGTGGCGGTATTCATGCGTTGCCTCAGTGGGGACGAGCCCCGATCAGTTTGTCAGCGAGCTGGACGAACTCCCGGTCGCCGTCCATGGTCTTGCGATTGGTGGACAGCGCCATCAGAGCGTGCGACTGCTCCCCCCGCGGTGCCACCCACACCCATACGCGGCGCTCGCGCACGTAAAGCATGGCAAAAACACCCAGAATCAGCAAGGCACAGCCCAGGTAGACAATGTTTTTGCCAGGGGCGCGCGCCACCTGAAAAACGCTGGCCTGCACCTGGGTAAAGTCCTTGAGCTCAAAAACCAGCGGCGCCGGGTAGATCTGCGCATCACTGAGCGACAGCACCGCCTGCGTCATGAATGTCTGTGTCTGGTCACTCTGTTCCAGTGGCTTGAGGCCAGCACGCTCACGCGTGAGCTGGGCCAGCTCGAACAGGGCGCCGTTCAGGATGCGCACCAGCACCTCGCCGGCACGCGCGCGTTCGGCCTCGGGCACATTGGCTTCCATGAAATCAGAAATGGCCGGCAAGCCGCCCACCTTTTTGCCCTCGGGCCCGTTGCTGCCGGCAAACAGCGCCAGCGCCCGCAACGCGGACTGCGTCAGCTGCTCGGCCAGTTCGGGGCGCGACGCCTCCACCGCCTGCGCCACATAACGGCGCACGGCCTGCTCACGCGCCGCCGGGTCACCCAGCGCAGCATGAAGGCGCATGAACCCGTCCATGGAGCTTTGGTCGTCGGCAGGAACCCGCAGGTAACGGAACGGATCGGCGGGGTTCTCGCGCACCCCCAGCAAAAACACGGGCACCCCATCGCCGGTGTCCACAGGCAGCATGTAGTTGTGGAACTCGCGCGCCTGACCGGCCGCATCGCGCAGCTTGTACGTCACGCTGGGGCCCACATTGCGCAGCTCTTTCTTGGTCACGGTCTTGTTGGCGGCACCCAGGCGCGACTCCACCGACTCGCGCAGATCGACCTTGCGCACATCGACGCCCGATCCTGTCGCGCCTGCTGCACCGCCCAGGTTCTCGACATTGATCGTGCGCAGGGCCGTGAATTCGAGGGTGAGTTTTTCGCCGCCCGTGGCACCGCCCTTGCCGACCAACTCGGTCGATCCGCCCACCGTGCCCTCGATATCAAATGGCTTGGCCCCCGCCACCATGGGCATGGCGCGCAACTTGAGGTGCGAGCCGCCGTCGTCAAAACTCGACTGGTAGATCTCGACCCCTTTGTAGCTGGCGGGGTGGTTCACCTCGATGCGGGCGGGCGTTTTCGCGCCCGTCTCCTTGTCGTGGATCACGATCTCGCTGGCGAACAGCTTGGGCATGCCGGTGGAGTAATGCTCCACGATGAACTTCTTGAGTTCGATGGCAAAGGGCAACTCCTGCAACAAAACGCCGTCGGACTGGCTCAGGATGGCGGTGCTCGACTGCGTGCCCTCGGCCACCACCAGGTTGCCGCGGAACGTGGGGTTGCGCTCGGACAGGCGGTGCTCGGGCTTTACCTCGGAAATGAGGCCACTGCCGGCATACGGTGTTTTTCCGCCCAGCAGCATTTGGGCCCGAACGATCAGGTCGCCGTCGAACAGCCCACCCAGGCAGATGAGCACGATGGCGCTGTGCGCGGCGATGTAGCCAATCTTGTTGGCCGCCCCCGCCTTGGCCGCCACCATCCAGCCCGCGCCCTGGGCCGCATCCCGCTGCTGCAGCCGCACCTTCCAGCCACCACCGGCCAGCAAGGTGCCAATGCGGCGTGCCTCGACTTCCGCGGGCCCGCCGAGTTCGGCCTGCGCCTTGTGGTGGAAGGCCTTGAGGCTTTGCTCGCGGATGTTTTCCTTGTAGACCTTGAGGTCCACCAGGATCTTGGGGGTGTTGCGGGCGATGCACAAAGAGGTGCTGACCACCAGAAAGGCCAGGATCAGCAAGAACCACCACGCGCTGTACACCGCATTGAGCTGGATGGCCGCAAACAGCTCCGCCCAGAACGGGCCGAACTGGTTGACGTAGTTCACCGCAGGCTCATGCTGCTTGAGCACCGTGCCAATGACCGACGCGATGCAGATCACCGTCAGCAGCGAAATGGCAAACCGCATGGAAGACAGCAGCTCGATGCCTGCACGCAGGGCCTGGGGGCCAGACCGGACTTGAACGCCTTGGGTTGTGTCAGACATGAGAGGGGTGAACGCGGGCACTAAAGGAAAAGGGCGGGGCCATCTGAACGATGGGCCCGCCCTTTTTGGGGTTTGTTATTGGCGGTTGGTTCCAGGCTGCCCGCCTGGCGGGGCCGGAGAGATCACAAAACCTCAGCGCAGACCGGCAATGTAGTCGGCCACCGCCTTGATTTCACGGTCGTTGAGCTTGGCAGCCACCTGGGTCATCTGGTTGCTGTTGGCGCGCGAACCGTCGCGGAACATTTTCAGTTGCGACGCCGTGTAGTCGGCGTGCTGGCCCGACAGGCGGGGGTATTGGGCCGGAATGCCGGCGCCGTTGGGGCTGTGGCAGCCTGCGCAGGCGGCAATCTGGCGGTCTGCAATGCCGCCGCGGTAGATGCGCTCACCCAGGGCCACCAGGTCCTTGTCGGACGCGGCGCCGGCCTTGGCAGGCTTGGAAGCTGCCCAGTAAGCGATGTTCTTCATGTCCTCTTCTGTCAGCATCGACGCAAAGCCCGCCATGACGGCGTTGTTGCGCTTGCCGGACTTGAACTCTTTCAACTGCTTGAGCAGATATTCCGGGTGCTGCTGCGACAGCTTCGGGTTGGCCGCAATGGTGGAATTGCCATCTGCCCCGTGGCATGCAGCGCACACCGCTGTGAAGCTGGCTTCGCCCTTGACCAGGTCCGGCTTGGCCGCCTTGGTCGGCGCCGCGGGAGTTTCGCCCGCAGACAAGGCCGGGAAAGCGGGTGCTGCCAGTGCGGCAGCCATCAGCATAGAGGCGAGCAACTTCATATCGAGGGTGTGTATTGAGGTGCGCAAAACCAGGCGATTCTACAATGAGGCCCCAACGCATTCGAATTTTCCATGACGACAACCTCCACCGCGCCAGTTGCTGGCTCCCTTCCGCCCGCACCCGACGCCAAGATCGCCATGGGCTGGATGCACACCGCCAGGTTCCTGACCACGGCCGCGCAACTGCACCATCTGCCCCCGATCGACGTGCCCGAGATCGCCTTCGTGGGCCGTTCCAACGCCGGCAAATCCACCTGCATCAACACGCTCACACAGCAAAAGCAGCTGGCGTATGCCTCCAAGAAACCCGGCCGCACGCAGCACATCAATTTGTTCTCGCTGGGCAAGCAGGGCGTGACCGATGCGGTTCTGGCCGACCTTCCCGGCTATGGCTATGCCGCCGTGTCGCGCTCGGACAAGGTGCGCTGGCAGCAAGTGATGGTGAACTATCTGGTCAGCCGCCCCGGCCTCACAGGCATCGTGCTGCTGTGCGACCCACGCCTGGGCCTGACCGAACTGGACGAAGCCCTGCTCGAAGTGGTGCGCCCGCGCGTCGAGGAAGGCCTGAAATTCCTGATCGTGCTGACCAAGGCCGACAAGCTCACGCGCGCCGAGCAGGCCAAGATCCTGTCGATTACGCGACTGCACGCGGGCGGCGGCGAGGTGAAGATGTTCTCGGCCCTCAAGAAGCAGGGTGTGGACGAAGTGGCACAGCTGCTGTGGCAATGGGCACACCCGGTGTTGCCCGCAGGCGAGGCCCCAGAAGCAGCGCCCGAGCCCGCCCCAGCAGCCCCAGAGGATTCTCAGCCAAACTAGGCGCTGGCGCTTATGCATAAAGCGGCAGCAGCTACTGAATGCATAGCACCATGATTTCTATTCAAGACCTGGCCCTGCCGCATGGCATCACCCTGCAATGCCGCGTGAGCGGCGCACCCGGGCGCCCGGTGCTGCTGTTTCTGCACGGGTTCCCCGAGGGAGCCTTCATCTGGGACGAACTGCTGCTGCATTTTTCGCGCCCTGAAAACGGCGGCTACCGCTGCGTGGCGCCCAACCTGCGCGGCTTTGGCGCATCCAGCAGTCCAACCGACTTGGCGGCCTACCGCGCCAGGCACCTCGTGCAGGATCTTGTCGCGCTGATCGCCGCCGAATGCCCTGGCGGCGCGCTGGAATGCCTGGTGGCCCACGACTGGGGCGGTGCGGTGGCCTGGAACCTGGCCAACCAGCAACCGCAGTGGCTCAAGCGGCTGGCCATCTTTAATTCGCCGCACCCGGGCGCCTTTGTGCGCGAACTGCAGCACAACCCCGCGCAGCAGGCGGCCAGCCAGTACATGCACTTTCTGTGCAGACCCGATGCCGAGGCGCTGCTGGCCGAAGACGACTTTCACCGCCTGTTCGCCTTTTTCAACACCCCCGATGGCCGCGCCCCCGACTGGCTCACCCCCGCCGTGCGCGCCCAATACCGCGACCTGTGGCAGCGCGGCCTGACCGGCGCCTGCAACTACTACCGCGCCAGCCCCCTGCGCCCACCGCGCGCGGGTGACCCGGCCGCACAAGCCATCACCTTGCCCGAATCGATGCTGACGGTGGATGTGCCCACGCTGGTGCTGTGGGGCATGGACGACCCCGCGCTGCTGCCGGGTCTGCTCGACGGTCTGCCGGGCTGGGTGCCGCAGCTGCAGTTGCAGCGTGTGGAAGGCGCATCGCACTGGATCGTCCATGAACACCCGGAACGCGTAGCCTTGGAGTTGCAGCGCTTTTTGCAATCAAAACAATAGCTGCCTGCGCTTGATATATAAGCGCTGGCGGCCAATTTGATTCAAATTTTCAGGAATACACAGAAGGCTCGCCTTCGGGCCTCGTCTTGAAGCGCTTGTGCACCCAGTAGTACTGCCCGGGCGACACGTCGATGTAGCGCTGCAGGTTGGCGTTCATGAGGGCCGTGTCGGTCGCCACATCGTCGCTGGGGTAGCCGGGCCAGGCGGGTGAAATCTCGGCGCAGTAGCCCGTGGGCGTGAGGCGGGTGACCATGGCAATCACCTTGGCGCGCCCCAGCCGCGCAAACCGGGGCAGCGATGGCACGGTGGCGGCCTGCACGCCATAGAACGGCACGAACAGCGAGTCGTTGCGGCCAAAGTCCATGTCGGGCAGCAGGTACAGCAGCCCGCCCTTGCGCAGGTTGGAAATGATGGGCTTGACGCCATCGGCCCGGTTGAGCATGCGCACATCGCCAAAGCGCTGGCGCCCCGCCATGAACCAGGCATCCACGGCCGGATCGGGGTGGGTGGAAAAGATGGACGTGAATGCGCGCGGCGTGTGCAGCGTAAGCGCCGTGCCCCCGGCATCCATGCCATAGAAATGCGGGGCAAAGATGATGGTGGGGGTGTCGCCCTCCAGTTCGGCCAGCGCACCCTGCAAGCTCACGCGCCGCTGCACCACCTCGCGCGGGGCAAACCACAGCCAGCTGCGATCGAGCCAGGCCTGGCTGAACACCACGAAAGTTTCGCGCGCCCAGCGGCGCCGTTGCGCAACGGGTTCATCGGGGAAACACAGCGCCAGATTGCGCAGGGCCACCTTGCGGCGCGGCACGGCCAGCAGGTACGCCAACTGGCCCAGACACCAGCCCAGCGCCCGCAGCGCGGGCAAGGGCACATGCGCCAGCACCCGCATGAACCACACACCCAGGCGCCCCGTCATGCGGCGCCCCCGGCAGCGGCTTCAGCGCGCGGCTGCTTGTAGCGGGCATAGCCCCACAGGTATTGCTCGGGACATTGGCGGATGAGATGTTCCATGGCCTGATTGATTTGCAAGACAGCAGCCTCCAGCCGCTCATCGAGCGGCGCGGGCAAGGTTTCGAAGTGGGTGACAAAACCACAGCCCCAGGGCAGGCGCTCGCAGCGCGCCAGCACCACGGCCGCGCCGGTCTGCTGGGCCAGGCGCACAGCCAGCGTCATGGTGTAGGCATCGCGGCCAAAAAAGGGCGACCACACGCCCTGGCCATCGGGCGGCACCTGGTCGGGCAACAGGCCCACGGCTTCGCCACGGCGCAGCGCCTTGATCATCTGGCGCACACCCGACAGCGTGGTGGGCACCGCCAGCATGCCGGGGCGATTGCGTGCGGTGGCCATCACGGTGGCCAGCCACGGCTGGCGCGCCGGGCGGTAGAGCACCGTGATGGGCCCGCGCGCCGCGCTCCAGTGCCGCGCCGCGACTTGCGCGGACAGCTCGAAACAGCCCTGGTGAGGTGTGAGGAACACAATGCCGCGCCCGGCGGCGTAGGCCTGCTCCACACAGGCCTCGTTCGACATGGCGCAGGGCAAGGGCGCACCCAGCCACAGCCGAGGCAACTCGGCCACCATGCGGCCCGCATGCGCCACAGCCGCGCGCACCGCGCCAAACGAATAACCGGCCAGCGCCGAGTTGGCCAGGAACCTGCGCCGGTACGCGGGCGACGCACAAAACGCCACCCAGCCCATGGCCGCACCCATGACATGCAGCAACCACAGTGGAAATGCAGAAAAAAATCGAAAGACGACTGGCATTAAAATAGACGGGTCGCTGAGTTAAATGAGCAACTTGCAGGGCGACGTTAAAAAAATCTGCTAAAGCGTTCGCCAAAGCTCCTTCGGGGTGAGGGCAACGCCCCAGATGCCGGAACACAGGAGTTTATTCAAATGGCGAACGACTTTCTCTTTACCTCGGAATCCGTCTCCGAAGGCCACCCCGACAAGGTGGCTGACCAGATCTCGGATGCGATTCTCGATGCGATCCTCAAGGTAGACCCACGAGCACGGGTTGCAGCAGAAACCTTGACCAATACCGGGTTAGTGGTTCTGGCGGGCGAAATCAGCATCCGGTCCGATGCCCAGACGCCTGACTACATTCAAATTGCGCGCGACACCATCAAGCGCATCGGCTACGACAACACCGACTACGGCATTGACTATCGTGGCTGCGCCGTGCTGGTGGCCTACGACAAGCAAAGCAACGACATCGCCCAGGGCGTGGACCACGCGAGCGACGACCACCTGAACACCGGCGCCGGCGACCAGGGCCTGATGTTCGGCTACGCCTGCGACGAGACGCCCGAGCTGATGCCCGCGCCCATCTACTATGCGCACCGCCTGGTGGAACGCCAGGCCCAGCTGCGCAAGGACGGCCGCCTGCCCTTCCTGCGCCCCGATGCCAAGTCGCAAGTGACGATGCGCTATGTGGATGGCAAGCCGCACAGCATCGACACCGTGGTGCTCTCCACCCAGCACCACCCCGACCAGAGCGAAACGCAAACCAAGATGAAGGCCAGCTTCACTGAAGCCGTCATCGAAGAGATCATCAAGCCCGTGCTGCCCAAGGAATGGCTGCAGAACACGCGCTACCTGATCAACCCCACGGGCCGCTTTGTCATCGGCGGCCCGCAGGGCGACTGCGGCCTGACCGGCCGCAAGATCATCGTGGACACCTACGGCGGCGCCTGCCCCCACGGCGGCGGTGCCTTCAGCGGCAAGGACCCAACGAAGGTGGACCGCTCGGCCGCCTACGCCGCCCGCTATGTGGCCAAGAACATCGTGGCTGCAGGCCTGGCGCGCCAGTGCCAGATCCAGGTGGCCTACGCCATCGGCGTGGCCGAGCCCATGAACATCACGGTGTACACAGAAGGCACGGGCGTGGTGTCGGACGAGCGCCTGGCCGCACTGGTGCGCGAGCACTTCGACCTGCGCCCCAAGGGCATCATCCAGATGCTGGACCTGCTGCGCCCCATCTACGAAAAGACGGCCGCCTACGGCCACTTCGGGCGTGAAGAGCCCGAGTTCAGCTGGGAACGCACAGACAAGGCTGCGGCGCTGCGCGCGGCTGCGGGGCTCTGAGAGTCTGAGCCCACCGTGCTGCGGCACGGTGGGCAGCGACCGGCCCGTCAACGTGCCGAACGCCCCAAAAGAACGGAGACACATGTACGACACCGCCATCTACATCGGGCGTTTTGAGCCCGTCCACAACGGCCACATGGCCTTGCTGCAGCGTGCACTCGCCAGCGCCCGCAGCGTGATCGTGGTGATGGGGTCGGCCTGGCAGGCACGCTCGCCCAAGAACCCATTCACCTGGCATGAGCGCGCCGACATGATGCTGGGCGCCCTGACCGGGCCCGACCGGGCCCGTGTGCAGGTGCTGCCCATGCGCGACTACTACGACGAGGCCGTGTGGGTGCGGGCCGTGCGCAATGGCGTGGCCCAGATGACACCGACGGATGCGCGCATCGGCCTGGTGGGCCACTTCAAGGATGCGACCAGCAGCTATCTGAGCGCCTTTCCTGGCTGGGAGCTGATCAACGTGGACCGCCAGGGCCGCATCGATGCCACGGCCATCCGCGATGCATACTTTGGCGCCACGCCTGGCACCGTGCGTGCCAGTCTGGACGACCTGGCCACCCAGATGCCCGAAAGCACCCTGGGCTTTCTGGAACGCTTTGCCCAAACCGCCCACTACCCTGCGCTGCAGGAAGAGTGGCGCATGCTGCGCGGCTACAGCGAGGCGTGGTCTGCAGCGCCCTACCCACCGGTGTTCGTCACCGTGGATGCCGTGGTGCGCTGCCAGAACCATGTGCTGCTGATCCGCCGCGCCCACGCGCCCGGCAAGGGCCAGCGAGCGGTGCCGGGGGGCTTCATCGAGCAGCGTGAGACCGTGTGGCAGTCATGCCTGCGCGAGCTGGCCGAAGAGACCCATTGCACACTTCCCGAAGCCCGCATGCGAGCGGCGCTGCAGTCGGTGGCGGTGTTCGACCACCCCGACCGCAGCCAGCGCGGACGCACCATCACGCATGCGCATTACTTCGACCTGGGCGATGCGCCGTTTCCGGCCGTGCGGGCCGATGACGACGCCATGCAGGTGGAGTGGGTTGCTGTGGCAAAGCTGGCCGCGATGGAGGAAGAGTTCTTTGAAGACCACTTCCACATGCTGGACCATTTTCTGATCATTACTCCACCGTAACCGACTTGGCCAGGTTTCTGGGTTTGTCCACATCGGTGCCGAGCGCGCAGGCCGTGTGATACGCCAGCAGCTGCAGCGGCACCACATGCAACAACGGGCTGAGGTGGCCGTAGTGTTCGGGCATGCGGATGACGTGGATGCCCTCACTGCTTTCAATGTGGGTGTCGGCATCGGCCAGCACATACAACACGCCGCCGCGCGCGCGCACTTCCTGCATGTTGCTCTTGAGCTTTTCAAGCAGCGCGTCGTTGGGCGCCACGGTGACCACCGGCATGGCGCTGGTCACCAGGGCCAGGGGGCCGTGCTTGAGCTCGCCCGCAGGATAGGCCTCGGCGTGGATGTAGCTGATTTCCTTGAGCTTGAGGGCACCTTCGAGCGCGATGGGGTAATGCAACCCACGGCCAAGGAACAAGGCGTTTTCCATGCGGGCAAAGTCTTCGGACCAGCTGATGACCTGGGGTTCGAGCGCCAGCACGGCCTGCAGGGCCACGGGCAGGTGGCGCATGGCCTTGAGGTGGGCGGTTTCCTGCGCTTCGCTCAGGCGGCCTTTGGACTGGGCGAGCGCCAGCGTCAGCAAGAACAGGCCAGCGAGCTGCGTGGTGAAGGCCTTGGTGCTGGCCACGCCGATCTCGACACCCGCGCGGGTGATGTAGGCCAGCTTGCATTCGCGCACCATGGCGCTGGTGGCCACGTTGCAGATGGTCAGCGTGTGTTGCATGCCCAGGCTTTGCGCGTGGCGCAAGGCGGCCAGGGTGTCGGCGGTCTCGCCCGACTGGCTGATGGTGACCACTAGCGTGCGCGGGTTGGGCACGCTGGTGCGATAGCGGTATTCGCTGGCCACTTCCACCTGGGTGGGAATGCCGGCGATTTCCTCCAGCCAGTATTTGGCCGCGCAGCCGCTGTAATAGCTGGTGCCGCAGGCCAGGATGAGCACGCTGTCAATCTCCTTGAACACGCGCCAGGCGGCAGCGCCCGGCTCGCCATGCAGGCCCGCGCCGTCAAACAGCTCGGGCACGATGCCCGCGACGCCTTCGAGCGTGTCGGCAATGGCGCGCGGTTGTTCGAAGATTTCCTTTTGCATGTAGTGGCGGTAAGGCCCCAGCTCAGCCGCGCCGCTGTGCGCCTGCACGGTGCGCACGGGGCGTTGTGCGGGCGTCAACGCCGCGCCGTCTTTGCCCACGATCCAGTAGCGGCCCAGTTGCAGATCCACCAAGTCGCCCTCTTCGAGGTACACGATCTGGTCGGTAACGCCGGCCAGGGCCATGGCGTCGCTGGCCAGGAAATGCTCGCGGGACGCAGAACCCCCTTCGCTCGCATCCTTGCCCACACCCAGGATGAGGGGCGAGCCCGCACGCGCGCCCACCACGCGATGGGGTTCGTCCTTGTGGATCACGGCAATGGCGTAGGCACCCTGCAGTTCGGCGATGGCGGCCCGCACGGCGTCGAACAGGTCGCCGCTGTAATGGCTGTCCACCAGGTGCGCAATGACTTCGGTGTCGGTCTGGCTCACAAACACATAGCCGCGCGCCTGCAGGGCGGCACGCAGCTCTTCGTGGTTTTCGATGATGCCGTTGTGCACCAGGGCCACGCGGCCCGGCCGCGCCGGGTCGCTTTCAGCTGGCTGGCCCGGCAGCGCCGGACCGGCAGCGGCGTCGCTGCCCGTGCCGTGGCTGAAATGGGGATGGGCGTTGTGCACCGCTGGCGCGCCGTGCGTGGCCCAGCGGGTATGGGCAATGCCGGTGGCGCCTTCCAGGTGGTCGGCCTGCACCTGTTCCAGCAGCTCGGCCACACGGGCGGTGCTGCGGGCGCGCTGCAGCCCACCGTCTGCCGTGCCATGGCGCGTGGCATCCAGACTGGCGGCATGCACGGCCACGCCGCACGAGTCATAGCCCCGGTATTCGAGCCGCTGCAGGCCCTGGACGAGGATGGGAACGATGTTGCGCGTGGAGACCGCGCCGACGATGCCGCACATGGTGGTTGCCTCAATTGGAAAAAGATGGGGCGATGGTAGGCAGCCTACCGAAAAATATTCGATTGATATTTGCAAAGATTTGAACTTAAATTTCACCAGTCGTTATGAATGAAATTTAAATTCATTTCTAATCAATGCATGGAACAAATATCGCTAGATGCCACAGACCTGCAGCTGCTCAACCTTCTGCAAACCGACGCCGCGCAGAGCAACCAGTCGTTGGCGCAGCAGGTGCATGTGTCGCCACCCACCTGCCTGCGGCGGGTCAAGCGCCTGCACGATGCCGGGCTGATCGAGCGCCAGGTGGCCCTGCTGCAACCCGACCGGCTGGCGGCGCTGCAGGGCCACGGGCTGTCGGCCATCGTGGAAGTGACGCTCGACCGCCAGGGCGCCGAATGGCTGGACGCCTTTGAGGCCCGCGCCGTGGCCGAAGACTGCGTGCAGCAGTGCTGGCGCGTGTCGCCGGGCCCAGACTTCGTGCTGGTGGTGCACACGCGCGACATGCCGGGCTACCTGGCGCTGTCGCAGCGCCTGTTCACGGGCGATGCCAATGTGCGCAACGTCAAAGCCTTTTTTGCCACGCGCCGCGCAAAATTTGAGACAAAAGTGCTTCTATCGCTTATCTGACAAGCACTTTCAGCTATCATTTTTGAAGTAATCCGAACGCATGCCACCTGCGGCAAGCGCCCCGGATTGCCACGGCGCCAGCCCGGGGCATACAGTAGCCATAGGAGGCTGTCGGACTTGGAAATCGTCGGCTGCAAATCGACGCTCCAAGTCCGACAGCCTCCCAGCAACTGCCCCGCGCAGCCCCACCGCGAAGGAAACGCCGCATGGAATTCAAGGACTACTACCAGGTGCTGGGTGTCAGCAAAACGGCCACCGCCGATGGCATCAAGAAGGCCTACCGCAAGCTGGCGCGCAAATACCATCCCGACGTCAGCAAAGAGGCCGACGCCGCAGCCCGCATGGCCGAGGTGAACGAGGCCAACGCCGTGCTCTCCGATCCCGAAAAGCGCGAAGCCTACGACGCCCTGGGCCGCCAGGCGCCACACCGCCCGGGGCAGGATTTCCGCCCGCCGCCCAACTGGGACGCGGGCTTCGAGTTCTCCGACGGGGCCGGTGCAGCCGGCGGGCCCGACGGCGAATTCAGCGATTTTTTCGAGCAACTCTTTGGCCGCCACGCGCGCGCGCAGCGTGGCCGGGGCCCACAACACCATGAAGCACCACGGGATGCCGAATGGGCAGGCGCACCGCCGCCATCGCGCGGCAGCGACCACCACGCCAAGATCGAGCTCGACTTGCTGGACGCCTACCAGGGCGCCGAACGCAGCCTGACGCTGCGCGGCGCGCGGCTCGACGAGGCGGGCCGCATGGTGCACGAACAACGCAACCTGCAGGTCAAGATACCCAAGGGCGTGCGCGAAGGCCAGCTTATCCGCCTGACGGGCCAGGGCAGCCCCGGCATGGGCGGGGCGCCTGCGGGCGACCTGTTTCTGGAGGTGCAATTCAAACCCGACCCCCGCTGGCGCGCCATCGACCGCGATGTTTACCAGCCCGTGGCCGTGGCCCCCTGGGAGGCCGAACTGGGCGCCGCCATCGAAGTGCAAACCCCCGCCGGCGCCCTGGAGGTAACCGTGCCCGCGCACTGGAAATCCGCGCGCAAGCTGCGCCTGAAGGGCCGGGGCATTCCGGCCGCCACGCCCGGGGATCTGTACCTGGAACTGACCGTCGCCCTGCCCCCGGCCCACAGCGATGCCGAACGCGCCGCCTACACCGCGCTGGCCAAGGCCTTTCCCCGCTTCGACCCGCGCGCCACCCCGGGAGCCTGACCATGACAACTGCCCACCACACCCCCACCGTGCAGCCGGGCGAACTGCTGGACGACACCGCGCTGTTTTCGCTGGAGGACCTGGCCCGCATCTGCCATGTGGCGCCGAACTGGGTCAGCGCGCGGCTGGAGGCCGGCCTGCTGCAGGCCGACAGCCTGGGCGGCCACTGGCGCTTTGCCAGCGCCACCGTGGTGCGCGCGCGCCGGCTGGCCCAGCTGGAAACCACCTTCGACGCCGACCCCGAGCTCGCCGCCCTCACGGCTGACCTGATCGAAGAAGTGGCACAACTGCGCCAGCGCCTGCAACACCTGGAAGCCGCAACGGGCCACGGCCCCATGCCGGGGTGACATGCCATGGACATTGATGGCTGGCGCTGGCGGTGCCGTTCATGTAGGCTTTCGTAACGAATTCCCGCCCCTGTTGCGCCCAACACGCCGCGCCAAAGTGGCGGCAACCCCTGACCGCTCCACCATGTCCGATGCCAAACGCCAACTCCATCGCCGGGTCTACCCCCTGCGCGTGCTGGGCATGGGGCTCGGCAGCGTGGTGGTGGGCGTGGTGCTGTGGGAACGCCAGGCCAGCCTGCCGGGCTGGCTTTACCTGGCGCTGATCGCCTTGGTCTGGCCCCATGTGGCCTACCAGTTAAGCCGCCGCAGTGCCGACCCCTACCGCGCAGAAATTCGCAATCTGCTGGCCGATTCAGCGCTGGTGGCGTCTCTGGTGCCGCTGATGCACTTCAATTTGCTGCCCAGCGTGTTGCTGCTCACCCTGACCATGGTGGACAAGATCACCACCGGCATCCGCGGCCTGTGGGCGCGCTCGCTGCCCGGTATGGCGGGCGCGGCGGCGGCCAGTGCGGCCTTGACCGGCTTGCACTGGGCGCCAGAGACATCCATGCCGGTGATCATTGCGTGCCTGCCCGTGATGGCGCTGCACACGCTGTCGGTCAGCGTGATGAGCTACCGCCTGATCCGTAAGGTGTCGCAACAAAACCAGCAGCTCGACGCGCTGGGGCGCATCGACGCCCTCACCGGCCTGTGTGGCCGCGGTCACTGGCAGGAGCAGGCCGAAGCCACGCTGCGCCGCCACCACGCCACCGGCGAGCCCGCCTGCCTGGTGATGCTGGACATTGACCATTTCAAGCAGATCAACGACCAGCATGGCCACACCGTGGGCGACGAAGTGCTGCGCGCGCTGGCGCGCATCGTGCTGAGCAACGTGCGCGCCACCGACTGCGCAGGCCGCTACGGCGGCGACGAATTTGCCATCGTGCTGCGCGGCATGCGCCTGGACGATGCCATGGTGGTGGCCCAGCGCATCCGCGAACAGGTGCAGGCCCTGCAGCTGCACGACCTGCCCACCCTGCGCTTCAGCAGCAGCCTGGGCGTGGCAGCGGCCGACCACCGCCACGACGGCCTGCGCGCCTGGACCAATGCCGCCGACGCCGCGCTTTACCAGGCCAAGGCAGCGGGGCGCAACCGGGTGTCGGCCGGTGCCATGCCGACACTGGTGCCTGGGGTGCAGGCGCCGCTGATGTAGGCACCTGCGGTTCAGCCGCCGGTCAACCCCGCGAATCCGGCGCCGGCACTCCGCCCAGGAATTCGGCAAACACTCCCGGCGGCTACCGGTGCACGCACCAGCGGCTGGAGAAATCAGACAGCCGGCACCTGCGGCCACTCCACCCGCACCGTGCAGCCGCCGCCCGGCACCGCCGTGGCGCTGATGTGCGCGCCGTGGCGTTGCGCAATGGCGCGGCACAGGGCCAGCCCGGTGCCCACGCCGTCAAATTCGGTTTCCCGGTGCAGGCGCTGGAACACACCGAAGAGTGAGCCCGCACGCGCGGGGTCAAACCCCACGCCGTTGTCCTGCACCGTGAAGGCCACCTGGCCTGCGGGCGCGGCATCGGCCTGCACGCAGATGCAGGGCTGAGACACAGGGCGCGTGAACTTGAGGGCATTGCCCAGCAACTGCACCAGCAGCACCTGCAGCAGCGCCGGGTCGGCCTGCAGCGTGGGCAACTGTGCGGCCACGCGCCATTCCACGGCGCGGCCCGCGCCATCGGGGGGCAGCGCCGCGCGCGCACGGGCGATGGCATCTGCCAGCGGCACGGGTTGCGGGTGCAGCGGCGCACGGCTGGCGCGCACCAGGGCCAGCAGGCCGTCGATCATGAGCCCCATGCGCCGGGCGGACTGGTCCATGGTGGCCAGAAAACCCAGCGCCTCCTGCACCTCGGCGCCCTGCGCCACCTCGGGCGGCAGGTCGGCCAGCACCTCGCGCACCAGCGTGCCGTACGAGGTGACATGCCGCAGCGGCGCGCGCAGGTCGTGCGAGACGGCGCGCAAGAACTCGTCCTGCGCGGCGGCCATGTCGGCCACCTGCTGCTGGCTGCGGGCCAGCGCGGCGCGCAGTTGCGCGACCTCGGCGGGGCTGGCGGCGGGCTGCGTCATGCCTGTTTCATGCCTATTTCAGCCCGCTTCATGCCTTGGGCAACTTGGCGGGGCGCTGCCAGCATTCCTTGGTGATCTGCTTGCCCCGCGCCACGCCCAGCGCCCCCGCAGGCACATCCTTGGTGATGGTGCTGCCACCGCCCACCGTGGCCCCCGCGCCAATGGTCACCGGCGCCACCAGCACGCAGTTGCTGCCGATGTGCACGTCGGCCTCGATCACCGTGCGGTGCTTGTTGGCGCCGTCGTAGTTGGCGGTGATGCTGCCGGCGCCGTAGTTCACGCGCTCGCCCACGGTGGCGTCGCCCAGGTAGGCCAGATGGTTGGCTTTGGCGCCATCGGCCAGCGTGGAGTTCTTCACTTCCACGAAGTTGCCGATGTGCACCTCGCGGCCCAGTTGCGCGCCCGGGCGCAGGCGGGCAAAGGGGCCGACCAGCGCGCCCTCGCCCACGGTGGCGCCCAGCTTTTCGCCGTCGATGTGGGTGAAGGGGTGGATCACGGCGCCTGCCGCGATGCGCGCATTGGCAATGCAGCAGTTCGCGCCGATGGCCACGCCCTCGCCCAGCTCCACACGGCCGGTGAAGACACAGTTCACGTCGATCTCCACGTCCTGCCCGCACACCAGCTCGCCGCGCACGCCGGTGCGGGCATCGTCGCGCAGATCGAAGCGCGCCGGGTCGGCCAGGCGCACGCCCTGCTCCATCAAGGCGCGGGCCTGGCGCAGTTGGTGGGCACGCTCCAGCTCGGCCAGTTGCAGCGGGCTGTTCACGCCGGCCACCTGCAGCGCATCGGTGATGCGGTGGGCCGCCACGGGAACGCCGTCGGCCACGGCCATGGCGACGATGTCGGTGAGGTAGTACTCGCCCTGGGCGTTGTCGTTCTTCAGCCGCGCCAGCCAGGGCGTGAGTAACCGCGCGGGCACGGCCATGATGCCGCTATAGACCTCGGTGATGGCGCGCTGGGCGTCCGTTGCATCTTTATGCTCGACGATGCCTTGCACGGCGCCTTCTGCATTGCGCACGATGCGGCCGTAGCCCGTCGGATCAGGCAGCGTCACGGTCAGCAGCGCCAATCGTTCGCCGGCACTGGCCGCCACCAGCGCTCGCAGGGTGTCGGCCTGGGTCAGCGGCACATCGCCCGACAGCACGACCACCGTGCCATCGTCCTGCAGCTGCGGCACGGCCTGCTGCACGGCGTGGCCGGTGCCCAGCTGGGGCTCCTGGCGCACAAACTTCAGATCAAATTGGCCTGTAGCGCTTGCTGCGCCTGCGGTAGCAGCTTCCACTTCTGTAGCACCGTGGCCCGTGATGACGATGGCGCTGCGCGCCTGCAGGTGGGCCGCCTGATCGAGCACATGGTGCAGCAGCGGGCGCCCGGCCAGGCGCTGCAGCACTTTGGGGATACGGCTTTTCATGCGCGTGCCCTTGCCGGCCGCCATGATGAGGATGTCGAGTGAGGTCATGGAAAAGAAATGTTGGTGTGCGCAACGCAAGCCCGGTGCGCGGGCATGGCGTGGATTATCGGTTGCGGCATACCGGGCATCAAACGCTAGTTAAACAATAGCTGCCAGCGCTTATCTGGCAAGCGCTAGAGGCGATTTTGATCACATTTTTGCCGCAACAGGCAACCCCTACAGCAGCGGCATCAGCCGCGGCGGCGTGTCGTAATACTCGGCAATACGCGCCAGCGCGCGGGTGTTGAGCAGGCGCAGCCGCCCGTTCTTCAGCTCGTGCAGGCCCAGCAGCGACAGGCGCCGCAGCGTCTTGTTGGTGTGCACCAGCGACAGCCCCAGCGCGTCGGCAATGTGCTGCTGGTTGAGCGGAAACGCCACCGAGCCATCTTCCACCAGCCCGATGCGGTCGAGCCGCCGGTACAGGTGCATGAGCAGCATGGCCACGCGCTCGGTGGCGTTGCGGCGCCCAGCGGTCAGCAGGTTGTCGTCCACATGGCCTTCTTCATGGGCCGACAGCCAGGTGATGTCGTAACCCAGGCGCGGGTGCTCACGAAACAGCGCCCACAGGCTGTCGTTCTGGAACACGCACAGCGAGCAATCGGTCAGCGCCTCGATGCCATGGGCGGACACATCGCCAAACTCCTGCTGCAGCCCCACCAGGTCACCGGGCAGCAAGAAATTGAGAATCTGGCGGCGCCCGTCGCTCAGCGTCTTGTAGCGAAACGCCCAGCCCGAATACAGCGTGAACAGCTTGGCATTGGTCTGGTTCTCGCGCACCAGTGCACCGCCGGCAGCCACCGCCACACTATCGGTGCGAAACCCCTCAATGAAATCCAGCACCTCGGGCTTGACCGCCGTGAACGCGCCCGTTTTGCGCAAGCGGCATTGCTGGCACGAGGGAGGGCATGCGTGGGACGGCAGAGATGCATTCATGGTGTGCCGATTCTAGGGATGAGCAGCCCCCACGCCGATCGTGCAACAGCGCCCACCCGCAGGCGCGGCACCGAGGTGCGATCGGTCGATCAATCGATGGTTACATCTATGTCTTTTGACATTGCGCGGTGGGTCGGCCCCCCCTACATTGGGCCGCACTTATGAAACCCTGCTCCGCCCTCTACGAGGTTCTCTATGTGAGCACCCTCGCCCCCACGCAACCGCTGAGCGTGGTGGCACAGATCGCCGGGCGCGCGCGCCTGGCCAATGCACAACACAACATCACCGGGCTGCTGATCTTTGACGGCCAGCGCTTTTGCCAGCAGCTGGAAGGCCCGCAAAAGGCCGTGCTCAAACTCATTGAACGCATTCGCAACGACCCGCGCCACATCAACGTCGAGGTGCTGCACCACGGCCCGCTGGCGGGGCGGCGCTTTCAGCATTTCAGCCTGGCCTTCAGCACGGTGGAAGACGTGGACGCCTTGGCCCGCATGGAGACCCTGGACGGAGACGCAGCGCTGGCCGCGTTTGATACCGTGCGCGGCGAGCTGGTGCGCTAAGTTCAAAGGATGGTTCACGGCAGCACAGAGCAGGTTGTCCGCTGGCGCTGGTGGGTGATCCAACGCCCCACAAACCGCGCCAGGCCAGCGGCACACCGCCCGCCCGCGCCCGCCACATTCACCACTGCTGCGCCCATGGCCCGCCTGCCCTGGGCCAGGGCGTGCACCAGGTCGCGCAGTGGTTGCACCACGCCATTTTCCCAGTCGCGGGCGACCGCGCTGGCAGCCGGTGCCTTGGCCGGTGCCGTCCCGGCCTCCCAGCGGAATGCGGCAACATCGCCGCCGCCGGATGGGTTCCACGCCTCCATCACCACCTGCTGGCCCGGCGCGATGGCGAGGCGCTCGCCCGCGTGCAGCACATGATCGACCGCGGCACCAGGCAGATGGTTGAACGACCCGCCCAGGGTGAGCCACACGCGGCCCCGGGCAATCTCCAGCACGCCGGGTGTGTTTGTGCGCAGCGAAACGGCCTGGCCAGCGGCCAGTTTCCAGCCACCGGCCGCCGCGCAGCCCGCCAGGCTGGCCTGAACGGATTGTTGCAATTTCAGAACATGATGGGATGACATGGCAGCCTCCTTGGCACGAGCAATGTGTATTGAAGAGACCGAATGGTGCGCCGCCCCATGCACACAGTCCAATGAAAACGCGCTACGCTATTCATTCCATCCACGCATTAATAACCCACCCCATGCCTGCTGCCGAATACGCCCCCGCCGTGCTGCGCACCCGCCCCGTGGCCACCGGCCACTGGCGCGCCTTTCTGGCCGTGGCGCGGCACCTGAACTTTCGCGCGGCAGCCGATGAGCTGGCGCTGACGCAATCCGCTGTCAGCCGCCAGATCCAGGCGCTGGAAGACGAAGTGGGCGTGGCGCTGTTCCTGCGCCACACGCGGGCGGTGGAACTGACCGGCGCGGGCGCGCAGCTGCAGCGCGCCGTGGGCCCGGCGCTCGAACGCATGGACGCCGCCGTGCGCCTGGTGCGCCAGACGGCCGGACGCCGCAGCGTGGCCGTCACCACCTGGGCCAGCTTTGCGTCGATGTGGCTGATTCCGCGCATGGAAGAGTTTCAGCGCGACAACCCGGGCATCGACATCCGCATCGATGCGAGCGACGTGCAGGTCGATCTGGAAACCTCAGACGTGGACCTGGCCCTGCGCTACAGCCTGCCCGGCCCCGGAACGCAGGGCGGGCAGCGCCTGTTTGGCGAGCAGCTGGCGGTGGTGGCCAGCCCCTGGCTGCTCAAAAGCGGCAAACCCCTGCGCACGCCCGCCGACGTGGCCCAGTTCACCCTGATCGAGGCGGGCGACGCGCACCGCAGCCAGCACCTGGAATGGCTCAGCTGGCGCCGCTGGCTGGAGGGGCGCGACCTGGCCAAGCTGCAGCCCGAGCGCTGGCTTTACTTCAACTATGCGCAGCAGATCGTGCAGGCCGCGCTGGCAGGCCAGGGCCTGGCGCTGGCGCGCATGCCGCTGATTGCCGATGCGCTGGCCTCTGGCGACCTGGTGGAGGTGCTGCCCGGCCACCGCATCGATTCGCCGCTGGCCTACTGGCTCATGGTCGGGCCACGCAGCAGCCAGCGGCCCGAGATCAAGGCGTTCTGCGCCTGGCTGGAGCTCCAGGCGCAGGCCACGCGCGAGGCGATTGGCGATGTGCCGGACCCGGACTTGAACGACAACCTGGACTGAGAGGCTGAGAGTCTTTCATCCATGCCCGCCTTGCACGCCAAAACACACCGGTTCGTCGTTGCAAATACTCGCCATAGCCCGAGCTATGGCTGTGTTTTGCGCCTAGACCCGGCGCGTTTTGACGCGCCTTTCGGGCACGGCCGAAAAACTCTCAGCCTCTGACAACAAAAAAGCGCTGATCCAGCGGGGTTCAGCGCTTTTATTTTGATAGCTGCCAGCGCTTATTTATCAAGCACTAGCGGCCATTTTGATCAAAAAATCAGGCCAAAGTCACACGGGCAAACTTGCGCTTGCCCACCTGCACCACGTAGGTGCCGACATCAAGCTTGAGACCACGATCGCTGACCACGCCGCCATCCACCCGCACGCCGCCGCCGTCGATCAGGCGATGGGCCTCGCTGGTCGAAGGCGCCAGGTTGGCCTGCTTCAGAACAGCGCCAATGCCCAGCGGCGCGCCCGACAAGGCCACCTCGGGAATCTCGTCGGGCACGCCACCCTTGCTGCGGTTAATGAAATCCTGCTCGGCCGCGTCGGCCGCCGCCGCGCTGTGAAAGCGCGCGGTGATTTCCTTGGCCAGCGCCACCTTGGCGTCCTTGGGGTTGCGCCCGCCCGCCACCTCGGCCTTCAGGGCCTCGATCTGCGCGAGCGACTGGAACGACAGCAGCGTGTACCAGCGCCACATCAGCGTGTCGGAAATGCTCAGCACCTTGGCGAACATGGTGTTGGCGTCTTCGCTGATGCCGATGTAGTTGTTCTTGGACTTGGACATCTTCTCGACGCCGTCCAGGCCTTCGAGCAGCGGCATGGTCAAAATGCACTGCGGCTCCTGACCGTATTCCTGCTGCAGGTGGCGGCCCATGAGCAGGTTGAACTTCTGGTCGGTGCCGCCGAGCTCCAGATCGCTCTTGAGCGCCACCGAGTCGTAGCCCTGCATCAGCGGGTAGAGAAACTCGTGCACCGCAATGGGGTTGCCCGCCTTGAAACGGTCGTGAAAATCGTTGCGCTCCATCATGCGCGCCACAGTGAACTTTGCGGCCAGCTGGATCATGCCGGTGGCGCCCAGCGGCTCGCACCACTCGCTGTTGTAGCGAATCTCGGTGCGCGCCGGGTCCAGCACCAGGCTGGCCTGGCGGTAGTAGGTTTCGGCGTTCAGCTTGATCTGCTCGGGCGTGAGCGGCGGTCGCGTGCTGTTGCGGCCCGAAGGGTCGCCGATCAGGCTGGTGAAGTCGCCGATCAAAAAGATGACCTGGTGGCCCAGATCTTGCAACTGGCGCATCTTGTTGAGCACCACCGTGTGGCCGATGTGAATGTCTGGCGCCGTGGGATCCAGCCCCAGCTTGATGCGCAGGGGTTGGCCTGTGGCTTCGGATCGGGCCAGTTTCTTGATCCACTCATCCTGCGGCAGCAGTTCTTCCACGCCGCGCAACGAGGTTTCGAGGGCCTGCCTTACACCATCGGATACCGGGTTTTTTGTAACAAGAGATTGATTCATAAGGGTTTTCTGGGATGTCCGAACAGCATGCGCCGCTATACTTCAGCCCACATTGCAGTGGGCGGATTCTAGTGGTCTCGCCGTTTCGACACCCTGGTAGCCCTGTCGAAAGCCTGCAAACTGACAGCTTGTGCCCCCGGCCCCCCTCGCTTTGCCATGGGAAGAACTGCCGGTCGCACCATCAACCATGGGGACAGACCTTTGATTAACGGCTTCACCACCGCCAGCATGGCATTGATTGCCCGGCTGACTCACAGTGTCCAGACACACCCGAAACGTATCACCGCCGCCGTGGCGGCCCTGCTGCTGACCGGCGGCGGTGGCGCTTTTGCCGTGGCCTCGCTGGCCCCCGATCCATCGGATCTTCCGGTCAGCGAGATCACTTACGCCGTCGAGTCGCTGGCGGCCAACCCGGTGCTGGAGGCTCTGGAATCGCCCGGCTTCTCGCTGTACCGCTCGGAGCAGACCCGTAGCAGCGACACTGCCGAATCCTTGCTGCAGCGCATGGGCGTGGCCGATCCGGCAGCCGCCGCCTTCCTGCGCCAAGACGCACAGATTCGCCAAAACCTGCTGGGCCGCGCCGGACGCTCGGTCTCAGCCGAGACCACCGACGACCACCGCCTGCTGCGCTTGACGGCCCGCTGGGCCCAGGACGACAGCAGCAATTTCAGCCGCCTTGTGGTGGAACGCACGGGCGAAATGTTCACCTCGCGCATCGAGTCCGCCCCCCTCACCACCGGCAGCCGCCTGGCGGGCGGTGTGATCCGCAGCTCGCTCTTTGACGCCGCCGATGCTGCCAACATCCCCGACTCTGTGGCCGTGCAGCTGGCCGAGGTGTTCTCGGGCAACATCGACTTTCACCGCTCCCTGCGCAAGGGCGACCGCTTTTCGGTGGTTTACGAAACCCTGGAAGCCGACGGCGAGCCCCTGCGCAGCGGCCGCGTGCTGAGCGCCGAGTTCCAGAACAACGACAAGACCCATCAGGCGATATGGTTCCAGGACCCTGGCGCCGCCAAGGGGGCCTACTACACCCTCGACGGCGAAAGCCTGCGCCGCGCCTACCTGACCTCGCCGGTGGAGTTCTCGCGCGTTTCCAGCGGCTTCAAGATGCGTTTTCACCCCATTTTGCAAAAGTGGCGCGCCCATCTGGGCACCGACTATGCCGCCCCCACGGGTACGACCGTGCGCGCAGTGGGCGACGGAGTGGTCGAGTTTGCCGGTGTGCAAAACGGCTTTGGCAACGTGGTCTTCGTGAGGCACCGCAACCAGCATGAAACCGTGTACGCACACCTGAGCCGCATGGATGTGGAAAAGGGCCAGACCGTCGAGCAGGGCCAGACCATCGGCGCCGTGGGCGCCACGGGCTGGGCCACAGGGCCACACCTGCATTTCGAATTCCGCGTGAACGGACAGCAGCAAGACCCCCAGACCATCGCCCAGCAAAGCGAATCCGCCGCCCCGGTGTCCAAGGCAGCGCGGCCCGCCTTCGACCGACTGGCCGGCCTCATGCGCGTGCAATTGTCTGCCGCCGCCCTGGTGCAGCAGGCCAGCGCGGAATAAGCCGCAGCCGGCACGCCGTTCTGGTGCAGTTGCAGGAGATACCCGGCTTGTACATCGGCCTCATGTCGGGCACCTCGCTCGACGGCATCGATGGCGTTCTGGCCGATTTTTCGCAAGAAAAAATGGCCGTTGTGGGCCATGTGTCAGCGCCGCTAGCTCCTGATTTAAGAGCAGAACTGCTCGCCCTCAACACCCCTGGCCCCAACGAACTGCACCGCGCGGCCCTTGCGGGCAATGCGCTGGCGCGGGCCTATGCCGACGTTGTGCACCGCCTGCTGGAGCGCACGGGCACCTGCGCCAGCGCCGTGCGCGCCATTGGCGCCCATGGGCAAACCGTGCGCCACCGCCCCCAGGAGTTCGACGGCACGGGCTACACCCTGCAGCTGAACAACCCCTCCCTGCTGGCCGAGCGCACAGGCATCGCCGTGGTGGCCGATTTCCGCAGCCGCGATGTGGCTGCGGGCGGCCAGGGCGCCCCGCTGGTGCCAGCCTTCCACCAAGGGGTGTTTGGCCGTACGGACGAGACGGTGCTGGTGCTCAATATCGGCGGCATCTCCAACCTCAGCGTGCTGGGCGCCGATGGCAACGTGCAGGGGTTTGATTGCGGCCCAGGCAATGCACTCATGGATTACTGGTGCCAGTTGCACACCGGCCAGGCGTTTGACAACCATGGTGCCTGGGCCACCCAGGGCCGGGTGCTGCCCGACCTGCTGGCCACACTGCTGCAAGAACCCTTTCTGCGCCAGCCACCACCCAAAAGCACCGGGCGCGATCTGTTCAACCCGGCCTGGCTGGCGGGCGCGCTCGCGGCACACGCCGGAGCCCGGCCCGTGGATGTGCAAGCCACATTGACCGAATTGACCGCCAGCGCTTGTGCAACAAGCGCATCAAGCTATGGAGAAAATAGCAAGTTACTCGCCGTGTGCGGTGGCGGCGCCTTGAATACGCACCTGATGCAGCGCCTGCAGGCCTTGCTCCCGGGCGCATCGGTGCTGCCGACCGATGCCCTGGGCCTGCCCGCGCTGCAAGTGGAGGCCGCCGCCTTTGCCTGGCTGGCTCGCCAGACGGTACGGGGGCAAACTGGCAGCCGCCAAAGCGTCACGGGCGCCCAAGGCGCCCGTGTTCTGGGGGCCGTCTACCCGGCCTGAGAAAGAAGAGAAGAAGAGAGGAAACCGACTGGCAGATCAGGCCGAGAAGCTGGAACCGCAGCCGCAGGTGCTGGTGGCGTTCGGGTTCTTGATCACGAACTGGGCGCCTTGCAGGTCTTCCTTGTAGTCGATCTCGGCGCCCAGCAGGTACTGGTAGCTCATGGCGTCAATCAGCAGCGAAACACCATTCTTGGTCATGGTGGTGTCGTCTTCGTTGGTGATTTCGTCAAAGGTGAAGCCGTACTGGAAGCCCGAGCAACCGCCACCCTGCACGAAAACGCGCAGCTTCAAGTCGGGATTGCCCTCTTCAGCGATCAGATCCGCCACCTTGGCCGCCGCGCTGTCGGTGAACACGATGGGGGTGGGCATTTCGGTCTGGATGTTTTCGGCAACTGCGCTCATGGGGAGACTCCGAGGTTCAATATTTGGATGCAATAGTAAGGTAAAACGCTCGGCCATTGCGCCACCCGGCGCATTGGACGCAAGGGCGATAGGGGCATTGCCCACTTCACACAGCATTACGCACGGCATCACCAAGGGCCGTCTCCGCCCGCCCAAAACAACAAAGCCGCTCCAGGCGAACCCAGTGCGGCTTTGCTGGCAGCAGGAAAAGCGGATTAACGCTTCGAGAACTGCTTGGCGCGGCGTGCAGAGTGCAGACCGACCTTCTTACGCTCCACTTCGCGGGCGTCACGCGTCACGAAGCCGGCCTGGCTCAGGACGGGCTTGAGCGTCGCGTCGTAGTCGATCAGGGCGCGGGTGATGCCGTGGCGGGCGGCGCCGGCCTGGCCGGATTCACCACCACCGTGCACGTTGATCATCACGTCGAAGGTTTCGGCGTGGTTGGTCAACATGAGGGGTTGCTTGGCAATCATGATCGAGGTTTCGCGGCCGAAATAGGACTGGATGTCCTTGCCGTTCACCGTGATCTTGCCGGAGCCTTTTTTCAGAAACACGCGGGCGACGCTGGACTTGCGACGGCCGGTGCCATTGTTCCATTCACCAATCATCTCAAGGCTCCTTAGATTTCCAGCGCTTTGGGCTGCTGGGCGGTGTGGGGATGCTCAGCACCACCGTACACCTTGAGTTTCTTGATCATCGCGTAGCCAAGGGGGCCCTTGGGCAGCATGCCCTTGACAGCCTTTTCCAGCGCGCGGCCGGGGTGCTTGGCTTGCATGTCGCGGAAGTTCGTGGCCGTGATACCGCCGGGATAACCCGAGTGGCGGTAGTACACCTTGTCCAGGGACTTGGTGCCGGTGACCTTGAGCTGGGCGGCGTTGATGATGACGATGAAGTCACCGGTGTCGACGTGAGGCGTGTAAATGGCCTTGTGTTTGCCGCGCAAACGGAGAGCAACTTCGCTGGCTACTCGTCCGAGGACCTTGTCGGTCGCGTCAATCACAAACCACTCGTGCACGACCTCAGCGGGCTTTGCGCTGAAAGTAGTAGTCATGAGTTTTCTCTTATGAAGAGGGTTTGGCGGGTCCTTTTCCACGGTCGGTGCTTCTCTTTCGGAAGCCTCTTAGGTGGGGTTGAATCTTCGCCGCGGGACCACTAAATCGCTGCGAAGCCTGCCATTATACGAAGCTGCGCGCTTTTTAGGCAAGCAACCCGCCTGAAACAGGCTTCTGCGTCCGCTTCGCCTCCGTCGGCGCTGCCTGGGCCTGGTGCCGCCGCTGGGCCGCTGGGTCCTGCGGACGCCCGGCCAATCCCGGCTTTCGCCTTCAGCGAAGATGCACAATGGGCGAGCCCTCAGCAAGGTTTTCCACCGCAACCCTGCGTTGCATGCAAGGCGCCCCCCCTAACGGCCTGGGGCCCAGTCGTTACCCAAGTCGTTACCATTGCGCCATGTTCAGTTATCGCCACGCCTTTCATGCGGGCAACCACGCCGATGTGCTCAAGCACACCGTGCTGATTGCCACCTTGCAACACCTCACCGAAAAAGACGCGGCCCTCACCGTGCTCGACACCCATGCGGGCGCGGGCCTGTACCGGCTCGATGGCGACTACGCCAGCACCAGCGGCGAGGCGGGGGACGGCATCTTGCGCCTCACGGCACCCGGCATTGCCGCCCTCACGCCCGCGCTGCAGGCCTATGTGGACATGGTGAAGGCCTTCAACCAGGGCGCCACCACCAAGGTGTACCCCGGCTCGCCCTTCATCATCCAGCGGCTACTGCGCGACCACGACAAGC
The DNA here is from genome assembly GCF_017939685.1 of Acidovorax sp. JG5. Lineage (NCBI taxonomy): Bacteria > Pseudomonadati > Pseudomonadota > Betaproteobacteria > Burkholderiales > Comamonadaceae > Acidovorax > Acidovorax sp. JG5. The sequence goes on from NZ_JAGKSE010000012.1 coordinate 99,765, forward strand.
TCAAGCTGTTTGAACTGCACCCGACCGACCTGCGCGCGCTGGCCGGCAACGTGGCACAGTTGGAAGCCGGCCGGCAAGTGGCCGTGCTGCACGAAGACGGGTTTGAAGGCATCCGCAAATTTTTGCCCCCGCCGGCCCGCCGCGCTTTGGTGCTGTGCGATCCCAGCTATGAAATGAAGAGCGACTATGCCAAGGTGCTGGACATGGCGGCCGATTCGCTCAAGCGTTTTGCCACCGGCACCTATGCCGTCTGGTACCCCATCATTCCGCGCCCCGAAGCGCACGATCTGCCGCGCCGCCTCAAAACCCTGGCCACCAAGGCGGGCAAGAGCTGGCTGCACGCCACGCTGACCGTCAAATCGAGCAAGCTCACCGAGACTGCGGAGGGCGAAGTCAAGCGCCCCGGCCTGCCCGCCAGCGGCATGTTTTTGATCAACCCGCCCTTCACCCTCAAGGCCGCCTTGAAGACGGCACTGCCCCAGATGGTGGAACTGCTGGCGCAAGACAAGCACGCCACCCACACGCTCGAATCGGGCGGCTGAAAACCGCGCCCCCCGCCCGACCGGGGCAGTGGGCGGGTTGGCAGCGGTTCTTGTACGGTCAAGGCCCTACGGGGCTACGGCGCCGACACCGACTGAGGACAGTCGCCCTCGCCTTCCTCCAGCAGCCACAGCTCCACGGGCTTGATGCCCAGGCCCTGCATGCCCAGTTCCTGGGCGGCGGCCTGGCTCACATCAATCACGCGGTTCATGGCAAACGGGCCGCGGTCGTTGATGCGCACCACCACGGCGCGGCCGGTGAGCTGGCTGCGCACGCACACCCGGGTGCCAAAAGGCAGGGTGCGGTGCGCGGCGGTGAAATCGCGGCGGTTGAAGATCTCGCCACTGGCCGTGCGCCGGCCATGAAAGCGCGGGCCGTACCACGAGGCCAGGCCCTGCTGGTCGCTCTCGCGCACGGATTCCACCGGGGATTCTGGAGGCACCGCGCCGGCGGCACCGCGCCGGGCGGCATCGCTGCGAACCGGCTCGGGCAACGCGGCCTTGGGGAGCCGCTCGCCCGGCTTATCCGCCAAGGGCGCACAAAACCGCGAGCGGGGCGCGCCACGCTGCTGGGCCAGCTCGCAAGCATTGCGAGGCTCGGCCGACGCCTCGGGGGGGGGGCCTCAGTGGCCACCAAGGGGGCCGCTTCGCGAGCCACCTTCTCTGGCACCGGCATCGGTGCACAGGCCGCCAGAACACATGCAACAACCCCCGGGCCCAACAGGTCGCGCCAGCGCCGTATCCGGTCAGACAGTTGCATCCATCACCTCTTCCAGAAAAAAAACAAACACACCCACCGCGAGGTAACAATTGCATCCACCTTCTCCAGCGACAACGCAACCCGCCCCCCGACGCCCAAGCCACCAGGCGCCCCATTACAAACCGAGGCGCCGGCACAACTCCAGCGTGGTTGCACTCTGATTCATGGTGTAGAAGTGCAGCCCCGGCACGCCGCGCTGGCGCAGTTGCTCGCACAGCGAAGTCACCACATCCAGGCCAAAGGCCCGGATCGACGCCGTATCGTCGCCAAAGCCTTGCAGGCGCAGCCGGATCCAGCGCGGAATCTCGGCGCCGCAGGCGTCGGAAAACCGCATCAGTTGCGATGAGCCCATGATGGGCATGATGCCGGGCACCACGGGCACATCCAGCCCCAGGCGGCGCACATCGTCCACAAAGCGCTCATACGCATCGGCATTGAAGAAATACTGCGTGATGGCCGAATCGGCCCCGGCCCGCACCTTGGCGGCAAAGGCCTGCAGGTCGGCATCGGCCGACTTGGCCTGGGGATGCACCTCGGGATAGGCGGCCACCTCGATGTGGAAATCGCGCCCCGTCTCGGCCCGGATGAAGGCCACCAGGTCACTGGCGTAGTGGAACTCGCCCCCCATGCCATAGCCGCTGGGCAAATCGCCGCGCAGGGCCACCAGGCGCTTGACGCCCATGGCCTTGAGCGTGGCCAGCTGCTCACGCACCGACTCGCGCGTGGCGCCCACGCACGAGAAGTGCGAGGCCGCGCTCACGCCCTCGGCCAGGATCTCCTGCACGGTGCCGAAGGTGCCCTCTTGCGTGGAACCGCCCGCACCGTAGGTGACCGAGCAGAACTCGGGCCGCTGCGCATACAGCTGCTGGCGCACGGCGCGCAGCTTGCCCGCGCCCTCGGGCGTCTTGGGCGGAAAGAATTCAAAACTCACCGGCAAACCGGTGGCTGGTGCGTTGGCCGCGGTCATGCGCCCCTCCTCGCAAAAACAAAAAACTCGTGGTTGCCGTCGCCGCCGCTGATGGGGCTGTCCAGCCAGGCTTGCACCTGCAGGCCCAGCTCGGCGCAGCAGTCGCGGATGCGCTGCTCGACCACTGCATAAAGCGCCGCATCGCGCACGATGCCGCCCTTGCCCACCTGGCCGGGCTGCAACTCGAACTGCGGCTTGACCAGCATGAGCAGGCTGCCGCCCGGCGCCAGCAACGGCACCAGCGCGGGCAGCACCAGCGTGAGCGAGATGAACGACAGGTCGCCCGTCACCACGTCAAAAACCGGCGTGATATCGACATCAGCACATTCGGCGCGGCGGCGGCGCTCCACCGGCAGCGTGCCCTGTTCGCGCGCCTTGGCACGGGCGGCGCGCTCAGACTTGAAGGTCTCGATGTCCTGGTCCTTGGCGTCGTTGCTGTCGTCGTATGCCTCGTCCACCTGCCCGCCATTGCGCATCCAGCTGTAGGGCGCCTCGGGCTGGGTCTCGTTGTCCTCTTCCACCTCGATGACTTCGGACAGGGCCAGTTCACACGCTTGCTGCAAGGCCTGCGCCGTCAGCGACCGTGCATTCACGCCCTCCACGCAGACCACGCGCAGATCGCTGCGCAGCCGTTCGTGCAACTGGCCGTGGCCCACGTCCACGCCGATCACCTGCGCGGCGCCGTGCTGCAGCAAACAATCGGTGAACCCGCCCGTGCTCTGCCCCACATCCAGGCAGCGCAGCCCCGCCACCGACAGGCCGGTGGCCCGCAGCGCCCCTTCGAGCTTGAGCCCACCGCGCGAGATGTACTTGGCCTCGGCATCGTCAAGCAGCCGCACCTCGGCCACGGACGGAATCTCATCACCGTTCTTGACGACCTTCTGCCACGGCGCCAGCGGCGACAGACGCCACTCCACGCCCGAGGCAATCAGCCGCTGCGCCTGCGAGCGCGTGGCCGCATGGCCTCCATCCACCAAAAAAACATCTGCGCGCATGCGTCACTCTCTCGTCAGCAGACGATTCATTTCAATAAAAACAAGCTCTAGCCCTTGTACCGCTTGCGCTACCAGCTCCAAAAACAGGAGCATGGCAGCAGCAAGCACGGTTCAATACCGGTAGGTGTCAGGCTTGTAAGGGCCTTGCTTTGGCACGCCGATGTAGGCGGCCTGCTCGTCGCTCAGCTCGGTCAGCATGGCGCCCACCTTCTTGAGGTGCAGGCGCGCCACCTTTTCGTCAAGGTGCTTGGGCAGCACATAGACCTTGCCGTTTTCGTAGAAATCGCTGTGCGTGAACAGCTCGATCTGGGCGATGGTCTGGTTGGCAAAGCTCGACGACATCACGAAGCTGGGGTGGCCCGTGCCGCAACCCAGGTTCACCAGGCGGCCCTTGGCCAGCAGGATGATGCGCTTGCCGTCGGCAAAAATCACATGGTCCACCTGGGGCTTGATCTCTTCCCACTGGCAGTGCGCTTCGAGCTTGGCCACCTGGATTTCGTTGTCGAAGTGGCCAATGTTGCAGACGATGGCCTGGTCCTTCATGGCCTGCATGTGCTCGAAGGTGATCACGTCACGGTTACCCGTGGTGGTCACAAAAATATCGGCCTTGTCGGCGGCATATTCCATGGTCACGACCTTGTAGCCTTCCATCGCGGCCTGCAGGGCGTTGATCGGGTCGATCTCGGTCACCCACACCTGGGCGCTCAGGGCGCGCAGGGCCTGGGCGCTGCCCTTGCCCACGTCGCCGTAGCCCGCCACCACGGCCACCTTGCCGGCGATCATCACATCGGTGGCGCGCTTGATGCCATCCACCAGCGACTCGCGGCAGCCGTACAGGTTGTCAAACTTGCTCTTGGTTACCGAGTCGTTCACGTTGATGGCGCGGAACATCAGGCTGCCCTTGGCCGACATTTCCTTCAAGCGGTGCACGCCGGTGGTCGTTTCTTCGGTCACGCCGATGATCTGTGCGCTCTTGCGGCTGTACCAGGTCGGGTCCACGGCCAACTTGGCTTTGATGGAGGCGAACAGGCAGGTTTCTTCTTCGCTGGTGGGGTTGGCGATCAGCGAGGCGTCCTTTTCGGCGCGCTTGCCCAAGTGCATCAGCAGCGTGGCGTCGCCGCCGTCGTCCAGAATCAGGTTGGGGCCTTCGCCTTCGCTGCCGGCGGGGCCAAAGTCAAAGATGCGGTGGGTGTAGTCCCAGTACTCGGCCAGGGTTTCGCCCTTGATCGCGAACACGGGCGTGCCGGCTGCGGCAATGGCGGCCGCGGCGTGGTCCTGCGTCGAGAAGATGTTGCACGAGGCCCAGCGCACTTGGGCGCCCAGCGCCTGCAGCGTCTCGATCAGCACGGCGGTCTGGATCGTCATGTGCAGCGAGCCCGTGATGCGCGCACCCTTGAGGGCCTGCTTGGCGGCGAATTCCTCGCGGATGGCCATCAGGCCGGGCATTTCGGTTTCGGCGATGCGGATCTCTTTGCGGCCCCATTCGGCCAGGCCGATGTCGGCAATGATGCAGTCGGTGTTGACAGGGGCGTTGACGCGTGCGTTCATGGTGTGCTCCAAAGCATGTTTGAAAAGCCACTTGACGCGGGGAGACACAGAGAGCTCACCGCACGATAAGTGGATGAGCGTCGTTGCTGGATGACTCCGAGCCTCACGCCCCGCCAGTAGCTGGGGGCGCTGCAACGCTCCTCGGATGCCGGCGATTATAAAAGCACTTGCGTTGCCCCCGGCCCGGCCGCTCGCATGCCCGGTAAAATCGCGGGTTCGGCCGCCCTGTCCCACGCTGTGCAGAGTCTGGCCCACCGTTTTCCCCTGCAGGGCCCCTGCGCCCCGCCCACCTTATGGAACCCCCGTGTCCTACGCCTCTGAAACCCGGCGCCGCCGTACCTTTGCCATCATTTCCCACCCCGACGCCGGTAAAACGACGCTGACGGAAAAGCTGCTGCTGTTCTCGGGCGCTATCCAGATCGCCGGCGCCGTCAAGGGCCGCAAGGCCAGCCGCCACGCCACGTCCGACTGGATGGAAATCGAAAAGCAGCGCGGCATCTCGGTGGCCTCCAGCGTGATGCAGATGCTGTACCGCGACCATGTCATCAACCTGCTCGACACCCCCGGCCACAAGGACTTCTCGGAAGACACCTACCGCGTGCTCACCGCCGTGGACTCGGCCCTGATGGTGATCGACGCGGCCAACGGTGTGGAAGCGCAGACGCGCCGCCTGATCGAAGTGTGCCGCCAGCGCGACACGCCCATCATCACCTTCGTCAACAAGATGGACCGCGAGGTGCGCGACCCGCTGGACATCCTCGACGAGGTCGAGCGCGAGCTGGGCATGCCCTGCTGCCCCATCACCTGGCCCGTGGGCCAGGGCAAAAGCTTTGGCGGCATCATCAATCTGCGCACGCAGACCATGACGGTGTTCACCCCCGGCAGCGATCGCGGCCCGAAAGACTTTGAAGTGGTGCCGCTGGCCGAGGCCGACCGGCTGCGCGCGCGTTTTGGCCAGCCGTTTGACGATGCGCTCGAGAGCATGGAGCTGGCCGTGGGCGCCTCGGCCGCGTGGAACCACGCAGATTTTCTGGCGGGCAAGCTCACGCCCGTGTTCTTCGGCTCGGGCGTGAACAACTTCGGTGTGATGGAAGTGCTCGATGCCGTGGTGGACATGTCGCCCCCGCCGGGCCCGCGCGTGAGCACGCTGCAGGTGAACAAGCAGCCGGTCGTCAAGACCATCCAGCCCGAGGACGAAGGCTTTGCCGGCGTGGTGTTCAAGGTGCAGGCCAACATGGACGCCAACCACCGCGACCGCATCGCCTTTGTGCGCGTGGCCTCGGGCAAATACACACCGGGCATGAAGCTCAAGGTGCAGCGCACTGGCAAGGAGCTGCGCCCCACCAGCGTGGTCACGTTCATGAGCCAGCGCCGCGAAGCCGTGGAAGAAGCCTACGCGGGCGACATCATCGGTTTCACCACGCACGGCGGCGTGCAGCTGGGCGACACCATCACCGACGGCGCCAACCTGCAGTTCACCGGCCTGCCCTTCTTCGCGCCCGAGCTGTTCATGACGGTGATCCTGAAGAACCCGCTGCGCACCAAGCAGCTGCAGCAGGGCCTGGCGCAGTTGGGCGAGGAAGGCGCCATCCAGGTCTTCCGGCCCGACGTGGGCGGCCCCATGCTGCTGGGCGCCGTGGGCCAGCTGCAGTTTGAAGTGGTGCAGCACCGCCTGAAGGCTGAATACGACGCCGATGTGCGCCTGGAAGGCTGCCAGTACACGGGCGCGCGCTGGATCAGCGCCGACAGCCCGGCCGACCTGCGCGCCTTTACCGACGCCTACCCCATGCGCCTGTCGCACGACGCGGCCAATGCGCTGGCCTACCTGTGCACCAGCCCCTATGACGTGCGGCTGGCGCAGGAGCGGTTTCCGAAAATCCACTTTCATCCGCTGCGCGAGCACGCGGGCCTGGCGCTGGACAGCAACCACTGATGACGGCGCCCGTGCCGGCATTCCTGCGCCCCCTGAGCGAGTGGCCGGCACCGGCGCCGGGCCAGCTGCTGGGCGTGCTCACCGACATCGACGACACCCTGACCACCGACGGCGCCATCACGCCCGATGCGCTGCAGGCACTGGCGGCGCTGAAGGCCAGCGGCCTGCAGGTGATTCCCATCACCGGCCGGCCGGTGGGCTGGAGCGAGCCGTTTGCCGCTGCCTGGCCCGTGGATGCCATCGTGGCCGAGAACGGCGCGGTGGCACTGCTGCCCGCAGATGAAAATAATGGTCAAATCGGCATCAAGCCCTTATCCAATAAGCGCCAGCAGCTATCAAAAATATACCAACAGGACCCCGCCACGCGTGCCGCCAATTACACCCGCATGCAGCAGGTTCTGGCCCAGATTGAGCGCGAGGTGCCCGGTGCCCGCCGCGCCACCGATTCGCCGGGCCGCGAGACCGACATCGCCATCGACCACAGCGAATTCACCCATCTGCCGCAAGACGCCATCGACCACGCCGTGCGCATCCTGCGCAGTGCGGGCATGAACGCCACGGTGAGCAGCATTCACATCAACGGCTGGTTTGGGGCGCACAACAAACTTGAGGGCGCACGCTGGATCGTGCGCGAACTGTTCGGGCGCGACCTCGATGCCGAGATCGACCGCTGGGTGTACGTGGGCGACTCGACCAACGATCAGCGCATGTTTGCGCATTTCCCGCACAGCGTGGGCGTGGCCAACATCGCGCGCTTTGTGCCGCAGCTCACGCACCTGCCGCGCTATGTGACGCAGGGCGAGCGCGGCGCGGGCTTTGCCGAGCTGGCGCGGGTGATCTTGAATCAAAAATGGCTGTAGCGCTTGCCACCAAAGCGCAAGTAGCTTCATTTTTCATAGCATTCATTCGCAACAACCCGCAGCTCCTGCCCGAGCTGCCGTGGCGATGTCACTGTGGCTTCGCCAGCCCCAGCTTCTCGATCAGCGCCTTT
>NZ_JAGKSE010000013.1:0-79589 GCF_017939685.1 Acidovorax sp. JG5
GGTAGCCATCTGCGGTCAACATGGGTTTGCCGTGCGCTTACACTGAAAGCCGGCAGAAAAAAACAGGATCATGGCAATCGACAGGCCGCTGACGGCCGGGCCGTGCCACGGCACCATGTGCGCCATGAAGCTCGGTGCCAGCGATGCATAAAGACCGAAGATGCCGAAAGTGCTGAACGCCCCCAGGCTGGCAATCAGAAACGGGCGGCGCAAGGCGGGTTGCGGCAGCGTGATGCGCGGCAGCCAGTCGTGCAAGGCCAACGGCGCTGGCGCGGCGGCCGGGGCTGCGCGGGGCACCTGCACCTGGTACAGCGCATAGATCGCCAGCACCCCCAGCACCACGCTGGGCGCATAGGCCGTCACCAGCGGCAGCGGCACCCACTGGGCCATCAGCCCGCCCACCAGCGGCCCCAGGCCAAAGCCCAGCGCCATGGCAAAACTCGTCATGGCCGAGGCGCGCAGCACATTGCTGCTGCGGTTGAGCTGCGTGAGACCGATGGACGCCGAGGTGGTGATCATTCCCGAGGCAATACCGATCAACACACGGCTGGCCACGAACGACGCCACGCTCCAGGCCAGCGCCGACAGCAACACGCCGGCCGTGACCAGCACCAGGCCAAGGCGCAGCACCGGCAAGAAACCGAACCGGTCGCTCAGCCGCCCCAGAAACAGCAGGCTGGCCAGCGCCCCGAACATGTAGGCCACATAAATGCCCGTGATGTGGCTGGGCTGCAGGCCCCAGCGGGCCTGGTACAGCGGATACAGCGGGCTGGCCAGGGCAGTGCCCATGACCCCCACGCACATGGCAAAACAGACCCAGGCAAACGGAGGCCAATGACGTTGCATAAGCGGTAAATGGACAGTGGACAGGCCGCGAAAGCGGCTGTGTTCGTAAAAAGAAAAATCAGGCTTGAGCGCTTACGAATAAAGCGCCAGAAGCTATTATTTTAATAGCGAATTGAAACAGGGCACGCCACGATGCGGCAGGCCTTGCCGCTGCGCCCCCGGGGCACGGGCAGGCCCAGCTCTTGCAGCACACGCAGCCGGTGCACGCCCTGGGTCTTGGCAAAGGCCTGGAGCGCAGTGCAGCAGCGTGCCATGGCGGCCTGCCCTGCCTCGCCCGTCGCAGGCAGGCGCAGCACCAGCGTGTGCTCGTCCTGCTGGCGCAGATGAAAGTCGAACACGCCCGCGTCGTCCTCCAGCACGGTGGACAAGGCCATGGGCAGCAGCGTCACCGACCGGCCATCGCGCCCCGCCATGTGCAAGAGGTCGTCGTGGCGCCCCTGCACCACCATCACCGGCAACGGCGAGCCACAGCCACAGCGCCCGGCCAGCAGCGTGATCTGGTCGCCCAGGTCGTAGCGGATGAGGGGCTGCACCGTGTTGGCCAGGTTGGTCAGCAGCACGCTGCAGGCCGGCTGGCCTGCAGGCACGGGGCGGTGGTGCTCATCCACCGGCTCCAGGATCACCCAGTCGGCATTCAGGTGCATGTGGCCGTGGGCGCACTCCCAGCCCATGGTGAGGAATTCCGACGCACCGTAGCTGTTGCGCACCGGGCAGCCCAACCCCCGCTCGATGTAGGAGCGCACGGCGGGGCGGAGCGTTTCACCGCCGGTCCACACCTCTTGCGGCGCGATGCGCAAGGCACCACGGCCCGCCTCGTCGGCCAGCAGCGCGGCAGCGGTGGGGTAGGTGGCAAGCACCGTGGGCGCGAAGTCGTTGAGGGCGGCCACCAATTCAGCCGCTGGCACCTGGATGGAAAAACTGCGCGTGCTGCCCGCCAGCCAGGGGTTGAGCGTGCGCATGCGCTGCACTGAAACATAGCTGGCGAAATGCCCGCTGGTGGCCCCAACGAAGGCAATGCGCTCGGACAGGCACAGCGGGTCCAGCCAACGCACCAGTGGGCGCGGTGCGCAGCGGCGCAGTGCCTCGAGCGCGTCATACACGGCCATGGCCTGCGCGTCCTGCACAAAGATGCCCGGCCGGCCGCTGGTGCCCGAGCTTTCCCACACCATGTAGCGGCCCTGCCAGGGCTCGGCGATGCGCGCGGGGTCGGCAGTGAAGGCGCGCAGCCCATCGAGCGTGAGGCACGGGTCGGTCACCCAATCGTCAAAGCGCTCCATCAGTTGGCAGCGCGTCACCACCGGCAACGACGACAGTGGCGTGCGCGCCGAAATGTCGGGGCCCAGCAGTTCGCGGTAAAGGCGCGAGCCCTTCAGCGCTGCCTCCAGCACCAGCGCCAGCCGCGCCTGCTGGCGCCGCAGCAAGCCCTGCGGCGTATCGCGGTTGGCGGCCATGATGTCCATCGACACCGCCGACAGACGCAGCGGGTCGAATACGGTGCTCATGGCGGCGCCGCTCCGGCCGGCCAGCCCACGGTCGGCGCCAGCGCCATTTTGGTCAGCGGGTTCATGTGCACTCCTTGTACAGAGTTCAACCGGCTGCCATCAGAACACAGCGCCGCGCCCCTGCCTACCGACATGGCGCAAGCTTGCGCTGCCGGCGGACGATTCACGCACCCAGGAATTTTAGATAAAAAGCGGCTCTAGCGCTTTAACCATAAGCGCCAGCAGCTATCAATTCAGTAGTATCCAACGCGACGCCGCCAACGCATAACCGCAGCCGCTGGTCAAGAACTTCAGCCGCGCCCCAGGGCTTTTTCCACGCCGCGGTTGGCCAGGGCATCAGCGCGCTCGTTGCCCGGATCACCCGAATGCCCCCGCACCCAGCGCCAGTCGATGCGGTGCCCGGCGTTGGTGACCAGCGCATCCAGGCGCTGCCACAGCTCGACGTTTTTCACCGGCTGTTTGGCGGCGGTGCGCCAGCCGCGCGCCTTCCAGCCGTGGATCCATTCGGTGATGCCCTTGCGCACATATTCGCTGTCGAGGTACAGCGTCACCGCGCAAGGCCGCTTGAGCGCGGACAGCGCCTCGATGACAGCGGTCAGTTCCATGCGGTTGTTGGTGGTGCCGAGTTCGCCGCCAAAGAGCTCTTTTTCGGTGGCGCCGGAGCGCAGCAACACGCCCCAGCCGCCAGGGCCCGGATTGCCCTTGCAGGCGCCATCGGTGTATATCTCAATCTGATTCAAACTTTTTTCCTGTCTGTGGTGCCCGACGCAGCGGTGGGCACCCGGCTGGTGCGGTGGGAGGGTGTTCCGGCGGCACCGCGGTTGGCCACGGGCACCGACGCGGCGGCACGCTGCGGGGCTGTGCGCCAGGCGGGTTCGAGCAGGCGCATGCCATGCACGCGCTTGACGGCCACCAAAAAATACGCGGCCCCGAGTATCGGCCACCATTGCTCGCCCAAACGGTCCATCCAGGCAAATCTTTCCAGCCAGTGGCTGCTGCGCACGGCGGGCCGATAGCAGCCAAACTGGGCCGATTCGACCTCGAAGCTCAGCAGCCGCAGCCAATCACGCAGCCGCCGGTAGCCGATGAATTCGCCCGCGTCCGGCAAAAACAGCCGGCCCCGCCCCAGGCGCTGGTAAAGCCGCGCCCGGTGCTGGCGCAAGGCCCACAGGCTGACAGGATTCAGCCCGCAAATCACCACCCGCCCCTCGGGCACCAGCACCCGCTCGACCTCGCGCAGCGCGGCATGCGGGTCCACGCTCTGCTCGAGCGTGTGGGGCAGCAAGATGAGGTCCAGGCTGTTGTCCGCAAAGGGCAGCGCCACCGGGTCGGCCAGCAGGGCCAGCAGGCGCAGGGCATCGGGCCCGGCGGCGCCCGTGGTTGGCTGGGGGGTGGCGGCGCGGGCGCCGGGTAGCAGGGCCATGCCCTCTTCGCCCAGTGCCAGCCACTGGTGGGGTATGCGGTTGGCGCGCAGGCCGTCGAGCATCGGGATGCCGATCTGCAGGCCGTGGTAGCCAAAAATGTCCGCCACCGCCTCGTCACAGCGCTCTTGCTCCCAGGCCAGCAGGTAACGGCCGGGGGGGGAGTCGAACCAGTGGTGCAAACTTATAATTGGATGGATCATGAACCTGCTTGCGCTGCCCGCCTTTGCCGACAACTACATCTGGATGCTGCACGACGGTCGGCAGGCGATTGTGGTGGACCCCGGCGACGCTACGCCCGTATTGCAAACCCTGCAAGCACAGGGACTGCAATTGCAGGCCATTCTAGTCACGCACCACCACGCCGATCATGTGGGCGGCGTCGATGCCTTGCGCGCAGCCACCGGCGCACAGGTGTACGGCCCCGCGCGCGAGCGCATCCCCGAGCCGCTGGTGCGCCTGGCGCAGGATGACACCGTGGACCTGCTGGGCCTGCGGTTTTCGGTGCTGGATGTTCCGGGCCACACGGCTGGCCACATCGCCTATTACTGCCCCGACCTGGACGGTGCCCCCCTGCTTTTTTGCGGGGACACCCTTTTCTCGGGCGGCTGCGGGCGCATTTTTGAAGGCACGCCCGCGCAGATGCTGGCATCCCTCGACCAGTTGGCCAAACTGCCGGGCAACACCCGCGTATGCTGCACCCACGAATACACGCTCTCCAACCTGCGATTCGCACGCGCGGTGGAGCCTGGCAACCAGGCGCTGCGCGATTACAGCAGCCACTGCGAAAACCTGCGCGCCCAGCAACAGCCCACGCTGCCATCGCACATGGCGCTGGAACGTGACATCAACCCTTTTCTGCGGGTCCGCGAAACCGCGGTCGCTGCAGCCGCCCAGGGCTTCGATGCCCAGGTCCAACCACAAGACGCCGTGGCGGTGTTTGCCGCCCTGCGCCAATGGAAAAACGACTTCTGATGAAAATTCTGCGCTTCGCCTGCCTTGCAGGACTGCTGTGGCTGACCGGCTGCGCCACCACGGGCACCACCACCGACAGCCAAGGCAACACCGATCCGTCGTCTTCGGGCACCACCACCCGCAGCCACACCCCCCTCATCCCCAACGGGCCGCTGAGCCCGATCACTTCCGGCCGGGCCAGCGGCAGCCAGGTGGCTTCGCTGTCCACGCCCGCCGACCTGTGGGAGCGCATTCGCCGCGGCTTTGCCATGCCCGACCTGCAGCACGAACTGGTGCAGGACCGCGAGCAGTGGTACGCCAGCCGCCCCGACTACATGCAGCGCATGACCGAGCGGTCCAGCAAATACCTGTTCCACATTGTCGAAGAGCTGGAACGCCGGGGCATGCCCACCGAGCTGGCACTGCTGCCCTACATCGAGAGCGCCTTCAATCCGCAGGCCGTGTCCAGCGCCAAGGCCGCCGGCATGTGGCAGTTCATGCCCGCCACCGGCAATTATTTTGACCTCAAGCAAAACGCCTTTCGCGACGACCGCCGCGATGTGCTGGCATCGACCCGCGCCGCCCTTGACTACCTGCAAAAGCTGCACGGCATGTTTGGCGACTGGCACCTGGCCCTGGCCGCCTACAACTGGGGCGAAGGCAGCGTGGGCCGCGCCATTGCCAAGAACCAGAAGGCAGGCCTGGGCACCGGCTACACCGACCTGAACATGCCCGCCGAGACGCGGCTGTATGTGCCTAAGCTGCAGGCCGTCAAGAACATCGTGGCCAACCCCGAGGCGTTTCGCACCGAGTTGCCGCTGATCGAAAACCACCCTTATTTCCAGACGGTGGACATCACCCACGACATCGATGTGGCCGTGGTGGCCCAGCTGGCCGGGATCCGCGAAGCAGATTTTCGGGCCCTGAACCCGGCGTTCCACCGCCCCACCATTTTTGCCGCTGGAACCCCCCAGATCCTGCTGCCCTGGGACAACGCGCGCGTGTTCCAGCGCAACCTGGAGGCCAAGAACCAGGGGCAATACGCCAGCTGGACGGTGTGGTCGGTGCCCACCACCATGAGCGTGGCCGAGGCCGCCCAGCGCACCGGCATGGGCGAAGCCGACCTGCGCAGCCTCAACAACATCCCGCCGCGCATGCTGATCAAGGCGGGCTCGGCACTGATGGTGCCCCGCACCACCACCACCCGCCAGGACGTGTCGGCCCACCTGGCAGACAACGGCCAGCTGGCCCTCACCCCCGAAATCGTCACCCGCCGCACCACGGTGCGTGCCGGCAAGCGCGACACCGTGCGCAGCATTGCACAGCGCTACCGCGTCAGCGCCGACCATGTGGCGGACTGGAACGATGTGAAGGCCAGCGCCGCCTTCAAGGCCGGCCAGCAGGTGGTGATGTTCTTGCCCGTGCGCATGGGCCAGGGCGCCTCGACAAGCCGCAGCGCCAGCCGCAAGCCCAACCTGAAAGCCACCGCTTCCGCTCCCACGCGCAAGGGTGGCAAGCCCGCCAGAAAGCGGCGCTGAGAGAACATGTTGACGATCGTCCAGGAGCCCCTGCGAAATCGTCAACAGGCTCTGAAGTGCGAGCACAGTGCGAAGACGCGGGCTGTGCTGCGATGGGCTCAAACCCCGAATTTCTCCCGCGCCTTGCGGGCCAGGTCGTTGGTATAGCTGCGCTGCAGGCTGGCCCGTGGGCCGGCCATGCCCGGATAGATCTTGGCAAGCGCCCGCAAGGCCGTTGCCGGGCCGTCCTCGGGCATGAGTCCATGGGGCGAAAACGTCTCGCGCACCCGGTTGAATGCCGCCAGATAGACGGCCCTGTTACCCAGCAGGTCACTGGCGGGCACCGCCCTGACCAGATCCGCCGGCGCAGCAGTTTGCAGCCATTTAAGTGCGTGCACCATGGCGTTGGCCAGCGCTTGCGCCACCAGCGGCTCCTTTTGCAGAAATGCCTGGGGGGCATACAGGCAACTGGCTGGCATGGCACCGCCAAACACCTCCTGCGCGGCATTGAGCGTGCGCAGGTCACTGACCAGGCGCACCTCGCCCCGCTGCTCCAGCAGTGCCATGATCGGATCGGCATGGCACAACGCATGGATGTGACCCGAGCGCAGAGCCGCCAGGGCGGTAGCACCGGCGCCCACACCCACAAAAGACACCTCGCGCACATCCACACCCGCACGCGCCAGCAGCACGCTTGCCATCACCTGGGTGGATGAGCCCGGGGCCGAGACACCGATGCGCCGCCCCCGCAGATCGGCTGGCCCGCGGTAGCCCGGCAGCGCCCGCACAGACACCCCCAGCGCCTGCTGCGGCGCCCGCCCTTGCAGCACGAAAGCGCGGTAATCCTGGCCCCGGCTTTGCTGGCGCAGGGTGTGTTCATAAGCCCCCGAGCAGACCTGGGCCACACCGTTGCGCACCGCCTGCAAAGCCAGGGCGCCACCGGCGAAGTCCTGCACCACGACATCCAGCCCCTCGGCCTGGAAAAAACCCAGCCGGTCCGCAATGGTCAGGGGCAGGTGGTACAGCACGGCCTGCCCGCCCACGGCAATAGTGATACGCCCCGCCGCAGTGCCTGGCGCCTGCGCCCAAGATGCCGGCGCGCACGCCGCCACTGCCGACAATGCGGACAGGGCACCAAAGGCGCGACGGCTGACAGGAGGAACGGGCATGGAAAAAAGAAAAGAGCAGACATTGCTGCAACGCAACAATCGTGCCGCAGCGTCTGCATGGACGCATCAGGGCATCCCCTGAGGATTTCTACGTATTGCCGTGCAGGCCGCAGCCCGCAGGCGTCACCGGTAGCCGATGAAGAAAATGGCGACATTCACCAGGAAAGCCGCGCCCCACACCGCGCTGCGGGCCCTGGGCATGTCCGCGACATACATCATGATGTAGAAAATGCGCAGCATGATGAACAGGAAGGCGAGGATGTCGAGCAAGGTCTGCCCTGCCCCCAACTGGTGCGCAATGAGGACGGCGCCCACAAAGAAGGGCAGCGCCTCGAAACTGTTGGCCTGCGCTGCGTTGGCGCGGGCATGCCAGTCGGACTGGCGGGCCATCCAGGCACGCGGGTCGTGGTTGTCATAGCCGCCCGCGCGCCGCGACTTGCCAAAACCGCCACTCTTGGCCAGCCCGGCGCACACCAGGGGCAGCAGCACGGCCATGAACACGCACCAGTAGGCCACCGTGAAACGCGCTACATGCAAGGAGTTCATTTTTACGCTCAAACAGTTCTAGCGCAGCACCGACAAGCGCTGTACGCTATTAATTCGGGAGTATTCTAGCGGCGGCGAAGCTACCTGCGGTCCACCAGCGCATGCGCGATGGTGCCCAGATCTACATATTCCAGCTCGCTGCCCACGGGCACGCCCCGCGCCAGCCGTGTGACATGCAGGCCCCGGCTCTTGAGCGCCTCGCTGATCACATGGGCCGTGGCCTCGCCCTCGGCGTTGAAGTTGGTGGCCAGAATCACCTCCTGCACCACGCCGTTGGTAGCACGCTCCATGAGTTTTTGCAGGCCGATTTCCTTGGGCCCGATGCCGTCGAGCGGGCTGAGCCGCCCCATCAGCACAAAATACAACCCCTTGAAAGCGCCTGTGCGCTCCAGCGCCGACTGGTCCGCCGGTGTTTCGACCACGCACAGCCGCGTGGCGTCACGCTCGGGGTCCAGGCAGGTGCTGCACACCTCGGCCTCGGTGAAGGTGTGGCACAGCGTGCAGTGGTGCACCGACCCCACGGCCTCCTGCAGCGCCCGCGAAAGCGCCAGTGCGCCGTCGCGGTCGTGCTGCAACAGATGAAACGCCATGCGCTGCGCAGACTTCACCCCCACCCCCGGCAAGCGGCGCAGGGCCTGGATCAAGACTTCGAGGGAGTTGGTGGTGGACATGGGCGGAGGGGCAATTCGGGTGACAGTGTGGGAGGTGTGCGGAGCCAGGCTTCGACAAGCCTGTCCTGAGCCCGTCGAAGGGCTCAGCCCGAACGGCAGTTGGGGTACGCGGCTCAGCTTGTATCCCCTCAATAACCCCGCCCTCAAGGGCGTAGCGAGCGGGATGAGCTGCTAGGCGGACGGAGCACAGGAACCGGAACGTACTTCCTGTACGTGAGGATTCCGAGCACCGCCCAACGACGCAGATCGCCCGCTCGGTAGCCAGAGCATCAGAAAGGGAATTTCATGCCGCCGGGGAGGCCTGGCATCCCTTGCGTGAGCTTGCCCATCTTCTCCGCCGAAGTTTCTTCCGCCTTGCGCACCGCGGCATTGAACGCCGCCGCCACCAGGTCTTCCAGCATGTCCTTGTCTTCGGCCAGAAGGCTCGGGTCGATGGTGATGCGCTTGACGTCGTGCTTGCAGGTCATCAGCACCTTCACCAGGCCGGCGCCCGATTCGCCTTCCACCTCGATGAAAGCCAGCTCGTCCTGGGCCTTTTTCAGGTTGTCCTGCATGGCCTGGGCTTGCTTCATGAGGCCGGCGAGTTGTCCCTTGTTGAACATGGTGTGGTTTCCTTTTCGTTTCTGTGGAATGGTTTGAATGGTGGTTTTCGATCATGCAGGCTTGATGCTGCCCGGCACGATTTTCGCGCCGTAGTCGCGCACCAGCGACTGCACGTAGGGGTCGTTCATCACGATGTCTTCAGCCACGCGCTGGCGCTCGGCGGCGGCAGCGGCATTGCGGCGGGCGGGGCTGTCAATCACCACGCCCAGTTCCACGCTGATCTGGCTGGCATGGCCCGCAGCCTCCAGCGCGGCGCGCAGGCGCTCGCGGGCCTGGGGCTGGTTGAGCGATTCGCGCTCCACGCGCAGCAGCCAGTGGCCCGCATCACGCGCCACCAGTTGGGACTGCAGGGCCAGCTCGCGCACCAGGGCGGTAATGGCCTCGGCCGCCACGAGTTGTTGCACGATGCCGTGCCACACATCGCCTTCTTCGGTGGGGGTGTAGCGGGCCGAGGCCGGCACCGGCGTGGAATGCGCATGGGGTTGCAGGCGCGCGCCAGGTTCTGGCGCCATGCGCACCGGTATTGCTACAAATTCAGGAGCTGATTGCGCTTGCTGCAATGGGGCTACAGGCTCTTTTTGCTCAAACCCATTGCCGCTGCGCACGGGCATGGCGATGGCAGCGGGCATGGCGGCCACCACCGCGGGCGCCTGCGAGGATTGCACAACAGGTTGCGCGACAGGCTCTGCTATCGAATAAGTAGCTGATTGCGCCTGCAGGACAGGCGCTAGCGCCTTGTTTTGTTCATAAACTGGTTGCGTGGGCCCGTCTTGCGGCTGCGCCTGCGACGGGCTTGGCGCGACGGGTGCGACACCTGCCGCAGCGGTGCGGGACCCCGGTTCAGCCGCGCCGGGAGGCGCTTCAGGCCGCGTCAGAGTTTTTTTTTCAGCCGGGTCACCAGGGGGCTTGAAGGCCAGCAGACGCAGCAGCACCATGGTCAGCGCCGCGTATTCGTCCGGTGCCAGGCCCAGTTCACCGCGCCCGTGCAGGCACAGGCTGTAGAGCAGCTGGGTTTCGTCGGCGGGCATCAGCGCGGCCAGGCGGGCGGTTTCCAAGGCCTCGGGGTCGTCGGCATCCACGGCGCCCGCCATCTGCGGCACGGCCTGGAACACGGCCATGCGCTGCAGCACGGCGCTCATCTCTTCGAGCGTGGAGGCGGCAGACAGTCCATTGAGGCGCAGCGTGTCCGAGGTTTCCACCACGGTCTTGCCATCGCCCTGGGCCAGCGCATCAATCAGCCGGAACACGTACGAGCGGTCCACCGCGCCCAGCATCTGGCGCACGGCGGCTTCCTGCAGCTGGCCGCTGCCAAAGGCGATGGCCTGGTCGGTGAGTGACAGCGCATCGCGCATGGAGCCCCGCGCCGCGCGCGAGAGCAGGCGCAGGGCCTGCGGCTCGGCCGACACGTTCTCGGCCGCCAGCACCTGCGTGAGGTGCGAGAGCACCGTCTCGGGCGCCATGGGGCGCAGGTTGAACTGCAGGCAGCGGCTCAGCACTGTGACCGGCACCTTCTGCGGGTCGGTCGTGGCCAGCACGAACTTGAGGTACTCGGGCGGCTCTTCCAGCGTCTTGAGCATGGCGTTGAACGCCGTGTTCGTGAGCATGTGCACTTCGTCGATCATGAAGACCTTGAAGCGGCCCTGCACGGGCTTGTACACCGCCTGCTCCAGCAGGCTCTGCACCTCGTCCACACCGCGGTTCGAGGCGGCATCGAGCTCGGTGTAGTCGGGAAAGCGCCCACTGTCGATATCCGTGCACGCCGAGCACACGCCACAGGGCGTGGCGGTGATGCCGCCAGTGCCATCCGGCCCCTGGCAGTTGAGCGACTTGGCCAGGATGCGCGACACCGTCGTCTTGCCCACGCCGCGCGTACCGGTGAACAGGTAGGCATGGTGCAGGCGCTGGGTGTTGAGCGCATTGGTGAGGGCCTGCACCACATGCTCCTGCCCCACCATTTCGGTGAAATTGCGGGGGCGGTACTTGCGGGCGAGCACGAGATAGGACATGGGGGTGATTCTATGGCCCATAGCCCCCCTGCCCTCCGATACCGGCGCGCCCAAGACCGGAGATGCCGCGCAAGGGCCGCCCCGCCGCGCTGGCATCGTCCCCCTTCCCGAATTGCGAAGCAATTCGAGAGAAGGGGGAAGGCGCGAAGCGCCACAGGGGGTAGAATCTGATCCTGACGGGCCTCCCCGCATGGTGAAGCGGCCAACCGGGTCAGGTGGGGAACCAAGCAGCCCTAACTGTGGAGCCAGTGCCGGGGGTAAGGCTCGTCAACTTCTTCTTTCTTTTTGCGCTGTCGCGCAAAAAATCCCCTCCCAAGCATCTCTTTCGCCTTGTTTGCGGTGAGCCGCTTGGCTCGCACAAAGTCCGCGCACTCAGAGTCTGAGAGTTTTTTGCGCGGGTCCGAGCAGCGTGCCACAACGCAGCCGATCTAGGCGCAAAGCACAGCCATAGCTCGGGCTATGGCGCGCATTTGCAACGACGAGCGGGTGCGTTTTGGCGTGATGAGCGGGCATGCGCAAAANGCCAGGCTCCCCCAACGCCTTCTCATGCCCCTGCGGGCTACTCCTGTCCCAGCCAGCGCAGCGCGCCCTCGCCCGCCACACGGCCGCTGGCCAGGCTGGCCGTGAGCAGGTAGCCACCGGTGGGCGCCTCCCAATCCAGCATCTCGCCCGCGCAGAACACGCCGGGCGCGGCGCTTGCCATGAGGTGCTCGTCCAGCGCTTCGAACACCACGCCGCCCGCGCTGCTGATGGCCTCGTCCAGCGGGCGGGTTGCCACCACGGTGATGGGCAGCGCCTTGATGGCGTGGGCCAAGGCCACGGGGTCATTCATGCCGTCCTTGCCCAGGTGTTCGTACAGGATGCCGGCCTTGATGCCGTCCAGGCCGAGGCGGCTCTTAAGGTGGCTCGACAGCGACCGCGATCCGCGTGGGTGGCGCACCTCGACCAGCACGCGCTCGGGCGCATGGTCGGGCAGCAGATCGAGGTGGAACGTGGCGTGGCCATGGGCCTCGATCTCGTCGCGCAGCAGCTGCGCGGCGGCATAGACCAGGCTGCCCTCCACCCCGGTGGCTGTGACGACAAACTCGCCCCGGCGGTCAAAGCTGCGGCCCTGGCTGTCGGTGAAGCTGAGCGCCACGGTCTTGAACGGCTGGCCCGCAAAACGCTCGGCAAAATGCGGCGTCCAGCCCACGGCCGGCGTGGGCGTGCGGCCGATCAGCTCCTGCAAAAACGCACGGCGGGTTTCGCCCACGGGCGCATCGGCACGCAACACATCAAAGCCGCAATTGGCCGGCCGCAGTGGCGCCACGGCCACGCCGCGCTGCGTCAGCAGCGGCACCCAGGCGCCATCGGACCCCAGGCGCGCCCAGCTGCCGCCGCCCAGCGCCAGCACTACCGCGCGGGCCGCGACCCGCACCTCGCCGGCGGGCGCGGCAAAACGCAGCGCACCACTGCCGGCGCCCTCTGAACCGCCATCGGCCCAGCCCAGCCAGCGGTGGCGCATATGAAACTGCACGCCCTGCGTGCGCAAGCGCTGCAGCCAGGCTCGCAGCAGGGGCGCGGCTTTCATGTCGGCCGGGAACACACGGCCCGATGTGCCCACGAAGGTCTCCACGCCCAGCCCTTGCGCCCAGGCGCGCACCTCGGGGCCGCCGAAGGCCTGGATCAGCGGCTCGATCTGCGGCTGGCGCCCGGCGTAGCGGCTGGCAAAAGGCCCGTGCGGCTCGGAATGCGTGAGGTTGAGCCCGCCCTTGCCAGCCAGCAGAAATTTGCGTCCCACCGAGGGCATGGCGTCAAACAGATGCACCACCACCCCTGCCTGCGCCAGCACCTCGGCCGCCATCAGCCCGGCGGGGCCGCCGCCCACGATGGCGACATCGCAGTGCAAAGGCGTGGCCGCCTCGGTTGCCAGGGGGGTGGGTGCATTCATGGGGAAAACCTTTGGATCCATCGAAAACAGTCAATTCAGAACAGGGAGCCTTGGACAAAACCCTGAGGGGGCCCTGCGGCAGCCTCGTGCGCCCCCGTGGCGGCGGCCGGCGCGTAAGCGGATGTGGACAAGGCGGCAGGCGCCGGCGGTGCCGATGGCGCGGGGGCGAGAGTATGCCGCACGGCAGCGGCCTCCTGAGCCAGATCGGGCACCGAGGCGCCTGCGATAGCGGGTTCGCCCAGGGAAGGCCCATCCACAAGCACCATGCGCCCGTCACCCGTCAAGAAGGCCGCCCGCACGCGCTCGCCCGGTGCCTGCCCCTGCACCGCCGCGCGGTAGCGCTGCAGTTGCGCTATCAAAGCAGGCTGGCGCTCGGGCTCGGCGGCGCTTTTGTAGTCGAGCACCCACCAGCCCGCGCGCTCGGGCGGCTGGTGGCAATGCACCAGCCGGTCGATGCGCAGGCTCTGGCCCTGGTGGCGCAGCGGCGCTTCGTTGATGGTGGTGTCCACCACCGTGGCGTCCCAGGCCCAGGCGCCCTCGCCCGCCAGGATGCGCTGTGCGGTCTGCGCGGCCATGCGCGCCGCGCCCACGGTGATGTCAAAGTCCTGCGCCAGCCGGGCTACGCGGGCCGCGGGCCAGCCCTGGGCGCGCAGGTCGGCCAGCGGCGCGCCCGCCACGCCCGCCTGCTCCAGCAGCTGGTGCATGGCCTCGCCCAGGCGCGATGCGGGGGTGGACAGCGATGCCTGCGGGTCGGCAGAATCAGCGCCTTCTTGCACCGCCGGGGTCATGGCACGCCATTCGGCGGGAAGCGCAGGCAACTCGGCCAGGGTGAATGGGTCGTGCACGCCGTCCGTCGTCGCGGCAACCCCCTTTCCATCGGCTTCAACCGCCTCGTCCAACCCTTGCGCATCCGCCAGCAAGGGCGCCAGCCGGTTCCACCAGCTGCCCGGCGCGGAAACGCTGGGCAGCACGGACGACAGCGCCAGGCAGTGCTTGGCGCGCGTCATGGCCACGTAGAGCATGTTGAGTTCTTCGCGCTGGCGGGCCTGTTGCTCGGCGGCCAGGGCGGTTTCGGCGCTGGGCGGCGGGCTGGATTCGCTGGCCAGGAAGACGAAGCCTGCGGGCTCGGTCTTTTCGCCGGGCCAGTCCACCAGCACGCCCATGGTCTCGGCCTTTTGCGGGCGGGTGTCGGTGTCCAGCAGCAGCACGCAGCGCGCCTCCAGCCCCTTGGCGCCGTGCACGGTGAGCAGGCGAATGGCCTGCGCATCCACCCGGCCGGGTGCGCGCACGCCGCCTTTTTTCATGGCGCGCACAAAGGCATAGGGCGTGAGGTAGCGGCCGCCGTCGTGCTGCAGCGCGGCCGAAAGCAGCGCGCGCAGATTGGCCTGCACCGCCATGCGCTGCGCGGCGGGGGCTGCTGCCGCAAAGCGGGCCAGCACGTCGCCATGCTGGTAGATGGCGTGCAGCGCGTCGTGCGGCGGCAAGGCGTCCACCCAGGCCTTGTATTGGGTCAAATGGGCCGCTAGCGCTTGCAGATCAAGCGGTAGTAGCTCACTTTTTTGCAGCAAATCAAACCAGCTGCTGGCCGCATGCTCGGGCTGGCGGCGCAGCACGGCCAGCGCGACCAGGGCGTCATCCTCCAGACCGAACAGCGGCGACTTGAGCGCGCGCGCCAACGACAGGTCGTGCCCGGTGGAGACCAGCGCATCGAGCAGCGCCACGATGTCCTGCACCTCGGGCGCGTCGAACAGGTCGGCCTTTTCGGGTTGCACGCAGGGCAGGTGCAGGGCGCGCAGGGCTTCTTGCATGGCGGCGAGCCGGTCGCGCTTGCGGGCCAGCACCAGCACTTCGTTGGGCGGCGTACCCGCAGCAATCTGCGCCGCCACCCAGGCGGCGGCCTGCGTGCACTCGCGCATGCGCTGGGTTTCTTCGGCCTCGTGGCGCGGCTCGGTCAGGCTGTCGCGCCAGGCGAACGGGTCGGTGCCCCCGCCACCGTTGGCATCTGGCGGCAGGATGGCCGGCAGGCGCAGCAGCACGCCGGGGTCTGTGGATTCGGTGGTGTGGTCGCGAAAACCGAAGGTTTCACCAAAACCGCTGGTTTCCTGCTGCGCTTGCGCGCTGCCCATGACATGGTTCACGGCCGCGATCACGCCCGTGGCGTTGCGGCGCGTGTGGTCGCAACTGAGCAGATCGCCCCCCAGGCCGTCGCGCACAAAGGCCTGCGCGGCGATGAACACCTGCGGCTCGGCGCGGCGAAAGCGGTAGATGCTCTGCTTGGGGTCGCCCACGATGAACACGCTGGGCGGCTTCTGGCCACTGGCGCCGCCGCCCGAGCCCGCGTAGCCCGACAGCCAGGCGTGCAGCGCCTGCCACTGCAGCGGGTTGGTGTCCTGGAACTCATCGACCAGCAGGTGGCGGATGCGCGCATCCAGGCGCTCCTGCACCCAGCCCGACAGGATGGGGTCGGCCAGCATGACCAGCGCCGTGCGCTCCACATCGTTCATGTCCACCCAGCCGTGCTGGTGCTTGACCGCCGCAAACTGGGCAATCAGGCAACGCGCCAGGCGGGCCATGCGCTGCTGGTGCTGCCAGGCGTCGTGCTGGCGGCGGGCGGTGAGCAGGCGCTGCAGTTCGGGCTCGGCCTCTTGCGCGGCGGCGAATTTTTCGAGGTTCTTTGACAGCCGATCTTCCTTGGCGACGAACATGGCACGGCGCAATTGGTCCAGCCGCTGGTTCAGGTCGTCACAGGCCAGCGCGTCGATGATCGCGTCGGCCGCCTTTTGCGGCGTCTTGTTGGCCTCAACCCCCAGCGCCTTGGCGCGGGCCAGCCAGCGCTGGTGGCAGGCGTCGCCTTGCAGCGCGTCGGCGGGTTCGTGGAAAGCGGCCAGCTCCGGGTATTGCGCCTGGAACGGCGGCACCGACGCATCAACCACGCCCGCCACATCGGCTAGGTCAAACTCGACCCGCTTGGACAGCGCCGCCGCCAGCGCCTTGTGGGTTTGCGAGCGGCCATGGCGAGCGACTACCGCCTCGTAGTCGGCCCGCAGGCTGGCGCTGGTGGCAACGGTCTGCAGAAACGGGCCCCAGACCTCGCGCACGGCCTCGGCGTCGTCTTCGAGCAGCTCAAAATTGGCGGGCAAACCCTGCGCCTGCAGCAGCGCCAACGGGGCCGTGCCGAGCAGCGCGGCAAACCAGCTGTGGAAGGTGCGGATCTGCACCGGGCGGCCGCTGGCCAGCATCTGGCGGTATAGATTTTGTAGCGCATCGCGCTTATCCAGAGCGTGCTGGGGGCTGATGCCTCTTGCAACCAGCTCGCGCGTCAAATCCGCAAGCGGCGCATCGGCAAACGCCTCCAGCCATTCCTGCAGCCGCTGGCGCATTTCGCCCGCCGCCTTCTTGGTGAAGGTGATGGCCAGGATCTCGTGCGGCGCGGCGCCGTCGAGCAGGGCCCGCAGCATGCGCGACACCAGCATCCAAGTCTTGCCCGCGCCCGCGCAGGCCTCCACAGCCACGCTGCGCGCGGGGTCGCAGGCGATGGCGTAGAAGGCCTCGCGCGAGACGGGGTGGCCGTTGTGTTCGTAGGCAGCAGTCGTGTGGGTCAGTTCGGTCACCGGCGGGGCCTCAGTCATTCCAGAAGTCTTTTCGGCACAGGCCGCGCGCAGCGCAGTAGTCGCACACAGCGCCCTCGCCCAGGGCGGGCATCGGTGCGCCTGCGGCGATGCGGGCGAAGTCGTGCTGGATGCCTTCGACCAGCAGGTCGCGCAGGTGCACCACCTCTTGCTGTTCGTGCATCTGCGTATCGCCGCGCTCGCCCACGTTCACGTAGGCGGCGCGCAGCGTGTCATGGCTCAGCAAGGCGGCGTAGAACGCGAGCTGGGTGTCTTCGGCGCCGGCGCCAATGCGTTTGCGCGTGACGGTGTCGTTCTCGGTCTTGTAATCGATGACCAGGGCCGTGGGCTCGCCGGTGGACGACACGGCATCGATGCGGTCGATGGTGCCCACTAGTTGCAGCGCGCCCAGCGGTTGGGTGGTCTGCACCTCGGCCTGCCGGAAGTGGCCCCCGGCCTGTTCGTGCTGAGCGAGCCAGCGCAGATAGCCATCGCGCACCTGCGGCCAGCCTGCGGCGAACGGCAGGAAGTCGCCCTCGCCCAGGCCTTGTTGCAGCGTGACGGCCTGCGCGGCGCTGTCCATGCGGGCCACGCGCTGGTCTGCGTCGGCCGTCGGGTCGGCCAGCAAGGCCTCATGAAAGTGCTGCAGCACTGCGTGCAGCCAGTTGCCAAAATCGCGTTTGTCCACTTCGGCGGCCAGTTCGTCGGCCTCTTGCAGGCCCAACTGGCGCAGCGCAAAAAAGCGGTACGGGCAATGCCGCAAGTCGGAATAGGCGGTGGATGACAGACGCACCACTGGCAGCGCGCTGCCATCGGGCAAGGGCCGCGCCGTGGGTGTGGCCGCCACGGTGCGCAGGCTGCGGTCGTCGGCGCCTTGGGTGGCTATGCCATCGAGGTGCAGCGCCAGCACCAGCGCGCTGGCCAGCAAGGGCTCGCCGCCTTCGTCGCCTGTGCGCCAGAGCACATCCACTGCGGGCGTCTGCAGCGCGTATTGCCAGGCGGCGCGCTGGGCCACCTCCAGCGATTCGCGCGTGGGCAGGCCCCAGGCCTGGCGCTGCGCCGCGGTCCAGTCGCCCACGGGTTCCGGCGAGGGCTGCAGGCGCTTTTCATCGCAGCCGGGCAGCACCAGCGCGGCAAACGGCCTCGCCAGCAACTGGGGCATGGGTAAAACGATCACGGGCGCATTGCCCGTCTGCGGGGGCACATAGCGCGCGGCTTCCAGCACTTCGTTGGCCCAGCGCGTGAACTCGGCCAGGGCCATGCGGCGGCCGGCGCTGGCCCAGCCCTCCAGCTCGGCCTCCTGGCCGACCTGCAGGCGCAGCGCGGTCAGCACGCGGGCGCCGGCGGCATCCGCTTCGAGCACCGGCCATTGGCCGCTGGCCACGAGCAAAGTGCGCAAGGCCTGCAGCCACTGCGCGAGCGGGCGCGGTGTGCGCAG
Organism: Acidovorax sp. JG5; assembly: GCF_017939685.1. Lineage (NCBI taxonomy): Bacteria > Pseudomonadati > Pseudomonadota > Betaproteobacteria > Burkholderiales > Comamonadaceae > Acidovorax > Acidovorax sp. JG5. The sequence continues at coordinate 18,212 of NZ_JAGKSE010000013.1, forward strand.
GGCTTCGCGCCAGTCCTGCACCTGGGCCACGCAGGCCGCCAGGGCGGGCTTGTCCGACCAGTCGCGTGCAACCGCACCCGACCAGGCGGCTACCGAGGCCTTGCGCAATGCCCGCTCCAGGGCATTGAGCGCAGCGGGCTCGATGACCGGCGCGTGTTTGAGCCAGTCCAGCACCTCATCGGCGGATGCATTCCAGGCGCTGGCCTTGAGCGCGGCCATCAGTTGCGCGGCAGCCCGGGTGGTGGACAGCGTCCAGCCGTTTTCATCGCGCACCGCCACACCGCTGCTGGCCAGGTGCGCGCCAATGCGGCGCGTGAGGGCGCGGTCGTTGGCCGCCAGCGCCACCGGGGTGCGGCCGGCCACCACATGGGCCAGCACACAGGCGGCTGCGCGCTGGGCTTCGTCCTCGGCATCCTGCGCGGCGTGCAGGGCAATTGGGCCGCGAACGTTGGCATCTGTGGATGCAGGCGGCAGGACCAGCGCCACCGCCTTGTCGCCCCAATGGTCCTGCAAGGCCTGCGCCAGGGGCTCGACCTGAAAGCCTTGCAACACCACCAGGGCATCGACCGACTGGCGCACGCCAGGCTCGAACAACACATCGGTGGCGTGGCGCGAGGCCAGCACCCATTCGAGTGCAATGCGGGCCACCACGGCTTCAAAACGCAGGGACGAGCCTTCGTCGGCCTCGGGCAAAAGGCTGCGCGCCTGGGCGCCCCAGGCCTCGCGCTGCGCCGGCGCAATGGCCGCCACCACCGCCGCCAGCTGCGTGGCAGCCTCTTGCAAAGGCGCGGCCAGCACATCACGTTGCTCGGCCAGGCCAGCGCGGTCGAGCAAGTTGCGCGCAGTGAGCGTGTCGCGCGCCACATCGCCGGCCAGGTCATCGCCCTGCGGCACAAAGGCCGCCAGCTGGCGGGCCCAGTTGCGCGTGGTTTCGAAACGGGGGGCGAATCCATCGGCATGCTGCAAGGCCCAGTAGCGCTGGGCCCAAGGCATGAGCTGCGCATAGGGTACCAGCACCACCGTGCGCGCCGGATGGGCGGCCAACGCTTGCATGTGCGCCTCCACCTGGGCGAGCACCTGCTGCCAAAGGGTTGCGCACTGATCGCTTTTCGCTATGACTGTCATAGCGTCGCAGGCCCCGGCCATACCGGTGAATGGGGAATTGGTTTCTGTCACAATGCCCAGACTTTATACGTACACCGGTCCCAACCCGCTCAAAATCAAGGAATCCGCCATGGCCAGCGAACTCATCAAACATGTCTCTGACGCCAGCTTTGAAGCCGACGTGCTGAAAACCGGCACCACGGTGCTGGTGGACTACTGGGCCGAATGGTGCGGCCCCTGCAAAATGATCGCCCCCATCCTGGACGAAGTCGCAGGCACCTACCAGGGCAAGCTGCAGATCGCCAAGATGAACGTGGACGAGAACCGAGAGATCCCGGCCAAGTTCGGCATTCGCGGCATTCCCACGCTGATGCTGTTCAAGGACGGCCAGCTGGCCGCCACCAAGGTCGGCGCCATGAGCAAGGCGCAACTGACCGCCTTCATTGATCAGCAACTGGCCTGATTTTTCGCCTCGTGCCAGCGCCCTGATCCCCGGGGCTGCTGGAACGGCAAAAGTGTGGATGGCTTTGCGCATGACGCGCCCCTCACTGCGCGATCCGGCCAGCACAGATTTTTTCCTGTCATAATTTCGCCAGATCACCGGCTTGCACGCATTGGCAACCGGTTCGAGATCCCCAGGCAAGCCGGGGCCGCAAACAACGGTTCTCCCAGCTACCGCCTCTCCCCCAAGATTCACACCAGCTCCGCCAAGGAGTCACCCCATGCACTTAAATGAACTCAAGGCACTGCATGTGTCTGAAGTCCTGAAGCAGGCCGAAGAGCTTGAAATTGAAAACACTGGCCGCATGCGCAAGCAGGAGTTGATGTTTGCCATCATCAAGAAACGCGCCAAGACCGGTGAACAGATCATTGCGGATGGCGTGCTGGAGATATTGCCCGACGGCTTCGGCTTCCTGCGCAGCCCCGACACGAGCTTCACGGCCAGCACGGACGACATCTACATCAGTCCGAGCCAAGTACGTCGCTTCAACCTGCACACCGGCGACATGATTGAAGGGGAGGTCCGCACACCCAAAGATGGTGAACGGTACTTTGCGCTGAACAAACTTGACTCCGTCAATGGCGGCCCGCCCGAGCAGAACAAGCACAAGGTGATGTTCGAAAACCTGACGCCCCTGTTCCCCAAGGAGCAGATGCGTCTGGAGCGCGACGTCAAGAGCGAGGAGAACATCACCGGCCGCATCATTGACATCATCGCGCCCATCGGCCGTGGCCAGCGCGCGCTGATCGTCGCCCCGCCCAAGAGCGGCAAGACGGTGATGATGCAGCACATCGCCCACGCCATCACGGCCAACAACCCCGACGTGCACCTGATGGTGCTGCTGGTGGACGAGCGCCCTGAAGAAGTGACCGAAATGCAGCGCACGGTGAAGGGCGAAATCATCGCATCCACCTTCGATGAGCCCGCCGCCCGCCACGTGCATGTGGCCGAGATGGTGATCGAGCGCGCCAAGCGCCTGGTCGAGCTCAAGAAGGACGTGGTGATCCTGCTCGATTCGATCACCCGCCTCGCCCGCGCCTACAACAACGTCGTGCCGTCGAGCGGCAAGGTGCTGTCGGGTGGTGTGGACGCCGCCGCACTGCAGCGCCCCAAGCGCTTCTTTGGCGCCGCGCGCAAGATCGAGGAAGGTGGTTCGCTCACCATCATCGCCACCGCGCTGGTCGATACCGGCAGCCGCATGGACGAAGTGATCTTTGAAGAATTCAAGGGCACCGGCAACTGCGAAATCCACCTGAACCGCCGCCTGTACGAAAAGCGCGTGTTCCCCGCCATCGAACTCAACAAGAGCGGCACGCGCCGCGAAGAACTGCTGCTGGCGCCCGAAATCCTGCAAAAAACCCGGATCCTGCGCCAGTTCATGTACAACATGGATGAAATCGAATCCATGGAGCTCATGATCAAGAACATGAAGGCCACCAAGAGCAATGTCGAGTTCTTCGACATGATGCGACGGGGCGGGTAAACAACGCACCACAGCCAACATGGCCCCTTGCCCACTCCGGGCTATAATCGTGGGCTTTTTCTGCGGAAAGTACGCTGGATGTTTCACGAGGCAAAGGTTGCTTCGGGTCCCGCACGGCTCCCGCACTTGACAAGGATTGATCATGAAAGAAGGCATTCACCCCAACTACCGCGAAGTTCTGTTCGTGGACCTGTCCAACGGTTTCAAGTTTGTGACCCGCTCGTGCGTGAACACCAAGGAAATGGGCAAGACCGACGACGGCCGTGAGCTTCCCATGTTCAAGCTGGACACCTCCAGCGAATCGCATCCTTTCTATACCGGCACGCAAAAATCCGTGGACAACATGGGCGGCCGCGTGGAACGTTTCCGCAACCGTTTCGGCAAGACTGCAGCCAAGTAATTCGCCGCATCTCCGCCAACAAGGCAGCACGGGCAACCGCGCTGCCTTTTTGTTTGGTTTTGCCCTTATTCTCGGCAGTCAGCCATTGCCATCCTCCTGACGCGTGAACTCTCCCACCCCCGCCATCGTTACCCAAAAAGCTGCGCGCCCGCTTCCTCGCTGGGCCTTGCTGCTGCTGTGCCTGGCTTACGTCGTGCCCGGCTTCGTAGGCCGGGGGCCCTGGAAGAAAGCCGATGTGACTGCGTTCGGCTACATGATGGAACTGGCCAACGGACACACCGCGTGGCTGAGACCACAGCTGGGGGGCATGCCCCCCGAAACCGATGGCTTGCTGCCCTACTGGCTGGGTGCCTGGGCCATCCAGATCACGCCCGACTGGCTGATGGCACCTGAAATGGCGGCGCGCCTGCCGTTCATGGCGCTGCTGGTGCTGACGCTGGCAGCCACCTGGTACGGTGTTTACTACCTGGCGCGCAGTCCGGGCGCCCAGCCTGTCGCGTTTGCCTTTGGCGGCGAGGCCAATCCTTTGGATTACGCGCGTGCCATCGCCGATGGCGCCTTGCTGGCGCTGATTGCCTGCCTGGGTCTGGCGCAGCTGTCGCACGAAGCCACGGGCTACCTTGCACAGCTTGCGTGCGCGGCGCTGATCTTCTTTTCCGTGGCTACTTTGCCCTACCGCACGGTGACGCCCGCCGTGGCGCTGGTGGCGGGCATGATAGGACTCACACTGGCCGGCGCGCCTACGATCGCGGCATTGCTGGGCGTGGGCTGCATCGTGCTGGTGGTTTTGGCACCAGCAGCCCCGTCGGATCGGCGCGTGCGCTGGGCCTTGGGGCTGGGTGTCGTCACTGTGCTGGCGGCCCTGCTGGCATGGCAACTGGATCTTTGGCGATGGCGCCTGCTCAATGCGGCCACGGAAGGCAAGGAACTCAGAAGCCTGCTGCGGCTGCTGCTGTGGTTCGGCTGGCCCGCCTGGCCCATGGCCTCCTGGACCCTGTGGCGCTGGCGCAAGCAGCTGTTCAACCGCCAGCCGCATCGCCACCTTTGGTTGCCCCTGTGGTTTTCGCTCGTTTCGGTTGGGGCCACTTTCACTACCCAACCGGCAGACCGGGCGCTGCTCTTGGGTTTGCCTGCCATTGCCACGCTGGCAGCGTTTGCGCTGCCCACCTTCCGCCGCAGCATGGCGGCGCTGATTGACTGGTTCACCTTGCTGTTCTTCAGCGTCTCGGCCGTGGCTATCTGGGTGATCTGGTTTGCCATGCAGACGGGCGTGCCGGCCCAGCCCGCGGCCAACGTGGCCAAGTTGGCCCCTGGGTTCATACCCACCTTCTCGTGGCTGGCGCTGGTGGTGGCACTGGTCGCATCTGCGGCCTGGTGCAGGCTAGTGTGGTGGCGCGCGGCACGCAACCGTGCAGCCATCTGGAAAAGCCTGGTATTGCCGGCCAGCGGTGCAGCACTGTGCTGGCTGTTGCTGACCACCCTATGGCTCCCGCTGCTGGACTACGCCCGCAGCTATGCACCGCAGGCGAGCAAACTGGCCGCCGCACTGGGCCCGAACCCTGGATGCGTACAAATGGTTGGCCTGAGCCGGGCACAGATGGCCGCGCTGCAGTACCACGCCCAACTGCGCCTGCAATCGGCCAGCCCTTCAACCCAATGCCCCTGGCTGGTCGCAGACAACAGTGCCTGGCCAGCGCCTGAAAACCGGGTGAACCCAGACCACTGGACGAGGCAGGCCACCATCGGCCGCCCCACCGACAAAAACGAGTTCATCCTGCTGTTCCGGAGAACGGCAACGCCCGACTGATGTCGGAGTCGTCCACCATCTCCCGCCACGCCCTGACCGTGCTGACAGGGCAACTGGCTGTGATGGCCTTTGGCGTGACCGACACCATCGTGGCCGGGCGCCACGGCGAAACCTCCCTGGCGGCGCTGTCAGTGGGCTCGGCGATCTTCATCAGTGTCTATGTTGCGCTGATGGGTATCTTCCAGGCGCTTTTGCCCGTCTGGGCCGAACAGCGGGGCGCACGCAACCCTGGTGCCATTGGCACGTCGCTGCGCCAGGCCGTTTATCTGTGCGCCGCGGCATCGGCAGCGGGCATGCTCATCCTGCTATCACCCGGCCCGCTGCTGCGCTGGACCGAGGTGCCGCAGGCTCTGCGCACCGAGGTCGAGCAATACCTGGCCGTACTGGCCCTGGCGCTTCCGCCCGCCCTGCTCTTTCGCCTGTACAGCACGCTGAACCAAGCCATTGGCCGTCCACAACTGGTGAGCTGGCTGCAGGTGGGCTCGCTGTTCGTCAAATTGCCGCTGTCCGTCTGGTTCACGTTTGGCGGCGCGGGCCTGCCAGCGCAAGGCGCCGTAGGCTGCGCCTGGGCTACCCTGGTGGTGAATGCCAGCATGCTGGCCCTGGCTTTCTGGCTGTTGCGCACCCAGGATCTGTACACGCCGCTACGCATCTGGCAGCGCATGGAGCGCCCCCACTGGCCCACCATCCTCGGCTTCGCCCGGCTGGGCGTGCCGGCGGGGCTGGCCATCATGGTCGAAGTGACTTCATTCACGCTGATGGCGCTGTTCATTGCGCGCCAGGGCACTGTGGCCACGGCAGCGCACCAGATCGCGGCCAACGTGGCCGCCGTGCTGTACATGGTGCCCCTGTCTCTGGCCATTGCCACCAGTGCGCGGGTGAGCTACTGGCTGGGGGCGGGCAACCCCATCCGGGCACGCAGCGTTGTTTTTATAGGTTTTAGGCTCTCCGCGCTTATGGGTATTGCGCTAGCAGCTATATTATTAATAGCAAACAAAGCATTGCCCACCCTGTATTCCAGCAGCACTGCCGTGGTGTCCGTCACCAGCGGGCTGCTGCTGTGGGTTGCGGCCTACCATGCCGCCGACGCCGTGCAGACCCTGTGCGTCTTTGTGCTGCGCAGCTACCGCATCACGATCGCGCCGCTGGCGGTGTACTGTCTTTTGCTGTGGGGCGCGGGGCTAGGCGGGGGCTATGTGCTGGCCTACCACGGGCTGGGATCTTGGGCGCCCGTGGCGTCACCAGCGCCGTTCTGGGCGGCCAGCGCGCTGGCACTGGCCATCACGGCAGGGCTGTTTGTGCTGATGCTGTGGCTTGCAATCCGTCCGGCAGCGCGGGGCGGCGCAGCCGGTTGGCGGGAAAGGTGACAGAGAACACCGATCCCTTGCCCAGCACGCTGGCGATATCGAGCGTGGCGCCATGGCGCTGCACCGCGTGCTTGACGATGGCGAGCCCCAGGCCTGTACCCCCAGTTTCCCGCGACCGGCTGCGGTCCACGCGGTAAAAGCGCTCGGTGACGCGCGGAATATGCTCTGGCGCTATCCCTGGCCCGGTGTCACTGACGCTAAAAGTGGCGGTTCCATCATTCGTGTGCTGCCACCGCACGGTGATGGTGCCGCCTGCGGGCGTATAGCGCACGGCATTGCTGATGAGGTTGGACAGCGCGCTTTGCAGTTCGGACGGCACGCCAGCAATCTCACCCTGGGCACGCAAATCCTGCGCGGCCGGAAACTGCAGCACATGGTGTCGATGGTGGTTTTGCGTCAACACGGCAGACAAGGCCCGCCCCTCGTCTTCACACCGCTGCATCAGGACCTGCACCGGCGTCCATTCAGACATGCCGGGCAATGGGCTGCCTTCCAGGCGCGAGAGCGTCAGCAGGTCGTGCACCACGCTTTGCATGCGCGCCGCCTGCTGGGCCATCATGGCCAGATACCGCGCCCGCTCCTCGGCGTCCAGTGGCAAGGTCTGCAGGGTTTCGACAAAACCGGTCAGCACCGTTAGCGGCGTGCGGATCTCATGCGAGACATTGGCCACAAAATCGCGCCGCATCGCGTCAGCCTGCTCCAGCGCCGTGACGTCGCGGGTCAATAACAGCTTGCGCCCGTCGCCATAAGGATGCAGGTGCGCCGAAATGCGCACGGGCCGCGACGGCGTGCTGTCCCGGCCCTGCAGCACCACGTCGTGGGTGAAATTCTGGGCGGCATAGTAAGCGCCGAAATCGGGGTCCCGCACCAGGTTGCCGATGGACTGCATGACATCCCGCTGGGCATCAAAACCGAGATGGGCAGCCGCGATCTGGTTACACCATTCAATGCGCCCCTCGGCGTCGAGCAGCACCACACCGTTGGGGGTCGCCTGGAGCGCCGCCAGAATCTCCTGCACGCGGTCTTCGCTGTCCTTGACCAGCATCTGGCGCTGGCGCAACAAGCGTCGCGCGCGTTCGGCGGCTTCGCCCCACATGCCGAATATGGACGGTGCTGCAGACAGGTCACCCGAACGCAACCACCGCAGCACGCGTGCGCCCCGCCACAAATCACCACCAAACCACAACCATGCAGCCACCGCGGCACCCACCACGGCACCCCAGGAGCCCGTCAGCCACCAGCCAAGCGCACCCCCGGCAAGCTGCCAGGCAAGAAAATATCCAAAACGCCAGAGCATGCGGACTACACAACTTTCTCGGTAGACGCGGAGGCCTTGGTGCCCCCGACTGAAACAATCAGAGACAGAGAGTTTTTTGCGCGGGTCCGAGCCGCGCGCCAAAACGCACTCGATCTAGGCGCAAAGCACAGCCATAGCTTGGACTATGGCGCGCATTTGCAACGACGAGCAGGTGCGTTTTGGCGTGATGAGCGGGCATGAGCAAAAAATTCTCAGTCTCAGGCCTGCATCAGCGCAGGCGGCTGCCCCGTGAGCCTGTAGCCCGCGCCGCGCACGGTTTCGACCATCACGCCAGCGATGCCCAGGGCCTCACGCAACCTCTTCACATGCACGTCTACAGTCCGCTCCTCAATGAACACATGGTCGCCCCATACCTTGTCAAGCAGTTGCGAACGACTGTGCACGCGCTCTGCATGCTTCATGAAGAAATGCAGCAACTTGAACTCGGTCGGCCCCACCTTCAGCGGTTGCCCCTGGAACGTCACCCGGTAGGTACCCGCATCCAGCACCAGGTCGCCGATGGTCACGCTGTCGCTCACCTGCTCAGGCGCACGGCGCCGCAGCACCGCGCGGATGCGTGCCAGCAGTTCCTGGGTGGAAAACGGCTTGGTGATGTAGTCGTCCGCCCCGGCATCCAGCCCCGCCACCTTGTCAGGCTCGTCGCCTCGCGCGGTGAGCATCAAGATGGGAATGGGCTTGGTTCGGCTGTCCGCACGCCACTTGCGCGCCAACACTAGGCCGCTTTGACCTGGCAGCATCCAATCCAGCAAGATGACATCGGGCAAAACGGCATCCAGCTCACGCTGAGCCGACTCGCCATCTTCTGCCCAGATAGGCTGAAAACCGTTGTGGCGCAGATTGACGGCGATCAACTCGGCAATTGCCGGTTCGTCCTCCACAATCAATACGCGGGGAAGCTTTTTCATGTCAACGCCAATCGGTCACTGCGCCACAGCGGATTCAATTTCATCAAGCGTGGTGTGCCGCACGTCCTTGCCCTTGACGAGATAAATAACGAGTTCGGCCACGTTCTTCGAATGATCGCCAATGCGCTCGATAGCCTTGGCCAGGAACAGCAGGTCCAGGCTGGCAGAGATGGTGCGGGGGTCTTCCACCATATAGGTGATGAGCTTGCGCACAAAGCCGTCGAACTCCTTGTCGATGAGGTCATCCTCCTTGAGGATGGCCACCGCCGCCTTGACGTCCAGGCGCGCAAAGGCATCAAGCGCCTTGCGCAGCATGCCCGATGCCAGCTCGGTCGCCACGCGCAGATCGCTCGTCGGCAGTGAACGGGAGGAACCGCTTTCGATGATCGACTTCACCATGCGCGCCATCTTGTTGGCTTCATCCCCCATGCGCTCCAGATTGGCAGTCGCCTTGGAAATGGACAACAGCAGGCGCAGGTCGCGGGCCGTGGGCTGGCGTCGGCCAATGATGGACGCGAGTTCGTGGTCGATCTCGACTTCCATGGCATTCACACGCTGCTCCATCAAGCCCACCTGTTCAACCGCTTCAAGGCTGAACTGAGACAGGGCGAAAATTGCCTGGCGAATTTGCGATTCCACCAGGCCGCCCAACTCCATGACGCGGGCAGAAACGCCGTTGAGTTCGCTGTCGAACTGCGATGAAAGGTGTTTGTCAGCCATCAAAAATGTCTCCTCAGCCGAAACGGCCGGTAATGTAGTCTTCGGTTTCCTTGCGCTGGGGCTTGAAGAACATCTGTTCTGTTTCCCCGAATTCCACCAGGTCACCCAAATACATGTAGGCGGTGTAGTCGCTGCAACGCGCGGCCTGCTGCATGTTGTGCGTGACGATGACCACGGTGTAATCTTCCTTCAGCTCCGCAATCAGTTCTTCGATCTTGGCGGTAGAGATCGGGTCGAGGGCCGAGCACGGTTCGTCGAGCAGCAACACCTCGGGCTTGATGGCGATACCACGCGCAATGCACAGACGCTGCTGCTGCCCACCCGACAAGCTTGCACCACTCTGGTTGAGCTTGTCCTTGACCTCGTTCCACAGCGCTGCCTTGCGCAAGGCCCACTCCACGCGGTCATCCATATCCGTGGCACTGAGACTTTCAAACAGCTTCACACCAAAGGCAACGTTGTCATAGATGGACATGGGGAACGGCGTAGGCTTCTGAAACACCATGCCGATCTTGGCCCGAACCAGCGCCACATCCTGCTTTGTCGTCAGCAGATTCTCGCCATCGAGCACGATCTGCCCTTCCGCCCGCTGCTCGGGATACAGCTCGAACATGCGGTTGAAGGTGCGCAACAGGGTGGATTTTCCGCAACCCGAGGGGCCGATGAAGGCTGTCACCTTGTTCTGGGGAATATCCAGATTGATGCCCTTGAGGGCATGAAACTTGCCGTAATAGAAGTTCAGGTCACGGACCGTGATCTTGGACGGTCCTGCTGGCGAATTCTTGAGAGTGGAGGGCATGAAAGTCTTCCTTGCTTATTTCTGCCGGGTCAGAACCCGTGCGAGGATGTTGAGTCCGAGAACGGCCACGGTGATCAGGAATACTCCCGCCCAGGCCAGTTGCTGCCAGTTTTCATAGGGGCTCATGGCAAATTTGAAAATCGTGACGGGCAGGCTGGCCATGGGCTTGGACAAGTCCGAGTTCCAGAACTGATTGTTCAGGGCAGTGAACAGCAATGGCGCAGTTTCACCCGCAATACGCGCCACCGCCAGCAAAATCCCCGTAATCACACCAGCCCGCGCCGCCCGCAGGGTGATCATGGTGATCACGCGCCACTTGGGCGTGCCCAGGGCATAGGCCGCCTCGCGCAGGCTGGCGGGGACCAAAATCAGCATGTTTTCGGTGGTGCGGATAACCACCGGTATCACAATCAGCGCAAGGGCAAGAATGCCGGCGTAGGCCGAAAAGCTCTTGAAGCGCGCCACCACGACGGCATAAACAAAAAGGCCAATCACAATGCTGGGCGCCGACAGCAGAATGTCGTTCACGAAGCGCGTGGTGGATGCCAGCCAGCTACGCACGTCATACTCGGCCAGGTAAACCCCGGCCATGATGCCGATGGGAGTTCCCACAAACGTGGCCAGTACCACCATCACCAGTGAGCCGAAGATGGCGTTGGAGATGCCACCCGCATCATTGGGCGGCGGCGTCATTTCTGTGAACAGGGTCAGGCTCAGCCCTCCCACGCCCAGGCGCACGGTCTCCCACAAGATCCACACCAGCCAAAACAGGCCAAACACCATGGCAGCCAGCGACAGCGTCAAGGCGATCTGGTTAACCCGCTTGCGACTGTTGTAGCGGGCCTGTCGGGCCTGCACGGCATCCGCTGCCGAGATGAGACGTTGCGAGGTGGTCATGTGCGGGCTCCTTCATTCTTTTGAAGGCGTGACAGCAAAATCTTGGACAAGCTCAGCACCACGAAGGTGATAAAGAAAAGCACCAGCCCCAGATAGATCAGGGACGCCTGGTGAAGACCTTCGCCGGCTTCCGCAAACTCATTGGCCAGGGCCGAAGTGATGCTGTTGGCGGCCTCGAACATCGACAGGGAATCGAGCTGATTCATATTGCCGATAACGAATGTCACCGCCATGGTTTCGCCCAGCGCACGCCCCAGGCCCAGCATGATGCCGCCGAGCACGCCCGTCTTGGTATAGGGCAGCACAACCTTCCACATTACCTCCCAGGTCGTCGAACCCAGACCGTAGGCCGACTCCTTGAGCAGCGCCGGCGTAACGTCGAAAACATCACGCATCACGGACGCGATGAACGGAATGATCATGATGGCCAGAATGATGCCCGCAGACAAAATACCGATGCCTACAGGGGGGCCCGAGACAAATGCGCCCAGGTACGGAACACCGGCGAACAGCGCCTGCAGGGGTTGCTGCACAAAACGAGCAAGAATGGGGCCAAACACCATCAAACCCCACATGCCATACACGATCGATGGCACGGCTGCCAGCAATTCAATGGCAGTTCCCAGTGGCCGCTTCAGCCAGGCGGGCGACAGCTCGGTGAGGAACAAGGCAATGCCAAAGCTCACGGGCACAGCAATCAGCAACGCAATGAACGAGGTGGCCAGCGTGCCATAAATCATGACCAGGCCGCCGTACTCGTCTTGAACGGGGTCCCAGACACTGCTGGTGAGAAAACCCAGACCGTACTGGGAAATAGAGGGCCAAGCCCCCACCACCAGCGAAGCCAGGATACCGAACAGCAACAGCAGGGTAAGGATGGCAGCGCCACGCGCCAGCCATCCAAAAATTCGGTCTGCCAACATGCCCGATATCAACGAATTTTTGGGTGGAGGTGTGGTCCGTTGAGTGCCAGAGGCTGCCTCGGAAGGCGGGCTCTGACGGACCGGCATCGTAGTGGACACGTTGGTAGCCTTGAAAAGTGAAATCAAAAAGGCCGGCACGGTGCCGGCCCGAGGGATTGATTACTTGAACGACACAGCCTTACCGGAAGTGTCCTTGATGTCAGCCCAGGATTTCAGGATGTTGGCCTTGACGATGTCAGGCATGGGCACGTAATCCAGGTCCGAAGCCGTCTTGTCACCCGACTTGAAAGTCCAGTCAAAGAACTTCAGCGCCGTGGCGGCATCTGCGGGCTTTTCTTGAACCTTGTGCATCAGGATGAAAGTAGGGTTGGTAATGGGCCAGGTGGCATCACCAGGCTGGTTCGTCAAAATCAGGTAGAAGTTTTTGGGCCAGACAGCGCCAGCAGCCGCAGCCTTGAAACCAACATCGTCCGGGGTCGCAAACTTGCCCGCCGCGTTTTGCATCAGCGTGTACGTCATCTTGTTTTGCTTGACATAGGCGTACTCGACATAACCAATGGAGTTGGGCAGGCGACCCACAAAGGCGGCCACGCCTTCGTTGCCCTTGCCACCGGCACCCACGGGCCAGTTCACAGCCGTACCCTCACCTACCTTGGTTTTCCATTCAGGATTGACCTTGCTGAGGTAATTGGTAAACACAAAGGTGGTGCCTGAACCGTCAGCGCGACGCACTGGCGCAATGGCGGCATCCGGCAGTGGCACCGAAGGATTCAGCGCCTTGATGGCCGGATCGCTCCAGTTGGTGATCTTGCCCAGATAGATATCACCCAGCACCTGGCCGGTCAGCTTGATCTGGCCCGGGGCGATACCCTTAATATTGACCACTGGCACCACACCACCAATGACGGTAGGAAACTGCACCAAGCCCTTCTTTTCAAGGTCCTCGCCCTTCAGAGGCATGTCGGAGGCACCAAACGCCACGGTCTTGGCATCGATCTGGCGCAGACCAGCACCCGAGCCCACCGACTGGTAGTTGACCTTCACACCAGTGGCCTTGTTGTAATCAGAAGCCCACTTGGAATACAGCGGCGCCGGAAACGTGGCGCCGGCGCCCGTAACCTCTTGCTGTGCCATGGCGCCAGAAAACGCTCCAACCGAAGCCACACCAGCCACCAAAACTCGAATCACGGACATTTTCATGAAGATACCTTTAGGGTTGAAGGAGTTGGGATGTCGCGACTGTAGGTTTCAAATATGACAGTGCCGTGACTTTTATCCACAATTGTCACACGCCCATTCCCCCAACTTACCCAAGCAGAGGCTAAATCAAATTGTCACATCCATGTCACGACCGCTCCGTAGTCTGCTACTACCGACATGCGTCGGCCATTTACTTCCAGGAGAATTTCATGTTTCGCCGTTATGCACTTCAATCTGCACTCGCCCTGGTGGCAGTGAGCACCCTGGGCGCCTGCGCCACCAACGCCTCTGCACCCCAGACCTTGGCGGATACGGTCGCCAAGACGGCGTCGCTGAAGACCTTCAACGCCCTGGTCGCAGAAGCCGGCATGACGGAAACACTCAAGGCGGCAGGCCCTTACACCGTGTTTGCTCCCTCTGACGCAGCCTTCAAGGCGGTGCCTGCGAAGACCATGGACGCACTCAAGGCAGACAAGGCGCTGCTCAAGTCTGTGATCAGCTATCACATCGTGCCATCGCGCGTGGCATCCAAAGACGTGAAGCCAGGCAAGGTCAAGACCCTGCAGGGCGCCGACATTGCGTTGGCACGCGCCGGCACCTTCGTGACCGTGGAGGAAGCCATGGTAGAGCAAGCGGACATCGCCGCCAGCAATGGTGTTATCCACATGGTGGACACCGTGATGATGCCGCCCAAGAAAAAATAACCCTTCTCAGCGCATTAAATAGCCATGCATCTTCCCCATTGCCCAGCGGTTTCGCTGAATCGCCGCCACTGGATTCGCTGGACCGCTGCTGCAAGTGCCGCGATGGCAGGCGAAGTCATGGCCCAGCCACTGCCAGCCAGTACCCCTCGCAATTCCGACGGGGACCGCCCGCTGGTGGTGGCCCAGGTGGTTGACTTGACTTTTGGACAGCAAGACATCAGCCGCGACTTTCTGGTCGGGTCCAGAACTGCCTGGCAGGACCTGAACAAGCGCGGCGGGGTGCGTGGCCGCACGGTGCAACATGTCACCATCGAAACCGATGGCACGCCCGCAGGCCTGAAGGCCGCATGGCAAGCAGTCCACGGGCAATCCGGGTGCGTGGCGCTGTCTGGCTGCGTGGGCAATGGCGCTGCCGCCGGACTGGTGGCCCTGCAGTCTGCGGCGCGGTCTGCGTCGCCCCTGGCAATGGTGGCCCCTTGGTTGCACAACGCGGTAACCGACAGCGAGGCCGAGACAGTTTTCGAAGTATTCCCGGACCACCAGATCCAGATAGCGCATGCCATCAAAACACATGCCTCGTTAGGGGTGAAGCAGATTGGCGTGGTCTTCGCTACCGCGCAGATTCAGCAGCAATCGCAAGCCTATGTCCTTCAGGTAGCAAAAAGCCTGGGCCTGCAAGCCCAGATACTGCCGCTTCCGGGCACACAGGGACCCGCCGCGACGCAGCTCACCAATCCAACCCAGACCATTATTTTGTTTGTAGGGGGAACACCGGAGCTGCATGCATTTGCCAGCAAGCTGGTGGCCCCGCCAGGTCGACAATGTTTTGTCGTGGCGCTGGCCGACGTGAATCTGCAGGTGCTCGCCCAGATGGGTGGTACGCCCAAGGGCACGTCCATCATTGCCACCCAGGCGGTGCCGCTGGTCACGTCCAGCCTGCCCGTGGTGCGCGCTTACCGTGATGCGCTGGTCCGATTGTTTGACGAAGCCCCCTCGCCGCAGGGTCTGGCCGGGTTCATTGCAGCGCGCTACACCGCCGAGATACTTGGCGGCATTTCAGGCCCGATCACGCGCGCCAGTGTGCTCACGGCATTGCAACGGCGTGCCAACGTGAATGTCGGCGGTTATGTGGTTGCCTACCAGGGGAAAAAGCGGTCCAACGCTTATGTGACGCAAAGCATGCTAACCCAGGACGGTCGCATCATCGGCTGACCCCCACCTGGACACGGTACTGCGGGTGCTATGCTTCCATATTGGAGATCGAGCGCATCACGCGCAGAAACATGCACAACGGAACATTGCTCGCAGCTGTAGATCTGGGATCTAACAGCTTTCGCCTTGAAATTGGCCGCTTCGAGCACGGCCACATCCAGCGGATGGAATATCTCAAGGAAACCGTGCGCCTAGGCAATGGCCTTGACGACGAATTCAATCTGACGCGCGAAGCCATGCAGCGCGGCTGGGATTGTCTGGCGCGCTTTGGTGAACGCTTGGCGGGCTTTGAGCGCGCCCAGGTGCGTGCCGTGGCAACCCAGACCCTTCGCGAGGCCCGCAACCGGGACGAATTTCTGACGCGCGGTGGTGAAATTCTGGGCTATCCCATCGATGTGGTTTCAGGCCCTGAAGAAGCCCGGCTGATCTACCAGGGGGTTGCGCGCCTACTGCCTCAGTCGGACGAACGCCGGCTGGTGGTGGACATTGGTGGTCGCTCTACCGAATTCATCCTTGGGCAGCAATTCAGGCCCCACACCGTGGCGTCTTTCAGGGTAGGCAGCGTGGCCTGGTCCACACGCTACTTTGCCGACGGCCAGTTCACGCGGCAGGCATTCATGGCTGCAGAAATCGCTGCCAAGGCAGTGCTGGACGAGGCGCTTGGCACATTCCGGCCCGACACCTGGGATATTGCCTATGGATCTTCAGGCACCGCTGGTGCGGTTGGCGACATCCTCGCTGCTGCAGGCGGCCCCGAGGGTCTCATCACAGCGGAGGGACTGAACTGGCTGCAGGACCGCCTGCTGCGCTCACACCATGCAGACCGCGTTCGACTGGAAGGACTCAAGGAAGACCGGCGGGCCGTGATTGGCGGTGGCATCAGTGTGTTGCGGGCGGTTTTCGATCTGCTCGAAATTGGGCAGATGCATGTCGCCCAGGGCGCGCTGCGTCAGGGCGCTCTCTACGACCTGCTTGACCGCGAGCAGCCCGAGACCGACTTAAGAACCACCACGGTGAATGGCCTCATGCAGCGCTTCTCGGTGGACACCGCCCAAGCCGAGCGGGTTGCGCGTGTTGCATCTGCCCTCTTCACCCAGGCTGCCCCCCTGAACAGCGAGCGTGCCGCACGCAAGCTCGAATGGGCAGCACGCCTACATGAGATTGGCGGCATCATTTCGCACAGCGAATACCACCGCCATGGCGCCTACATCCTGGACCACACCGATGCCGCAGGGTTTGCCGTGTCCGAACTGCACAGGCTCGGCGCCCTGGTGCTGGGACAGCGAGGCAAAGTCCGCAAGCTGGAAATTGAACTGATCAATGACTCGGTCTTTTCCCTGCAGTTGCTGAGTCTGCGCGTGGCGGTTGCGCTCTGCCATGCCCGGCGCGACCCGGACGTAGAGGGCCTGTCTTTGCATGCAGTGGGCACGCGCCACACGATCAGCACCCGGGCGGGATGGGCTGCTGCCTACCCGCAATCGGCCTACCTGCTGCGCGAAGAGGTAGTGGCCTGGCAAAAAACGCCGTGGGAACTGGAACTCAATCTGGGATGACTTGCCGCAATAAACGGTATAAACTGTTTATACCGTTTATTTATTCATTTATCACATGACCACGTCTACTCCATCTCCAAGCACCACTCCAATCCCGACTCCGATCCCCACGCCAGCTCCCGCTCAACCGGCAGCCAAGACCGTCGCCGCGGGCACAGCTCCCGTGGCAGTTGCTTCCAAGGTTAAAAAGCCAGCAGTAACCGAAACCAAGCCGGTTGCCAAAGCACCCGCCAAGCCTGTCAAACGTGCCGCAGTCACGACCACGGCAAAGGCAAAACCCGCTGCTCCTGCACCGGCGCTGCCAGCCAAGGAGGCTCGTGGCAAAAAGCCCAAACTGGTTCGCGACAGTTTCACCATTCCCAAAGACGAGTATTCAGTCATCGAGACGCTCAAGAAGCGCGCTGACTCGCTCGCCCAACCTGCCAAGAAAAGCGAGTTGCTGCGCGCCGGCCTGAAGGTGCTGGCAGGACTCTCGGATGCCGCTCTGCGCACCGCCCTGCAGGCAGTTCCGTCCATCAAGACGGGGCGCCCCACCAAGGCAGAAGTCCCTGCAACCAAGACTGCTGCCAAGGCCACGCGCAAGTAATCTGGAGGTCGCCAATCAGGGCCGAAATGGCCCTGTGATTGCGGCGGGTCAGAGGAATTCGGGGGACTGCACCGTCATGAGCACGGTCTGGCAATGGTCCAGCCGCTGGCGCTGGCGAAGCCACCAGACGGCGCCTTTGCGCACGGCGCATTCAGACGCCTGCAATCCCATCAGCTGCGCTATCGTCTGGCCAAGCACAGGCTGGTGGCCAACGATCAGCACGGCCCCACGGGCGCGCGGCCATTGGGCCAGTTCCAGCAAATCCTCCACGGTGCCGCCCGGCAGCAGTTCGGCACGCATCTTGAACTTGCGGCCCAATGCTTTGGCTGTCTGCTCCGTTCGCCGAGCCGGACTGGCAAGCACCCGCAACCCTTCTGGCAGTTGCCTGTCCAGCCATGCGGCCATGCGTGCCGCCTGTTTTTCACCCCGTGGGGTGAGCGGACGGGCCGTATCGTCCATGCCATCAGCCGCCTCCTCGGCTTCCGCATGACGCCAGAGGATGAGATCCATCATGCCGTTCCCTGATCGGGTCGCGCTGCGGGCGCTACGGTGCTGTAGCGCACCATCAGCGCATTCTGGGCGCCCTTGCCGGTGACGGGGTTGCGCGCGTGCTCATAGGTTCCATCCGCCTTGAGCGTCCACGCGTCCTTATCGTCGTAAAGATAAGCCACCAGGCACTCATCCACGATCTGCTGACGCAAAACGGGGTCTGTGACAGGCCAGGCGAGTTCCACCCGACGCATCATGTTGCGGTTCATCCAGTCGGCGCTGGACAGGTACAAGTCCTCCTGGCCGCCTGAACGGAAATAGAACACCCGCGTGTGCTCCAGGAATCGGCCGATCACCGAACGCACCCGGATGTTGTCGGTGACACCGGGCAACTGGGCCGGCAACATGCAGGCGCCCCGCACAATGAGATCAATCCGAGCCCCCTGCTGCCCTGCAAGTATCAGCGCACGGATCAATGCTTCGTCCGTGAGGGCATTCATCTTGGCAACAATGCGCGCATTTTCTCCGCGACTGGCGGCCAGACCCACCTGTTCAATTTTTTCCACCATGCGGCGTTGCAGGTGAAATGGCGCCAGCAGCAACCTGCGCAATCTGGGGGGGCGGTTCTGGCTGGCCAGATGGTTGAACACCCCGTCCATGTCTGCGGTGGTTTCCTCATCCGCAGTGAGATAGCTCAGATCGGTGTACAGGCGCGCCGTGCGCATGTTGTAGTTGCCCGTGGACAAATGCCCATAGCGACGAAGCTGACGCCCCTCGCGCCGGGTAACCAGCAGCATCTTGGCATGTGTCTTGAGCCCCACCACGCCGTAAACCACCTGGGCACCGATGGATTCAAGCGCCTCGGCCCAGTTGATGTTGGCTTCCTCATCAAAGCGCGCCTTGAGCTCCACCACGGCCATGACCTCTTTGCCGCGGCGCACAGCCTCGGTCAATAGATCCATGAGTTCAGAGTCTGAACCGGTGCGGTAAATGGTCTGCTTGATCACCAGAACCTGAGGGTCATTGACCGCTTCACGCAGAAAGGCCAACAAACCGTCAAAACTCTCGAACGGCTGGTGCATCACAATGTCGCCGTGGCGCAACTGCTCCAGTATGGAAACACCGGGCTGCATCTGCCGTGGCCAGACGGAACGCCAGGTTGGAAACAGCAGCGCGGGGTCGTTGACCAGATCCACCAACTGCGTCAGGCGCACCAGATTCACAGGCCCACTGACACGATAGAGGGCCGCGCCTGGCAATTCAAACTGCTCCAGCAAAAAATCCGAAAGAAACGCAGAACAACCGGAAGACACCTCCAGCCGCACGGCCTGGCCATAGTGGCGGTGCTGCAGGCCCTGGCGCAGGGCTGTTCTCAGGTTGCGGACATCTTCTTCGTCCAGTGCAAGATCGGAGTGGCGGGTTACGCGAAACTGCGAAAACTCGGTGACCTCCCGCCCAGGAAAAAGGTCGTGCAGATGCGCCCGCACGATGCTGGAGAGGCTGACGAACAAAGCCTCCTTGGGCGCAACCTTGGCCGGCATGCGGACCAGTCGCGGCAAGGCGCGAGGAACCTTGACGATGGCAATTTCGTTTTCTCGGCCAAACGCATCTCGGCCCTTGAGCCGCACGATGAAATTCAACGATTTGTTGGCAACCTGCGGAAATGGATGGGCAGGATCCAGCCCCACGGGAATGAGCAGCGGTCGCACCTCGCGCATGAAATAGTCATGAACCCAGCGCTTTTGCACCTCCGACCGATCACCATGCGCAACAATGCGAATACCGTGTGCCGCAAAAGCCGGCACCAGCGAGTCGTTGTACAGCGCGTATTGCCGCTCTACAAGATCATGCGCCTGGGCGGACAGGGCTTCGAAGGATGCTTCGGTGTAAAGGCCCTTGGTCTCACCGTTTTTGGCAGCGGTAATGTGCGGAGCAGCCCTCACCTCAAAGAACTCGTCCAGGTTGGAAGAGACGATGCAGAGATAACGCAAGCGCTCAAGCAGTGGCACATCGGTCCGGACAGCCCAGTCAAAGACACGCTCATTGAACGCCAGAATGCTGTGGTCCCTGTCCAGGAGCTCTACGTCAGATGGTGCACCTGTCTGCGCTGTGGGCTGACTGTCTGGCATTGCTGCTGCGCTGGCATTGGCCACCACGACAGGCAGGTTGGCTTGCTGAGGGGCTACGGCAGCTTCATGGGACTGTGGAGACATGGGCGCGCAATTACAGCCTGAACAAGACCGCCTCGATTAAAAAAATGACAAAAACCGTAGCAAATTATATGACTGGCACCAGACGTGCCAGATCGCCCGACCGGACGGGCACGAGATGCTGAACAAAGACTTTTGTCGCTTTGTTCCAAGTGAAGTCCAGCGCGCGGCGGCGGGCTTCGTGGCGTGGCACAGCCAACGCTGCCTGGCATGCCGAGGGCAGATCGGCGTGCAAAACACCACCCCTGGCACCCTGCGGCTCAGCCGCCCCGAGGACCTCCAGAGGGCCATCCACGGGATACGCCGCAACCGGGGTTCCGCAGGACATGGCCTCCAGCATGACCAGCCCAAAGGTCTCCGATCGGCTGGGAAACACAAACACATTCGCAGCGGCATACAGTTCCGCAAGGGATTGCCGATCCAGCAGCCCCATCCAGCGCACCTCCGGGTAACGCTCCTTCAACCGCTGCTCCAGCGGGCCCACACCACACACAATCTTGGTGCCGGGCATCTTTATCTGCAGAAAGGACTCAATGTTCTTTTCGTACGAAATTCGCCCCACATACAGGCTCACCGGATGCGCCAGTGCACCAAGCAAACGGCTGGGCAAAGCCTGCCCCTGGAACGGGAACGCCTGTGTATCCACACCATGGGTCCACTGGCGCAAATTGCGAAATCCACGGCGCTCCAGCATCTGAAGGACACCATGCGTAGGCACCATGATTCCAGAGGATGGACTGTGAAAGTGCCGGAACAACGCATAACCCCATGCCAGCGGGATGCGCAATGCGGCGTTCAGTATTTCAGGAAATTTCGTGTGAAATGCCGTGGTGAAAGCCAGCTTGTGGCGCAGACAGTAGCCGCGGGCGGCCCAGCCAAGGGGTCCCTCCGTGGCGAGATGGATAGCATCCGGCTGGATGGCGTCCATGGCACGGCCCAAGGGAACTGCCGGGCGCATGGCAAGATCGATGCCCGCATAACCCGGACAAGGGCGGGTTCGAAATTGACCAGGATGAATGACATGAACTTCATGCCCCAGCTCCTGCAGTTGCTGCACCAACTCTACGAGTGTCGTCACCACCCCATTCACCTGCGGATGCCATGCATCCGTCACCAGCGCAATCTTCATGCTGTCACTTCCGAAACAGGGGCCGCAGACGGGGCCTCGCGCCGGACAGGCCATTGCAACAGTTCCAATCGACCATCCAGATGCTCGACCAACGCAGTACGGCTCTCAACCCAGTCACCATCGTTGCAATACAAAATGCCGTCGATCTCCCGCATTTCGGCGCGATGGATATGTCCGCAGACCACGCCCTGGTGACCACGCCGGCGTGCCTCCGCCGCAACGGCCACCTCGAAATCCGTCACGTAGTTGAGGGCCTTTTTGACTTTGCCTTTGAGGTAAGCAGACAAGGACCAATACGGCAAGCCCATACGTGCACGCAAGGAATTGAGGTACCTATTAAGCTTGAGAGTGAACTCGTAAAGGTTATCCCCCAGATAGGCCAGCCACTTGGCACACTGGATGACACCATCAAAGTAATCACCATGGGTCACCCAAAGCTGTCGACCATCGGCCGTCAGGTGCACCGCTTCTTCAACCACCTCGATGCCGCCAAACGAATGCCCCACGAACCCACGGGCGAATTCGTCGTGGTTACCCGGCACAAACACCACGCGGCACCCCTTGCGGGCGCTGCGCAACAATTTTTGCACGACATCGTTATGCGCTTGTGGCCAGAACCATCTGCGACGCAGCTGCCACCCGTCCACGATATCCCCCACGAGGTAAAGTGTTTCGCAAGGGTGGTGCTTCAAGAAATCCAGCAGTGCCGCAGCCTGGCAGCCCGGTGTTCCGAGGTGCAGATCGGAAATGAACACTGCCCGACAACGATACGGCTCGGACACATGCAAATCACCTGCATTACTGGCGATATCCGCCGCCCCCGGGGCATTACCCCAGGGCCCCAAGGCGTCGAACGCCGCACGCATCAGGCCCCCAGAAAGTGCTTGCGGTAGCGGGAGGGCAGGTCTGCAATGCGCATCAGCATCGGGAGATCGGCGGTATTGAAATCCGGATCCCAGGCCGGCGCCCCCAGAACCCGAGCACCTAGGCGCAAGTAGCCCTTGATCAGGGCGGGCGGCTCGATCAACAAGGATCCGTCGAGCTGCTCTACCGGCAATGGCAATCGGGGTCGTACATGAAAATCAATGGGCGCCATATGGGTCTGGCGCAATTGCTCCCAAATGCTGGCCGCGGCATCGCCACTCACCACGCCGTTGTGCAGCATCGGAATGCTGGCGCAGCCAATCATGGTGTCGAGCTGATTGCGGACCATGAAATCTGCCAGAGCCCCCCACAGCGCCAGGATGACCCCCCCATGGCGGTGATCCGGATGCACGCAACTGCGGCCCAGCTCGACCATACGGGGCCGCAAACTGCGCAACCGGGTCAGATCAAATTCGTTATCGCTGTAGGTGCCCCCTACCCGCTTGGCTTGCGCTGGGGTGAGCACCCGATAGGTGCCGATCACTTGTTGACTTGGTACATCACGCACCAGGAGATGCTCACAATAGTCGTCAAACAGATCGACATCATGGCCGGGTATGGTCGTTGACAGTCGCGCACCCATCTCGGCTGCAAAGACATCGAATCGCAACCGCTGTGCCTGACGCACTTCATCAAGATGGCGCGCCCAACCCACTTGAACATTGCCCTGCACCTGCATCTGTGCCAACGGTGCAACGCCGCTGCCCTCGCCTTCTGTGCGCCCATGCGCCCGGGCAGGGAGTGAAGCGGATAACAGCGGCAGATTGGACAACTCATTCATGGGACGACTCCTAGCGGCGGGAAGGTGCTTTCTCCGGAAATCGCTACCCGTTGACAGGCATCGCTTCCTTCCCAGGCAGTGTGGAAGCCTCCCGTGACAGTGCCATGTCTCTGTCATGTCGAATTCATGACGCACTGCACGAGTGATCAAGAGCTGCGCCTCATTCTTTTTGCCGACAAGGCCGCGTGGAAGTCCAGTAGGTCTTTCGCCGCTCAGGGATGGCCTGCATAACCCTCGCGAGTCGGTGGTAGTGCGGATCGGGATGGGCCACAAGGCGTCTTTTTGCGGCCAATGGCTCGGCTATTGGCAAGAAAAGCACCGCAGTGGACCGCCCAAGGCCGCGCTATCACAGACCGCAGGGAGTTATGCAGGCCATCCTTAGATGACGCAGCAGTGCACAGCGACGCGTCGCGCGCCTTTCAGACGATCTACATCTACCTGCGATGAAGGACAAACGCGAGATGTTCATGATCTCGCCTCCAGAGGCGACTACTTCCCTCCGAGAAATCGCCTCCAGGCTTTCCCGCCATCCCGAGCAGCAAAGGCTCAGCCTGCGCGCGCCGCATCGGCCAACCGCTGTGCGCAGGCACTGGCCATTTGCGCATCCCGCGCCTCCACCGTCACCCGCAGCAAAGGCTCCGTGCCGCTGGCACGGATCAGGACGCGCCCTGTGGAACCGAGCTCCTGTTCAACGGCTCGGGTCGTTTGTGTCAGCAGCTTGTTGGATTTCCAGTCCTGCCCCGGCGGGAGGCGGACATTGAGCAGCACCTGCGGGTAGAGCACAACGTCTGCCAGCAGTTGTGCCATGGTTTGTCCACTGCGCACGCACGCCTGCAGCACCTGCAAGGCACTGACGATCCCGTCACCCGTCGTGTGGCGGTCCAGCGCCAGCAAATGCCCCGAACCCTCGCCCCCCAGCACCCAGTGGTGGCGCGCCAGTTCCTCCAACACGTAGCGGTCGCCCACGCGTGCCCGCACCAGCTTCACGCCGCGTGCCTGCAGTGCGACCTCGACCGCCATATTGGTCATCAGGGTCCCCACAACGCCAGGCACATGTTCATCGCGTCCCATGCGGTCGGCCGCCATGAGGTACAGCAACTCGTCACCGTTGTAGAGGCGCCCTGAGGCATCCACCATCTGCAGGCGGTCGGCATCGCCATCCAGCGCAATGCCATAGTCGGCATGGTTGGCGCGCACCGCCCTGACCAGTGCGTCGGGATGCGTGGCGCCGACCTCATGGTTGATATTGAGACCGTCGGGTGCACACCCAATGGCCAGCACCTCGGCGCCGAGTTCATGGAACACCTTGGGCGCAACCTGGTATGCAGCGCCATGGGCTGCATCCACAACGATCTTGACACCGCGCAAAGACAGTGCGTGAGGGACCGTGCTCTTGCAAAACTCGATGTAGCGGCCCGCTGCATCGTCGAGTCGGCGGGCCTTGCCCAGCGTGGCGGAATCAGCCCACGTCGGGGGCTCATCCAGCGCCGCTTCAACCGCCAGCTCCCAGGCATCTGGCAGCTTGGTGCCCTGTGCGCTGAAGAATTTGATGCCATTGTCCGGATACGCGTTGTGGCTGGCACTGATGACCACCCCCAGGCTGGCGCGCTGCGCCCGTGTCAGGTAAGCCACGCCGGGTGTGGGCAACGGGCCCAGCAGCACCACATCCACACCTGCCGAGTTAAAGCCCGACTCCAGCGCGCTTTCCAGCATGTAGCCCGAAATACGCGTGTCCTTGCCGATCAGCACCGTGGGACGCTCTTCGGTCTGCTTCAGTACGCGACCGACAGCATGCGCCAGGCGCAACACAAAGTCAGGGGTGATGGGTGCATGTCCGACGGTGCCGCGAATGCCGTCGGTACCAAAGTATTTCTGAGTCATGAAAATCGGCTTTTCGCTGTTGTGTTGTGCGGATTCGAGTCTAGCGCACGCCACAGCGGCTGCCTTGCGGGACCTGCAACAGCAACAGAAAGCCCCGCGATGCCGTTGCTGGCGCCACGGGCGCTCGAACAAAGGCTATGCAGCCCCCGCCCGACCCGACTCCATGGCGCGCCAGACCGCGAGGGCCTGTACCGTTTCACGGACGTCATGCACGCGCACAATGCGCGCACCTCGCTCCACGGCAAGCAGGGCAGCGGCCACACTGGGCTGCAGCCGCTGCTCCACATCCAGCCCCGTGACGGCGCCCAGCGATGACTTGCGCGACCAGCCTGCCAACACGGGATAGCCCAGCGCCAGCAGTTCGCGCTGGCGCGCCAGCAGGGCAAAGTTCTGCGCCACGGTTTTGCCAAAGCCAATGCCCGGGTCCAAAACAATTCGAGCCTTTTCGACCCCTAGCGCTTGCAGGGATTGCGCTGATAGCTCTAGAAACGATAGCACTTGCGGCAATACATCGCCCGCCATGGGCGCTACCTGCATGGTCTGCGGGTCGCCGTGCATGTGCATCAGGCACACACCGCAGCGCGGGTGCCGCTCCACCACCTGCACCGCACCGGGCTGACGCAAGGCCCATATATCGTTGACGATGTCGGCCCCCAGGTCGAGCACGGCCTGCATGACCTCGGGCTTGTAGGTATCCACGGAAATCGGCACGCCCAGGCCCACAGCACCGCGCACCAGGGGCAGCACGCGGGCCAGCTCCTCTTCCAGGCCCACGGCCGGGCTGCCGGGGCGGGTGGATTCGCCGCCGATGTCGAGAATGTCAGCACCGTCTTTCAGAAGCTGCTCGCAGTGGCGCAGCGCACCTGCGGTCGAGCCGTGTCGCCCCCCATCGGAGAAAGAGTCCGGCGTCACGTTGACAATGCCCATGACCTGCGGTCGTGCCAGGTCGATGGTGAAGCGGGTGGTTTGCCAGAGCATGGGCCTCCAGGAAAAAAAAGGGGGAAAAACGAAAACGGGGCTGCAGCCCCGTTTTGGTGGTGAACGCGCGCCGGCGTCAGGCGACGGTCGGGGCAGGCTCCGTGGCTACGGCCGGCGAGCCACCGCTGGGGCCATCGCCCGAGGACGGCGGCGTGCGCGGCGTCCAGTCTTTGGGCGGGCGCGGTGCCTTGCCGGCCATGATGTCGTCGAGTTGGTCGGTGTCGATGGTTTCCCATTCCAGCAATGCCTTGGCCATGGCGTGCATCTTGTCGCTGTTTTCTTCGATCAGGCGCCGTGCCAGGTTGTACTGCTCGTCAATAATGCGGCGCACTTCCATGTCCACCTTTTCCATGGTCTGCTCGCTCATGGTGGTGGTCTTGGTGACGGACCGCCCCAGGAACACTTCGCCTTCGTTCTCGGCATAGACCATGGGGCCCAGGGCATCGGTCATGCCATAGCGCGTAACCATGTCGCGGGCAATGTGCGTGGCGCGCTCAAAGTCGTTGCTGGCACCGGTGGTCATCTGGTTCATGAACACTTCTTCGGCGATGCGGCCACCAAACAGCATGCTGATCTGGTTGAGCATGTATTCACGGTCGTAGCTGTAGCGGTCCTGCGCGGGCAGGCTCATCGTCACGCCCAGGGCACGACCGCGGGGAATGATGGTGACCTTGTGCACCGGGTCGCACTTTGGCAGCAGCTTGCCGATCAGGGCGTGGCCCGACTCGTGGTAGGCCGTGTTGCGGCGCTCTTCCTCGGGCATGACCATGCTCTTGCGCTCGGGCCCCATCAGGATCTTGTCCTTGGCCTTCTCGAAGTCCTGCATCTCCACGGTGCGCGCGTTGCGGCGGGCAGCCATCAGGGCGGCTTCATTGCACAGGTTGGCCAGATCGGCACCGCTCATGCCGGGCGTGCCACGGGCGATGATGCCGGGGGCCACGTCCTGACCGATCGGGATCTTGCGCATGTGCACGTTCAGGATCTGCTCGCGGCCACGGATGTCGGGCAGCGTCACATAAACCTGGCGGTCAAAGCGGCCAGGGCGCAGCAGGGCGGCGTCCAGAATGTCGGGGCGGTTGGTGGCAGCCACCACGATCACACCCAGGTTGGTCTCGAAGCCATCCATCTCGACCAGCATCTGGTTGAGGGTTTGTTCACGCTCGTCGTTGCCACCGCCCAGGCCTGCGCCACGCTGGCGGCCCACGGCGTCGATTTCGTCGATGAAGATGATGCAGGGGGCGTTCTTCTTGGCGTTGTCGAACATGTCGCGCACGCGGGCCGCGCCCACGCCAACGAACATTTCCACAAAGTCGGAACCCGAAATGCTGAAGAACGGCACCTTGGCTTCGCCCGCGATCGACTTGGCCAGCAAGGTCTTGCCGGTGCCAGGAGGGCCGACCAGCAGCAGGCCGCGCGGAATGCGGCCGCCGAGCTTCTGAAACTTCTGCGGGTCTTTCAGGAAATCCACGACTTCCTTGACTTCTTCCTTGGCTTCATCGCAGCCAGCCACATCGGCGAAAGTGACCTGGTTGGTGTTTTCATCCAACATGCGCGCCTTGCTCTTGCCGAAGCTGAAGGCGCCACCCTTGCCGCCACCCTGCATCTGGCGCATGAAATACACCCACACGCCAATCAACAGCAGCATGGGACCCCAGCTGACCAGCAGGGTCATGAGCAAAGAGCCTTCTTCGCGGGGCTTGACGTCGAACTTGACGTTGTTGTTGATCAGATCGCCCACGAGCCCACGGTCGAGGTAGGTGGCGGTGGTGCGGATCTTGCGGTCATCGTTGGTGACCGCAACGATCTCGGTACCGCCCTGGCCTTCCTGGATGGTGGCGCTCTTGATGCGATTGCTTCGGACTTCCTCCAGGAACTCCGAATAGCCAACATGGCCAGCACTGGCGCCGGTGCGGGTGTCGAACTGTTTGAACACAGTGAACAGCACCATGGCGATGACGAGCCACACGGCAATTTTTGAAAACCACTGATTGTTCAAGCGGGACTCCAGTCGCGGGAAAAAACGGTCACAAAGCCGTCATGGCTTATGTGTGGACCATTTTAGGTGTTTCAAGCCTTGGGGGGCGGCTTATTCCCCCTCCCAGCCATGGGATCAGCACGGACTTTTGCGCCAGATTGTGCAGATCATGGCCCAAAGCCATGCCTTTCAGGCAGTTTTCTTGAGACCCATGCCCACCAGAAAAGTTTCGGAGGACTTGTCGCGCGATGCCTTGGGCTTGAGCGGTTTCACGGTTTTGAAGCGGCTCTTGAACAGTGCCACCAGCTCGCCATAGCCGCTGCCATGGAACAGCTTGACCACCAGCGCGCCCTCGGGCTTGAGGTGCTGGCAGGCAAAGTCCACGGCCAGTTCCACCAGATGCGCAATGCGCGCCGTATCGGCCGACTCGATGCCCGACAGGTTCGGCGCCATGTCGGACACCACCACATCCACCGCCCGGCCCTGCAACGCATCTTCCAGTTGCTGCAACACCTCGGGCTCCCGGAAATCGCCCAGCAGGAAGGTCACGCCCTCGATCGGCTCCATCGGCAAGATGTCCAGCGCAATGATGCAGCCATTGAGCTGCCCGGCCGCCGCGCCCGTGGGCGACAGGCGCCGGCGCACATACTGGCTCCAGGCGCCGGGGGTGGAACCCAGATCCACCACCGTATGGCCCGGCTTGATCAGCCCCAGCTGCTCGTCGATTTCCTTGAGTTTGTAGGCCGCGCGCGCCCGGTAGCCCTCTTTGTGGGCCAGTTTGACGTAGGTGTCATTGACATGGTCGTTCAACCAGGCCTTGTTGACCTTCTTGCTTTGGGTTTTAACTTTCATTGATTTTTCATCCTGCCTCGATAATACGGCCATGTCCCAAATTCAACTGACTCCCGCAGAGCGCCGGGAACACCGCGCCAATGCCCACCACCTCGACCCCGTGGTCCTCGTGGGTGGAGATGGCCTGACCCCCGCCGTGCAAAAAGAAATTGATGCCGCCCTGAACGCCCACGGGCTGATCAAGGTGCGCATCTTCAACGACGACCGCACCGCCCGCGAACTGATGTACCAGCAGCTCGCCGCAGACCTGAACGCCGCGCCCATCCAGCACATCGGCAAACTGCTGGTGCTCTGGCGCCCCCAGCCCGTCAAGGAACGCACACCGGACGAAGACCGCATGCCCGGCCCGCGCGATGTCAAGGTGCTCAAATACAGCAAGCGCGGCGGCCAGCGGCCTGAAATCAAGCAGCTGCGCGTGCTGGGCAACCAGCGCCTCACGCCCGGCGGGCAGATCAAGCGCGCGAAAAAGCCCAAGCTGAAGTCGATCAAGAAAAGCCAGTCCAACTGACACGATGCAAAGCACCCCGGCATCGGCGCCTCAACGCCACATCCTCTGCATGAAGTGGGGCACGAAATATGGCCCCGAATATGTCAACCGTCTCTACGCGATGGTGCGGCGCCACCTGCGTGGCGACTTTCGCTTCATCTGCCTGACCGACCGCAGCGATGGCATCCGCCCCGAGGTGGAATGCCAGCCCATTCCCCCGCTCAACCTTCAGCTGGCCCCCGGGCAGCGCGATGGCGCCTGGAAGAAACTGACCACGTTCGAGGTCGATCTGCACGGCCTGCGCGGCACGGCACTGTTTCTGGACCTGGATGTGGTGGTCGTGGGCAGCCTGGATGCTTTTTTTGAGCAACCGGGCGAGTTCCTGATCATTCATGACTACCCCAGAATGTGGCGCTTTGGCCAGCGCATCACGGGCAACTCCTCGGTGTACCGGTTTGAACTGGGCGCGCATGCCGATGTGCTTGCGCACTTTCGCTCCCACATGGACGAGGTGCAACGCCAGTTCCGCAACGAGCAGGCTTTCCTCTCCGACTTTTTGCACCGCCAGGGCAAACTGAGCTACTGGCCAGCAGACTGGTGCCCGAGCTTCAAGTACCACGGCATTCCCGCCTGGCCCACCAATTACTGGACCGAACCCGGCATTCCGGACGGTGCGCGCATCGTGATCTTCCACGGTGAATGCAATCCGCCCGACGCATTGGCCGGGCTGCGCAATCGACGCTTTCGTTACATTCGCCCGGCCCGCTGGATCGGGCAGCATTGGCGCGAATAAAGCCGCGCACCGACAGGCGACAGGCCCACATCCCAGGATGGAGGGCCCGTCGGAACCAGGCGCAGGCCTAGAGTTGCTGCGCAGCGCCGTAAGAAACGCCCTGCAACGGCCGCCCCACGATCCGCGTCAGGATGGACAGGGGACTGGACGCAGGGTCGTATTCCTGACCGGGCGCCAGGTGCAGCGTCTGCTCCATCATGTACTGACCCGACATCACCGCGTGCGAGGCCTGATCCGAGAAGCACACCCAGCTTGAGCCAGCGGGAAACTCCACGGGTTCCTGCTCACACCGAGATTGGTATTGCAGATCGCCCTTCATGCCGTCGTGCAGTTGCAGCATCAGATGATCGTATTCGCTGCGCAAGGACTTGGTCACATGCAGCAGGTGCAACGCCTTGGCCTGCCAGCGCGAATAGGCCTTGGCGCGCGGCAAAAAGGTGCGGGCCACCTGCTCGAACGGCTCACCGACCCGCCAGACACGCGGCTGGCCCTCGGGGTTGAGGTTGGTGAAGACCCGAAGGATCCGCTCACCATAATTGGGCCGCGACGGAAAGGCGTCAACATGCAAACGCCGGTCATCCGCGCGCCAGGATTGGGCGCGCGTCTCTACTTTGGCGGGGCGGTAACTGGTAGGCGCCATGCGCAGGTGCGGCAGGTATCCGGGTAGCAGACCAGCGATCAAGGCGTTGGCGTCCTCCCGAAAACGCGCAATCGCCTGGGTCAGCAGCGCTTGCGTTGGCGCATCTCCGGCAGCCCCCTTGAGGCGACCGGTGGCATCCAGGCTAATGTTTCGCGACCTCTCGTCACGGATATCGGGGCGCAGCAGCGATGACTCACCGGGTTGCAGCGCGAACTTCAAATGCGGAAAGAAAAGAACCTTGCCGGCTTCCAGGGCAGCAACCCACTCGGGACGCCCTTGAACACTGCGCCAATCCGACGCATCGATCGAGACTATCTGAGATTCCACGGTGTACCCCCACAACATGCAGACACCCGGCCTAGGCCGACGGGTGCACGCGAGAAAATTTCCACAACAGGCTTGCGGCCAGCAGCCACTGCAGCCCGTAAAGCCCGGTACCCACCGCGTGCCACCAACGCAAATTGTCACGCGCCACGATCCGGGGCGCCACGACAAACTCGGCCAGCAGAGCACACAGCATGGCTGCTATCACCAGTGCCATGAGAGAGGCCGACCAATCCAGCCGCTCATCCACCCAGCGCGAGCGCGAGTACATCAGCAGCAGCAGGCCGCAGCACAGACCGATCCAGGTCTGCGCCGTGAACAAGCGTGCCGCCATGTTGCCTGCCAGAGCCGGGGTTGGCAAATGAGCGAACAGCAGGGGAACCACCACGAAGCCGATGGTCGTCAGGCTCCCCCACCACAGCGCGGACAGCCAGACAGGCAGGCGTTTCATCGTCACAGCCCCATCACAAATAGCGGACCGCCACGACTTCGTAGCGGCGCACACCGCCCGGTGCCTGCACTTCCGCCGTGTCGCCCTCTTCCTTGCCAATCAAGGCGCGGGCAATCGGGCTGGAGATATTGATCAGGCCGTGCTTCAGATCGGCCTCGTCCTCGCCCACGATCTGGTATTTCACCGTGTCGCCAGACTCTTCGTCTTCGAGCTCGACCGTGGCCCCAAAGACCACCTTACCGCCGCCGTCCACGCCACTCGGATCAATGACCTGCGCCACCGAGAGCTTGCCTTCGATTTCCTGGATGCGGCCCTCGATGAACCCCTGGCGGTCCTTGGCTGCGTCGTAGTCGGCGTTTTCGCTCAGATCACCCTGCGCGCGCGCCTCGGCAATCGCCGTGATCACAGCAGGCCGTTCTATGGTCTTGAGGCGATGCAACTCCGCCTTGAGCATTTCAGCGCCGCGCTTGGTAATGGGAATGGTGGCCATGGTGTTGAAACTCCATCAATCAAAACGGTGGGGGTACGACGCCGCCCCACCGGTCAGTCACCACAGGTTGCCATGGAATTTCCATGCCAATGCCATTGGCGACCCTACAAAAGGAAACCGCCGCACGTTGCCGCGCGGCGGTGTCTGGTCAGCGGCAGATTATGCCGCGTTTGCCGGGGGCTCAGGCCACCAGCTGGGCGTGCAGTTCCTGCACCGAATACACATCCAGGTTGTCGAGGTGCTTCATGCCTTCGACGGCCGCTTCGGCACCAAAGATGGTGGTGAACGTGGTGACCCGTGCCAGCAGCGACGAGGTGCGGATGGCCCGCGAGTCGGCGATGGCGTTGCGGCGCTCTTCCACCGTGTTGATAACCATGGCGATCTCGTTGTTCTTGATCATGTCCACGATGTGCGGGCGGCCCTCGGTCACCTTGTTGACCACTGCGACGGGCACACCAGCCTCGGCAATGGCAGCCGCCGTGCCCTTGGTCGCCACGAGTTCAAAACCCATGGCCACCAGATCGCGTGCGATCGCCACGGCGCGTGCCTTGTCGCTGTTCTTCACGGTAAGAAACACCTTGCCCGAGGTGGGCAGCTTGGTGCCCGCACCCATCTGGCTCTTCACGAAGGCCTCGCCAAAGGTCTTGCCCACGCCCATGACTTCACCGGTGGATTTCATCTCGGGGCCAAGGATGGTATCCACGCCCGGGAACTTGACGAACGGGAACACGGCCTCCTTCACGCTGAAGTACTGCGGCGTGACCTCCTTGGTGATGCCTTGCGAAGCCAGCGTCTGGCCGGCCATGCAGCGTGCCGCCACCTTGGCCAGCTGGATGCCGGTGGCCTTGCTGACGAAAGGCACCGTGCGCGAGGCGCGCGGGTTCACTTCGAGCACATAGATGATGTCCTTGCC
Organism: Acidovorax sp. JG5; assembly: GCF_017939685.1. Lineage (NCBI taxonomy): Bacteria > Pseudomonadati > Pseudomonadota > Betaproteobacteria > Burkholderiales > Comamonadaceae > Acidovorax > Acidovorax sp. JG5. Next base: position 51,009 of record NZ_JAGKSE010000013.1, read on the forward strand.
ATCGGCCTCCTGGATGGCGAATTGCACGTTCATCAGGCCGACCACGTTCAGGCCTTCGGCCATGGCCGCCGTCTGGCGCTTGATTTCATCGACCGTGGCCTTGGACAGGTAGTACGGCGGCAGCGAACAAGCCGAGTCGCCGCTGTGCACGCCGGCTTGCTCGATGTGCTCCATCACGCCACCAATGAAGGTCACGCCGGTCGAGTCGCGCACGCAATCCACATCGCACTCGATGGCGTTGGAGAGGAAGCGGTCGAGCAGCACGGGTGAGTCGTGGCTCACCTTCACGGCTTCGCGCATGTAGCGCTCCAGGTCGCGCTGCTCGTGCACGATTTCCATGGCGCGGCCACCCAGCACGTAGCTCGGGCGCACCACCAGCGGGTAGCCCAGGGCTGCGGCCTTTTCCAGGGCCTCGGCTTCGGTGCGCGCCGTGGCGTTGGGCGGCTGGCGCAATTGCAGCTTGTGCAGCAGCGCCTGGAAGCGCTCGCGGTCTTCAGCGGCATCGATCATGTCGGGGCTGGTGCCGATGATGGGCACGCCTGCGGCTTCCAGGTCGAGCGCCAGCTTCAGCGGCGTCTGGCCGCCGTATTGCACGATCACGCCGACCGGCTTTTCCTTGTCGACGATTTCCAGCACGTCTTCGAGCGTGACGGGCTCGAAATACAGGCGGTCCGAGGTGTCGTAGTCAGTGGACACTGTCTCGGGGTTGCAGTTGACCATGATGGTTTCATAACCATCCTCGCGCATGGCAAGGGCTGCGTGCACGCAGCAATAGTCGAACTCGATGCCCTGGCCGATGCGGTTGGGGCCACCGCCCAGCACCATGATCTTCTTGGCGTTGGTCGGCTCGGCTTCGCATTCCGCAACGCCGCCGTAGGGCGCGACCTCGTAGGTCGAATACAGGTAGGCGGTGTCGGTAGCGAACTCGGCCGCGCAGGTGTCCACGCGCTTGTACACGGGGCGCACATTGAGCGCACGGCGCGCTTCGCGCACGGCCTTTTCCGTGGTCTTGAGCAGTTTGGCCAGGCGGCGGTCGGAAAAACCCTTTTGCTTGAGCGAGTGCAGCGTGGCGGCATCGAGTGCGGCCAGGGCGGCATCGCCCTTGTCCACCACCAACTGGTCGAGCTCCAGCTCGATCTTCACGATCTGCTCGATCTGCACCAGGAACCACTTGTCGATCTTGGTCAGCTCGAACACCTCATCGACCGACAAGCCCATGGCAAACGCATCGCCCACGTACCAGATGCGCTCGGGGCCGGGCTCGCCCAGTTCCTTTTCGAGAACTTCGCGGTCCTGGGTCTTTTCGTTCATGCCATCCACGCCCACTTCCAGGCCACGCAAGGCTTTTTGGAAGGATTCCTGGAAAGTGCGACCCATGGCCATCACTTCGCCCACCGACTTCATCTGCGTGGTCAGGCGGCTGTCGGCCGTGGGGAATTTTTCGAACGCAAAACGCGGGATCTTGGTGACCACGTAGTCGATCGAGGGCTCGAACGATGCGGGCGTGGCGCCGCCCGTGATTTCGTTCTTGAGCTCGTCGAGCGTATAGCCCACGGCCAGCTTGGCCGCCACCTTGGCAATCGGGAAACCCGTGGCCTTGGAGGCGAGAGCCGAAGACCGCGACACACGCGGGTTCATCTCGATGACGATCATGCGGCCGTCCTTCGGGTTCACCGAGAACTGCACGTTGGAGCCGCCGGTGTCCACGCCGATCTCGCGCAGCACCGCCAGGCTGGCGTTGCGCATGATCTGGTATTCCTTGTCGGTCAGCGTCTGCGCGGGGGCCACCGTGATCGAGTCGCCGGTGTGCACGCCCATGGGGTCGAGGTTCTCAATGGAGCAGATGATGATGCAGTTGTCCGCCTTGTCCCGCACCACTTCCATCTCGTACTCTTTCCAGCCGAGCAGCGACTCTTCAATCAGCAGCTCATTGGTGGGCGAGGCTTCCAGGCCGCGCTTGCAGATGGTTTCGAACTCTTCGGGGTTGTAGGCAATGCCGCCGCCCGTGCCGCCCAGCGTGAAGCTGGGGCGGATCACCGTGGGGAAGCCCACGCTCTTTTGCACCGCCCAGGCCTCGTCCATGCTGTGGGCAATGCCCGAGCGGGCCGAACCCAGACCAATCTTGGTCATGGCGTCCTTGAACTTCAGGCGGTCTTCGGCCTTGTCGATGGCTTCGGGCGTGGCACCGATGAGCTCAACCTTGTACTTGTCGAGCACGCCGTTGTGCCACAGGTCCAGCGCGCAATTCAGCGCGGTCTGGCCGCCCATGGTGGGCAGGATGGCGTCGGGGCGCTCCTTGGCGATGATCTTCTCGACCGTCTGCCAGGTGATGGGCTCGATGTAGGTGACGTCGGCGGTGGCCGGGTCGGTCATGATCGTGGCAGGGTTGCTGTTGATCAGGATGACCTTGTAGCCCTCTTCGCGCAAGGCCTTGCAGGCCTGTACGCCGGAGTAGTCGAACTCGCAGGCCTGGCCAATGATGATGGGGCCGGCGCCGATGATGAGGACGCTTTTGATGTCGGTGCGCTTTGGCATTATTTTTTCTCCTGGGCCGTGGCCATCAATGCCGTGAAGCGGTCAAACAGGTAGGCAATATCGTGCGGGCCGGGCGATGCTTCGGGGTGGCCCTGGAAGCAGAACGCCGGCTTGTCGGTGCGCACCAGGCCCTGCAGCGTGCCATCGAACAGGCTGATGTGCGTGGGACGCAGGTTGGCGGGCAGCGACTCCATCTCCACCGCAAAGCCGTGGTTCTGGCTGGTGATGCTGACGCGGCCCGTGTCCAGGTCTTTCACCGGATGGTTGGCGCCGTGGTGGCTGTTGTCCATCTTGAAGGTTTTGGCGCCGCTGGCCAGGGCCATGATCTGGTGGCCCAGGCAGATGCCGAAGGTGGGAACGCCGCTGTCGATGATCTGGCGCACCGCCGTGATGGCGTAGTCGCAGGCCGCAGGATCACCAGGGCCGTTGGACAGAAACACGCCGTCGGGGTTCATCGCCAGCACTTCGGCGGCCGGCGCCTGTGCGGGCACCACCGTCAGCTTGCAACCGCGCTCGGCCAGCATGCGCAGGATGTTCAGCTTCACACCGTAGTCGTAGGCCACCACATGAAAGCGCGGAGCGGTCTGCGTGCCGTAGCCCGAGCCCAGCTTCCACTCGGTCTGGCTCCAGGGGTAAGCGGTGGGCGTGGTCACGACCTTGGCCAGGTCCAGGCCCTTCATGCTGGGCGCGGCTTTGGCTGCGGCCAGCGCGGCGTCGATGCGCGCCTGCGTCACGGCCTCACCGGCCGCCAGGCCGACGATGGCACCGTTTTGCGCGCCCTTGCTGCGCAGCAGGCGGGTGAGCTTGCGGGTGTCGATGTTGGCAATGGCCACCGTCTTCTGGCGCACGAGGTACTGCGACAGCGTTTCGGTCGATCGGAAATTGCTGGCCAGCAAGGGCAGGTCCTTGATGATGAGGCCTGCGGCATGGACCTTGTCAGCTTCGATATCCTCGGTGTTGACGCCGTAATTGCCGATGTGCGGATACGTGAGGGTCACGATCTGCTGGCAATAGCTGGGGTCGGTGAGGATTTCCTGGTAGCCGGTGATGGCGGTGTTGAACACCACTTCGCCGAAGGTGGTGCCCACCTCTGCCGATGAAGCACCAATCGAATTGCCGATAAAGACCGTGCCGTCTGCGAGCGCCAGGATGGCGGAGGGCAAGTTTCCCTGTAGAGACAAAAGCACTGGATTCTCCGGATGGTTACGGTCGCCCGGCGCCTGCAGGCCGCTCGCGCAACGAATGCCGGCGGCTGCTCTCAGATGGGTTGTTGCTTTGGGTGCGATCGGGCGACGCTGTTGCGAGAAAAGCCCCTGATTATACCCGGCGACACCCTGCCCCGAATGCCCTCATGCCACCGGGCAGCATCGACGCAGGGGTCGGCAGCACGCCACGCAAAGTGCTGCACTTTCAAAAAACCACCCCGCCCAGACCACTCACATTTCAGCGCATGGCGCCGCTGGCATGCAGGCAGATGGCAGCGGCGGCGGCCACGTTCAGCGACTCCTCTCCGCCCGGCTGCGCAATGCGGATGCGCTGGTCGGCCTGCGCCTCCAGCGCGGGCGACACGCCCTGCCCTTCATGGCCCAGCACCCAGGCGCATGGCCACGGCAAGGCGGCGCGGTGCAAAAAACTACCGGTGTGCGAGCTGGTGACCAGCAGCGGCACAGCCAGCCCCTGCAAATCATCGAGCGCAAGCCCTTCCACCAGGTCCAGCGCAAAATGCGCGCCCATGCCCGCGCGCAGCACCTTGGGCGCCCACAGCGCCGCACTGCCCTTGAGCGCCGCCACCTGCCGAAAGCCAAACGCCGATGCGCTGCGCAGGATGGAACCCACGTTGCCCGCATCCTGCACCCGGTCTAGCACCACCGTGGCCACGCCGGCCTGCAGACCCCTCGGCGCGGCGGCATCCACCACAAACCCCATGGGCGCCGGCGATTCCAGGCCGCTGATGTCGGCAAACAAGGTGTCAGCAATCACTACTACTTTAATAGCTGCTTGTGCATACTGAGCGGGCGCTTGAGGCCAAAAAGACTCTGCAAATACGGCGATGGCGGGCCGCACGCCCCGCTGCAGCGCAGCGCTGCACAGGTGATCGCCCTCCAGCCAGACACGGCCCTGCTTGCGGTAGGCCGTGCTGTCCTGCGCCAGCCTGCGCAGGTCTTTGACAAAGGCGTTGTCACGCGAGTGGATGACGGTCAGGGGAGCGGTGGTCATGCGATGTCCCGGGCGGGCAAAGAAGGGGCGACGGGTGCCAGGCCAATCAGCCAAGTACTTTGGCCACGGGCGCAAAGCTGCGCCGGTGGTGGATGCAGGCACCGTGCTCGCGCAAGGCGGCCATGTGCACGGCCGTGCCGTAGCCCTTGTGGCCGGCAAAGCCGTATTGCGGGAACTGCTCGTCGACCTGCACGCACCAGCGGTCACGGTGCACCTTGGCCAGAATGGACGCGGCCGAGATGGCGGGCACCAGCGCGTCGCCTTTGACAATGGCCTCGGCGGGCATGTCCAGCGTGGGCAGCCGGTTGCCATCCACCAGCACCATCCTGGGCTTGAGCCGCAGACCCAGCACGGCGCGGCGCATGGTCAGCAGCGTGGCCTGCAGGATGTTGAGGCGGTCGATCTCCTCGACGCTGGCCTCGGCAATGCTGCAGCACAGCGCCTTGGCGCGGATTTCGTCAAACAGGGCCTCGCGCCGCGCGGACGTGAGCTTCTTGGAGTCGGCCAGTCCGGCAATGGGATGCAGGTCATCGAGAATGACCGCAGCGGCCACCACGGGCCCCGCCAGCGGGCCCCGACCGGCCTCGTCCACCCCCGCCACCAGGCCGGGGGAATGCCAGGGCAGGCTGGCCTGTTCAGGCGGCAAGGATTTTCTGGATCGCATCGGCAGCCAGTCGGGGGGTGTCGCGCTGCAGGCTTTGGTGCAGCGCGGTGAAGCGCTGCTCGAGCGCGGTGATTTTTTCACTCTGGTGCGCGCGAGCGTCGAGCCACTGCAGCGTGGCCGCAGCAAGCGCCCGGGGCGTCGCGGCGTCCTGGATCAGTTCGGGCACGACAAAGTCGCGGCACAGGATGTTAGGCAGGCCCACCCAAGGCTGCAGCTGCTTGCGCCGCATGAGCCACCAGCTCACGGAATGCATGCGGTAGCCAATCACCATGGGACGCTTGAACAGCGCGGCCTCCAGCGTGGCGGTGCCGCTGGCGATCAGCGTGACATCGCAAGCGGCCAGCACGGCGTGGGACTGGCCGGTGACGATGTGCAGTGCACCGCCCAAGCCGCTGGCATGGGCCAGCTGCTCGATGCGTTTGCGCAGGGCGGGCACCGCCGGCACTATTAATTTAATAGCTGGTCGCGCTTTAAGAATAAGCGCTGCAGCCTGAAAGAACGGCAAAGCAATGTAATCCACCTCGGCGGACCGGCTACCCGGCAGGATGGCCAGCACCTCGTCGTTTTCGTGCAACCCCAGCTGCGCCCTGGCGCCATGGCGGTCGGGCACCATGGGAATGACATTCGCCAGCGGGTGTCCGACATACGTTGCGGCAATTCCATGCTGCGCCAGCAAGGCAGGCTCGAATGGAAAGATGCACAGCACATGGTCTGCACTGCGGCGGATTTTTTCGACCCGATCGGCACGCCAGGCCCAGATCGACGGGCACACAAAATGCACGGTCTTGACGCCGGCAGCGCGCAGATCGGCTTCGAGGCCCAGGTTGAAATCGGGCGCATCCACGCCAATGAACACATCGGGCCGGTCTTGCAGCAAGCGCGCGCGCAACTGCTTGCGAATGCCCAGGATGTCGCGCAACCGGCGCAGCACCTCCATGCTGTAGCCATGCACCGCGAGCCGCTCGCTGGGCCACCAGGCCGTGAAGCCCCGGCGCGCCATCTGCGGCCCGCCAATGCCCAGCGCCTGCAACCCGGGCCACTGTGCCTGCAGGCCGTCGAGCAGCAGCCCCGCCAGCAGGTCGCCCGATGTTTCGCCTGCCACCATGGCAACGCGGGGGGATGCGTTCATCACCAGCCCCTCAGCGCGCGATGCCGCGCGTGGCGTCGGCCAGGAACTGCTCCATCATCGCCACGTCGCCACCTGCATCGGGCACCGACTGCACCAGGTCTGCGATGGCCGCACGCGCGGCCTCCAGGGTGAGGCCCTGGCGATAGAGCAGCTTGTGCATCTGCTTGACGGCGCCCACGCGCTCGGGCGAAAAGCCGCGGCGGCGCAGACCCACCACGTTGTAGCCGCGCACGGCCAGCGGGTTGCCATCGACCAGCATGAAGGGGGGCACGTCTTGCGCCACGGCACTGGCAAAACCCACCATTGCATGCGCCCCGATCTTCACGAACTGGTGGATGCCGGTGAGCCCGCCCACCGTCACCCAGTCACCCAGGTGCACATGACCGGCCAGCGTGGTGTTGTTGGCCAGCGTGGTGTGGTTGCCCACATGGCAATCGTGGGCGATGTGGGTGTAGGCCATGATCCAGTTGTCATCACCCACCGTGGTGATTCCGCCGGCCTGGGGCACCCCGAGGTTCAGGGTGCAGAACTCGCGGATGGTATTGCGGTCGCCAATCACCAGCTCGGTGGGCTCGCCCGCATACTTTTTGTCCTGGGGGATCGCGCCGATGGAGTTGAATTGGAAGATTTGGTTGTCACGGCCCAGCGTAGTGCGCCCGTCGATCACGCAGTGCGCGCCCACCGTGGTGCCCGCCCCGATGACCACATGGGCACCGATCACGCTGTAAGGCCCGATGCTGGCCGTTGCGTCGATTTGAGCGCGCGGATCGACGATGGCAGTGGGATGGATGTTGCTCACGGCTGGCAAAGGCGCACTCAGCCAACGTTGCGCATCGTGCACATGAGTTCGGCCTCGCAGGCCACTTCCTCGCCCACACGCGCCACGGCCTTGAACTTCCAGATGCCGCCACGCACCCGGTCGATGGCGATGTCCAGGATCAACTGGTCGCCCGGCTCCACCGGGCGCTTGAAGCGCGCACCGTCGATGCCGACAAAATAGTAAATGTTGTTTGCATCAGGCACCTTGCCCATGGCATCGAACGCCAGCAGACCCGCCGCCTGGGCCAGCGCTTCCAGGATCAGCACACCCGGCATGACGGGGTGACCGGGAAAGTGCCCCATGAAATAAGGCTCGTTAAACGTCACGTTCTTGATCGCCTTGATGCGGGTGTTGCTCTCAAGCTCGATCACCTTGTCCACCAACAGAAACGGGTAGCGGTGGGGCAGTTGCTTGAGAATTGCGTGGATATCCATCATCGAGTTGTTCTTCCGTTCATGCTGCCTTGAGAGCCTGCTCCAGCGCCTTGATGCGCTCTCGCAAGCTGTACAGTTGTTTGAGTGTGGCAGCGTTTTTTTCCCAGCGCGCATTGTCGTCGATAGGGAACATGCCTGTGTACTGGCCCGGCTTGGTGAGCGAGCGCGTGACCACCGTGGCTGCAGAGATGTGCACGTTGTCGGCCAGCTCCAGGTGGCCCAGCACGATGGCGCCTCCACCCACGGTGCAGTGCGCGCCAATGGTGGCACTGCCGGCCACGCCCACGCACCCGGCCATGGCCGAGTGTTTGCCGATATGCACGTTGTGACCGATCTGGATCAGGTTGTCGAGCTTCACGCCGTCTTCAATGACGGTGTCCTGCAGCGCACCGCGATCAATGCAGGTGTTGGCACCAATTTCCACATCGTCGCCAATGCGCACCGCGCCCAGCTGCTCGATCTTGACCCATTCGCCGCCCTGCGGCGCAAAGCCAAAACCGTCGGCACCGATCACCACACCGGTATGCACGATGCAGCGCGCGCCGATATGGCAGTTTTCCCCCACCGTCACGCGCGACTTGAGCACCGTGCCTGCGCCAATGTGCGCACCGCGCTCGACAACGCAAAGCGGCCCCACCGAGGCACTGGGGTGCACCACCGCCGCCGCATCCACCACGGCGCTGGGGTGCACACCGGGTTGCACGGCTGCGCCATGGTGCTGCCGCCAAAGCTGCGTCACCCGGGCGAAATAGACATAGGGGTTGTCCGCCACAATGCATGCGCCGCGCGCCAGCGCGGGCTCACGCATGGCGGGCGCCACAATGACACAGGCCGCCCGGGAGGCGGCCAGTTGTTGCTGGTAACGCGGGTGGCTCAGGAAACTGATGTCGCCTGGGCCGGCGGTTTCGAGCGGCGCAATACGCAGGATTGCGGTGTCCCGCAGCCCCCCTTCCAGCGAACCACCCAGCGCGTCAACAATGGCTCCAAGGAGCAAGCTCACGCGCCACCTGCCCTGCGCAGCGGCTTATTTGCCGGCACCATTCAGCGCCTTGATCACCCGGTCAGTGATGTCGTGCTTGGGGTTGATGTAGACGGCTTCCTGCAGGATCACGTCGTACTTTTCGGCTTCGGCAACCTGCTTGACCACCTTGTTAGCACGCTCCAGAACTTGGGCGAGTTCTTCGTTCTTGCGGGCGTTCAGATCTTCCTGGAACTCACGACGCTTGCGCTGGAATTCTCGGTCCTGGTCCACCAGCTGGCGCTGGCGCGTAGTGCGCTGGCTTTCGGCCATGGTGGGGGCCTCACGCTCAAATTTCTCGGTCGCCGTCTTCAGGGTGTTGCCCATGTCGATGAGCTCCTTCTCGCGACGGGAAAACTCCTGCTCCAGCTTGGCCTGGGCCGCCTTGGCAGTGGTGGCTTCGCGGAAGATGCGGTCGGTGTTGACAAAACCGGCCTTGAATTCTTGTGCCTGCAGTGCAGGGGCAGCCATGGCCAGCGAGCCCAGCAGCAGGGCCAGGTTGAAATGGCGGGAAAGTGATTTCATTAGAAGGACGTACCAATCTGGAATTGAAGTTTCTGGATTCTATCGCCGGCGAACTTGCGCACCGGTTGTGCATAGGCTAGACGCAGCGGACCCAGGGGGGAAATCCAGCTCAGGCCCACGCCCGCAGATGCGCGCATATCGCTGAAACTGACCTTGTCATTTTCGCCATACACATTACCCACATCGACGAAAGTGAAAATGCGCAGCGTGCGGTCATTGCCTGCGCCTGGAAAGGGTGCCATCAATTCGGCATTGAGAGTGACTTTCCTGGGCCCGCCCAAGGATGCGCCCGTGACATCGCGCGGGCCGAGAGTGCCCTGGTCAAAACCACGCACCGAACCCAGGCCACCGGAGTAGAAGTTCTTGAACACGGGAAACGGCCGACCGTTCAAGCCCTTGCCATAGCCCAGTTCGCCATTGAAGGCCAGCGTGAACCGCTTGTTCAGCGGCACATATTGCTGGTATTGGTAATTCGCCCGCAGGTAGCGCGCGTCGCCGGCCACCGACCATTCGGAATTGAGCCGCTGGTAGCGACCGGAATTCGGTGCCAGCGCACTGTCGCGGTCATCGCGTGACCAGCCAATGGTCAGGGGAACGGAGTTACTGGAACTGCCGTAGGTGTCGGCGTAGGCCAGGTAAGCGGCCGGCATGTTGGTGCCCGCCTTGATCTTGGTCTGCTCGATACCACCGCCAAAGAAAACAGTATCGGTTTCGCTGAAGGGCACCCCAAAGCGCACCGAGGCTCCCGTGGTGACCAACTGATAATTGCCGCCCTGCTCGTCATAGGGCTTGTCGGTTCGGTAATAAGCGTCCAGGGTGCGCGAGATGCCGTCCTGGGTGAAATACGGGTCGGTGGTGCTCAACACCAAAGTCCGCCGGTATTTGCTGGTATTGACATCCACCCCCAGGTAGTTGCCGGAGCCGAAAACGTTTTCCTGTTTGATGGCAAACGACAGTGACACCTTTTCAGCGCTGGAAAAACCGGCACCGAGTTGCAGGGAACCGGTGGGCTTTTCGGCCACATTGATCACCAGGTCAACCTGGTCGGGCGATCCAGGCACTTCCTGGGTTTCAATCCCCACCTCGGTGAAGTAGCCCAGCCGGTCCACGCGATCGCGAGACAGACGGATCTTTTCGCCGTCGTACCACGAGGCCTCGAACTGCCGGAATTCGCGGCGCACGACTTCATCACGGGTGCGGTTGTTGCCGCTCACATTGATGCGCCGCACATAGACCCTGCGGGCCGGCTCGGCCTGCAGCACCAGCGCCACACGGTTGTTTTCACGATCAATCTCCGGTACCGCCTCGACACGCGCGAATGCAAACCCGAAGCGCCCAAAATATTCGGAAAAAGCCTTGGTGGTTTCGGTGACCTGATCGGCGTTGTAGGGCTCGCCAGGACGAATGGTGACCAGCGATTTGAACTCGTCTTCGCGATCGAGGTAATTGCCTTCGAGCTTGACCCCCGACACCACGAAACGCTCGCCTTCAGTCACATTGACCACAATGGAGATGTCCTGCTTGTCGGGCGAGATGGCCACCTGGGTGGAGTCCACACGAAACTCAAGGTAGCCGCGCTGAAGATAGTAGGAACGCAGCGTTTCCAGATCGGCATTGAGCTTGGCGCGGGCATAGCGGTCCGATTTGGTGTACCAGCTCAGCCAGCCGCCAGTGTCCTGATCGAACAGCCCCTTGAGCGTGGACTCGCTGAACGCCTTGTTGCCGACAATGCGCACTTCCTTGATGCGAGCCGGCTCGCCTTCCACCACAGTGAAGGTGAGGTTGACACGGTTACGCTCGATGGGCGTCACGGTGGTCACCACCTCGGCGCCGTACAAGCTTTTGTTGATGTACTGGCGCTTGAGTTCCTGCTCTGCCCGATCGGCCAATGCCTTGTCGTAGGGGCGACCTTCGGTCAGCCCCACGTCGCGCATGCTCTTTTTGAGCGCTTCCTTGTCGAACTCCTTGGTGCCCGCGAACTCAACGTCGGCAATGGTGGGGCGCTCTTCCACCACCACCACCAGCACGTTGCCAGTGGCCTCCAGCCGCACGTCCTTGAAAAGCCCCAGGCCAAACAGGGCCCGAATGGCGGCGGCGCCCTTTTCGTCGTTGTAGTCATCGCCCACCCGCAGCGGCATGGAAGCGAAAATGGTACCGGGCTCTACGCGCTGCAGACCCTCCACCCGAATATCCTGCACCTTGAACGGCTCCAGGGCCCATGCCGCATTGGCGACCAAAACCATGGCTGCAACAGCCGATGCGGTACGCACGCCCAGGCGATTGATGTGTTTTTTCATGAATGAAGCGGGAGCCGCATGACGCAGGGAAATGCGGCAAAAAGGTTAGCCAAAGAGCCGGGTGATATCGTTGAACAGGGCAATGGACATCATGAGAAGAAGAACCGCAACGCCACCGCGCTGCAGGTGTTCCATCCATGCATCCGACACCTTCCTGCCGGTCACACCCTCCCAAAGATAATACATCAGGTGCCCGCCATCGAGGACCGGCAAGGGAAGCAGGTTCAGCACGCCCAGGCTCACGCTGATGAGTGCCAGAAACACCAGGTACTGCGTGAAGCCCATGCTGGCCGAGCGGCCCGCGTAGTCGGCAATCGTCAAGGGGCCACTCAGATTTTTCAGGGAGGCCTGGCCCACCACCATGCGGCCCATCATGCGCAGTGTCAGGACGGACACGTCCCAGGTGCGCACAACGCCGTTCCACAAGCCCTCCAACGGGCCGTGCTGAACGATCACAAACTCAGGCGGCGCGCCTACATAGGCACCGATGCGGCCCACACTGGCGCTTTGTTCCTTGTGGACGTCGGGCATCACGTCCACGGTCAGTTGCTGACTGCCGCGCTCGATGCGCCAGGCCTGCACCACGGCCGCATCGGCGCGAACGGACTGGCGAATCAGCTCACGCAACTGCTGGCCATCCACCACATCCACGGCACCTATTTTCAGCACGACATCGCCCTGGCGCAGCCCCGCGCGCTGCGCGGCGCCATCGGCCATGATTTCACCCAGCACCGGACGTGTCCAGGGCCCCAGAAGCCCCACTTTGCGAAAGAGCTGCGCATCGGCCTCGCGTGTGTCGATCTGCGCCATGTCGAGCGACACCTCACGGTGCGCGCCGCCGGGTGTGGGTTCGACCTCCAACCGGACCCTTTGGCCTTCGAGGGCGCCGCGGGTCAACAACCAGCGCAAGTCTTCAAAAGAACGCACTGGCTCCAGTTCGTCCGAACCGAGGGCCGCACTGTGCACCAGCTCACCACCGCGCAATCCGGCCACCTGCGCCACCGAGCCCGCCACGGGGCTGGCCAGCAGCGCCTTGGGTTCCTGGACACCGATCCAGTTCACCACCGAATACAGCAACATGGCCAGCAGCAGGTTGGCAATGGGGCCCGCTGCCACGATGGCCGCGCGCGAACGCAAGGGCTGGGTATTGAACGCAAGGTGACGCTCGGCCTCGGGCACCGGCGCCTCGCGCTCATCGAGCATGCGCACATAGCCGCCCAACGGGAAGGCACTGAGCACAAACTCGGTGGATGAGCCCTTGGGTTGCCAGCGCAGCAGCGGCTTGCCAAAACCCACCGAAAACCGCAGCACCTTGACACCACACGCCACCGCCACCCGGTAATGCCCGTATTCGTGCACAGCGATCAGCACGCCCAGGGCAACAACGAAAGCAACAAGGGTCAGCAGCATGCAAAGGCTCCGTGAATTAACCGCATTCAGGCTGCCAGACGGCCGGCGGCCTGCTCGGCCACACTGCGCGCCTGGGCATCCAGGGCCAGCAAGGCATTGAGCGAATCGGGATTGGAGGGCGAAACCGCCTCCAAAGTTGCAAGATTGAGGTGGTGAATCTGGTCAAACCGGATGCGGCGCTCCAGAAACGCCGCCACAGCTACCTCGTTGGCCGCGTTCAGCACCGCCGTCGTGCCCTGCGGAGCCGCCAGGGCATCCCACGCCAGCTGCAATCCGGGAAAGCGGTCGCGATGGCCATGGTCGTCGATGGCTTCGAAGGTCATGGCCGAGAGTGCATGAAAATTGAGCGCCGAGGCCCCCGACTCGACCCGCTCGGGCCACGCCAGACCATAGGCGATGGGCACCCGCATGTCCGGGGTGCCCAACTGTGCCACCACCGATGTGTCCCGGTACTGCACCATCGAGTGGATGATGCTTTGCGGATGGATCACCACATCCAATTGCGACGGAGCCACGCCAAACAGGTAGCGCGCCTCAATCACTTCCAGCGCCTTGTTCATCATCGTGGCCGAGTCCACTGAAATCTTGCGCCCCATGCTCCAGTTGGGATGGGCACAGGCCTGCTCTGGCGTGACGTCGCGCAGCGAATCGGGTGTTCGGGTGCGAAACGGCCCGCCCGATGCGGTCAGAATGATTTTCTCGACCCGCTGGCTCCAGGTGGCAGGATCTTCGGGCAGCGACTGGAAAATGGCCGAATGCTCGCTGTCGATCGGCAGCAACGTGGCCGCGCCTTCGCGCACCGCGTCCAGAAACACGTCGCCGCCCACCACCAGCGCCTCCTTGTTGGCCAGCAGCAAGCGCTTTCCGGCCCAGGCCGCCGCCAGGCAGGGCGCCAGCCCTGCAGAGCCGACAATGGCCGCCATGACCGTATCCACATCGTCATTGGATGCTATTATTTCAAGAGCATCAGGCGATTGAAGGACGGTCGTTTCAAGCCCATTTACCTTGATTTTCTCGGCCAACAGACGGCCATGGGGCGCGCTGGCCATCACCGCAAAGCGGGGCCTGAACTGTGCGCACTGCGCCAGCATCAGGTCCACCTGGGTGGCGGCGCTCAAGGCAAACACTTCAAACCGGTCGGGGTGACGCGCCACCACGTCGAGCGTGCTGGTACCAATGGAGCCGGTAGAGCCCAAAACAGTGAGTCGTTGTTTCATAGAGGGGTTGTCAGGCGGGTCAGCATCAGGGCCAGAGGGAGCGTGGGCAACAAGGCATCCACCCGGTCCAGCACACCGCCATGCCCTGGCAGCAGGCCACTGCTGTCTTTCACGCCCGCGCTGCGCTTGATCAGCGATTCCACCAGGTCACCGGCCACGCTCATGGCCACCATGAACAAAACTGAAATCACCAGCAACCACCCATCCTGCTGCGCCAGGCGGCTGTAAAAACTGGGCACAGTGGCCTGCCAGTGGACATCTGCGGCAACCCAGGCAAATGCCAGCACGATCACGCCCGCCAGAGCGCCCCATACCCCTTCCCAGCTCTTGCCCGGGCTGATGGAAGGCGCCAGCTTGGTTTTGGTGAAGCGCAAGCCAAAGGCACGGCCAGCAAAATAGGCAAAGATATCGGCCACCCACACCAGCACCAGCACCGACAGCAGAAAATTGACGCCCAGATGGCGCGCCTGCACCACGGCCAGCCAAGCCAGCCACAGCGCCAGCACACCGGCCACCAGACGCACGCCCGCAGGAATGCGCGCCCAGCCCGGCACGCCGGCGCGCAGCAGCCAGGCCGCGCACAGCACCCACAGGCCACCACCAACAATCCACAGGGCCGTCAGGGGCCGGTCAATCCAGCCCAGCGCCCAGGACGCAGCACACAAGGCAACGCAGGCGGCGCCCACGGCCAGCGAGCCGGCCTGGCCATAGCCGCTCAACCGCCCCCACTCCCACGCACCAGCGGCCATGAGCACCAACACGACCAGCGTGAACGGCACCGTGGATGGATAAAAAAGCGCGGGCAGCAGGATAGCCAGCAGGACAAGGGCGGTGATGACACGCTGGAGAAGCATGGGGCCTTTTCAGCCGCGCACCGGGGCAGGATGCACGGACACGATCTGTTCGGAAGTTTTGCCAAAGCGGCGCTCGCGGCAACTGAAGGCGGCAATCGCCTCGTCCAGTGCCGACTCGTCGAAATCCGGCCACAACCGGTCGCTGAAGAACAACTCAGAGTATGCGGCCTGCCACAGCAGGAAATTGCTGATCCGCATTTCCCCCCCGGTGCGGATCACCAAATCTGGATCAGGCACATGGGCCATACCCATGGCACCATGCAGGCTGGCCTCGGTGATGGACTCACCGCGCGCCGCCAACGACGCGGCGGCCTGGGCGATATCCCAACGGCCGCCGTAGTTGAAGCACACGTTGAGCACCAGGCGCGTGTTTTCCGCCGTGGCGGCCTCCGCCCGCGCCAGGCCCTCGCGCACCTTGGGCGACAGGCCCGTCCGCTCGCCCACAAAGTACAGGCGCACACCGTCTTTTTTCAGCTGCGGCACTTCGCGCGCCAGCGCCATCGCCAGCAGCTCCATGAGGCCGGAGACTTCATCGACCGGACGGTTCCAGTTTTCGGACGAGAACGCGAAGACGGTGAGCACGGCCACGCCGCGCTGCACGCAGGCACGGGCGCAGCGGCGCAGCGAATCAACCCCTTGCTTGTGGCCCGCCAGACGCGGCAGAAAGCGGCGCGTGGCCCAGCGGCCGTTGCCATCCATGACGATGGCAATGTGGTGTGGCACCACCGGTGGTACAGACATGCAGAACGATCAGACCCGTGGATGGGGGACTCAGACCGCCATGATTTCCTGTTCTTTGCCCGCCACCAGGGAATCGATCTCGGCGATGTGCCTGTCGGTGAACTTCTGCACTTCAGCTTCGGCGCGCTTTTGGTCGTCTTCGGACGCCAGCTTGTCCTTGACCAGCTTCTTGACGGATTCGTTGGCGTCGCGGCGCAGGTTGCGCACGGCAATCTTGGCGCTTTCGCCTTCGTTGCGCGCCAGCTTGGTCATCTCCTTGCGGCGCTCTTCGCTCATGGGCGGCATGGGCACGCGGATCAGGTCGCCCATCGATGCAGGGTTCAGGCCCAGGTCGCTTTCGCGGATGGCTTTTTCGATCTTGGCGCCCATGCCCTTTTCCCAGGGCTGGACGCTGATGGTGCGCGAATCGATCAATGCCACGTTGGCCACCTGGCTCAGCGGCACAAAGGAGCCGTAATACTCGACCTGCACGGTGTCCAGCAGGGCCGGGTTCGCACGACCGGTGCGAATTTTCTGCAGGTTGTTCTTGAACGCAGCGATGGACTGGTCCATCTTGGTTTCGGCGTTTTTCTTGATATCAGCAATCGTCATTGTTTCTCCTCAGGGCAGGCAGGCGGCAGGCGGGGCCTGGTGGTCAGGCATACACCAGCGTGCCTTCGTCTTCGCCCATGACCACCCGCTTCAGGGCTCCGTGCTTGATGATGGAAAACACACGCACAGGCAACTTCTGGTCGCGGCACAGGGCAAAGGCCGTCGCGTCCATGATGCCCAGGTTGCGTGACATCGCTTCGTCAAAACTGAGTTGGGTGTAGCGCGTAGCCGTGGGGTCCTTATGGGGGTCGGCAGTATAAACGCCGTCCACCTTGGTGGCTTTGAGAACCACCTCGGCACCAATCTCGGCCCCGCGCAGGGCTGCTGCGGTGTCGGTGGTGAAGAACGGGTTGCCCGTTCCGGCCGCAAAAACGACGACCTTACCCTCTTCCAGATACTGCAGCGCCTTGGGGCGCACATAGGGCTCGACGACCTGCTCGATGGCAATGGCAGACATCACACGGGCCACCAGGCCCTGCTTGTCCATGGCATCCGCCAAAGCCAGCGCGTTCATCACGGTGGCCAGCATGCCCATGTAGTCGGCAGTCGCCCGGTCCATGCCGACCGAGCCGCCCGCCACGCCACGGAAAATATTGCCCCCACCGATCACCACCGCCACCTGGACGCCCAGGCGGGTCACTTCGGCGATCTCCTCGACCATGCGCACGATGGTGGCGCGGTTGATACCAAAGGCGTCATCCCCCATCAACGCCTCACCAGACAGCTTGAGCAAAATGCGCTTGTGGGCTGGTGCAGCGTGGGTCATGGAAAATTTCTCCGGTGATGGTGTCGGGACTTGGGGGGGGGGATTGCGGAAACGATCAGGCAGCAGCCTTGGCAGCAGCCACCTGGGCAGCCACTTCGGCAGCAAAGTCGTCCACCTTTTTCTCAATGCCTTCGCCGACCACGTACAGGGTGAAGCCCTTGACTGTGGTGCCGGCGGCCTTGAGCATCTGCTCGACGGTCTGCTTGTCGTTCTTCACGAAAGCCTGGTTGAACAGCGAGACTTCCTTGAGGAACTTCTGCACGCCGCCTTCGATGCGCTTGGCAACGATTTCATCGGACTGCACAGGCTTGCCTTCGGCCGTGGCCTTGGCAGCGTCTTCAGCCGCCTTGGCAGCCGCCACCGAGCGCTCTTTTTCGATCAGTTCGGCAGGCACTTCAGCGCTGGTCAGGGCCACGGGCTTCATGGCAGCGATGTGCATGGCCACGTCCTTGGCGGCGGCTTCGTCGCCTTCGAACTCGACGACCACACCGATGCGCGAGCCGTGCAGGTAGGAAGCCAGCTTGCTGCTGCCGCCAAAGTACTTGAAGCGGCGGAACGACATGTTCTCGCCGATCTTGCCGATCAGACCCTTGCGCACGTCTTCCAGCGTGGGGCCAAAGCTATCTTGCTCGTAAGGCAACGCGCCCAGAGCAGCCACGTCGGCGGGGTTGTGCTTGGCAACCAGCTCAGCGGCAGCCTTGGCCAGGGCCATGAAGCTGTCGTTCTTGCTCACGAAGTCGGTTTCGCTGTTGACTTCCACCAGGGCGCCCGTGGTGCCGTCGATGTAGCTCGCCACCACGCCTTCAGCGGTGATGCGCGATGCAGCCTTGCCGGCCTTGGTGCCAAGCTTGACGCGCAGCAGCTCTTCGGCCTTGGCCATGTCGCCATCAGCTTCGGTCAGCGCCTTCTTGCATTCCATCATGGGAGCGTCGGTCTTGCCGCGCAGTTCAGCGACCATGCTTGCGGTAATTGCAGCCATCATTGTTCCTTCAATATTCAGTTCAGTCAGTTCAGATTCGGGCTAAAAAAAAGGGGGCTCACCAGGGGCCCCGCTTTTATCCGCGATACATCGCGCAGCCGGGACTTCAGGCAGCGGACTCTTGCACTTCCACGAATTCGTCGCTGCCTTCAGGAGCCACCGCCTTGACCACTTCGTTCACGGCGTTTGCACGGCCTTCGATGATCGCATCGGCGATGCCACGGGCGTACAGCGTCACGGCCTTGGCCGAGTCGTCGTTGCCAGGGATCACGTAGTCGATGCCTTCAGGCGAGTGGTTGGTATCGACCACACCGATCAGCGGAATGCCCAGCTTCTTGGCTTCGGCCACGGCGATCTTGTGGAAACCCACGTCGATGATGAAGATGGCGTCGGGCAGGGCAGCCATGTCCTGGATGCCGCCGATGTCCTTTTCGAGCTTGGCGATTTCGCGGCTGAACGTCAGCTGCTCTTTCTTGCTCAGGCTATCAAGGCCGGTTTCGAGCTGGGCCTTCATGTCCTTCAGGCGCTTGATCGAGGTCTTGACGGTCTTGAAGTTGGTCAGCATGCCGCCCAGCCAGCGCTGGTCGACGAAAGGCACGCCAGCGCGCAGCGCTTCGGTGGACAGGATTTCGCGGGCCTGGCGCTTCGTGCCGACCATCAGGATGGTGCCGCGGTTGGCAGCCAGTTGCTTGGCGAACTTCTGGGCTTCCTGGAACAGTGGCAGCGACTTTTCCAGGTTGATGATGTGAATCTTGTTGCGATGGCCGAAGATGTAGGGGGCCATCTTGGGGTTCCAGAAGCGGGTTTGGTGACCGAAGTGGACACCGGCTTCCAGCATTTCGCGCATGGTAACGGACATAAAAATACTCCAAAGGTTGGGTCTAAAATCCAGCCCCAATACTTGCGCCGCCGTGCTTTGCACGAAGACGCAACACCTTGACAGGGCTGGTTTGCGATTGGTCTTGCCGCCTTCGCCGCGCCCACGCCACCTTGCGGCATCGCACACGCTGCTACTCTCAGCAAAACCCAAAGATTCTAGCACAGCCATGCTTTTTGACCTGACCACCACCCGCCAGCGCCTGGAGGACGGCACCAGCACCGCCCCCGCCGAACTGGAGCAATGCCTGGCAGTGGCGCAGTCTGCCGCCTGCGATCACGCCTTTGTGCGCCTTATGCCCGAGGCGGCGCGCACCACGGTGGCGCAAAACGATCCCAGCCGGCTACCGCTGGCGGGGCTTTCGGTGTCGGTCAAGGACCTTTTTGACATCGCGGGCCAGCCCACCGCCGCCGGCTCCACGGCGCTGGCCGACGCAGCGCCAGCACTGCAGGACTGCCCCGCCGTCGCCCGCCTGCGGACGGCTGGTGGCACGGTCATCGGCCGCACGAACATGGTGGAGTTTGCTTTTTCGGGCGTGGGCGTGAACCCGCATTTCGGCACGCCCGCAGCCTGGGATGGGCGCTTTGGTGCGCTGCCGGGCGCGCCGCGAATTCCCGGCGGCTCGTCGTCGGGTGCGGGCGTTTCCGTGGCCACCGGTGCCGCCTTTGTGGGGCTGGGCTCGGACACGGGCGGCTCCATCCGCATCCCGGCCGCGCTCAATGGCATTGTGGGTTTCAAAAGCACGGCCCGCCTCGTCCCGACGACGGGCGCCCTTCCGCTTTCCACCACGCTGGACACGGCCTGCGCCCTGACGCGCAGCGTGCGCGACGCCATCGTGGTGCACGAGGTGCTGGCCGCACGGCGCGTCACGCGCAGCCCCGCGCCGCTGCGCTTTTGGCGCCTGGCCGTGCCCTCCACCACCTTTCTCGACGGCCTTGATGCCACCGTGGCCCGGGCGTTCGCCCGCACGCTGGACACTTTGCGCCGCGCGGGCGCGCACATTGAAGAGATTGCACTACCACTGACGGCAGAACTGGGGCCGATGCAGGCCAGCGGCAGCCTGTCGGCCGCAGAAAGCCACGCCTGGCACCGCCCCCTGCTGGCCAGGCGCGCCCCGCAATACGACCCGCGGGTGCGCAGCCGGATCGAGCGCGGCGCCACCATGGTGGCCGCTGACTACATTGATCTGCTGCACGCGCGCCAGCACTGGATAGCCCGCATGGAAGCCGCTCTGGCCCCCTACGACGCCCTGCTCTCGCCCACGGTGCCCCTGGTGGCGCCCCCCATCGCCGATGTGGCGCCCGGCGCCGAACGCGACGCCGAGTTCTTTCGCGTCAACGCCCTGCTGCTGCGCAACACCAGCGTGGTGAACATGCTCGATGGCTGCACCCTGTCGCTGCCCTGCCATGTGGCCGGGGAACTCCCGGTCGGGCTGATGGTCTGGCACGCTGCCCTGCACGACGAAGCGGTGCTCAACGTGGGCCTGCAGATCGAGCAAATACTACAAAAATAATAGCTACCAGCGCTTTACCATCAAGCGCTAGAAGCCAAAAACACTCTAACTCATGAAGATCGCCATCGTGGGCGCCGGCATTGTCGGCGTGTCCACCGCATACGAGCTGGCCCGCGACGGCCACGAGGTCACCGTGCTGGAACAGCGCAACGCCGTCGCCGAAGAAGCCAGCTTTGCCAACGCCGGCCTGCTGGCGCCGCACCTGCTCACACCCTGGTCCACGCCCGGCCTGGGCACGCCGCTGAAGCTCATGGGCCGGCGCGCCACGCTGCGGCTGGCCCAAGGCGTCAAGGGGGCCGACCTGGCATGGCTGTGGCGCTGGCGGCGCGCAGCACGGCGCGGCGCGCAAGCCGCGCAGCTGGCGGCGCTGGAGGGCCTGGCCCGCTACAGCCAGCAGCGCCTGCTGCAGATCGCAACCGAGCACGCGCTGGACTTTGAAAGCAACCAGGGCCGGCTCATTTTGCTGCGCACCCCGCAAGAACAGGCCCGGTGGCAACCCGCCCTGCAGTTGTTGCGCGACGCCGGTGTTGCGCTGCGCGAGGTCGATGCCGACGCCGCACGCCAGATCGAGCCCGGCCTGTGCCCCGAAACCCCGCTGGCAGGGGCGCTGCACCTGCCCGACGCCATGGCGGGCAACTGCCGGCTGTTCGCACAACTGCTGCGCCAGGGCACGCAAGCCGGCGGCGTGGAGTTTGCTTTTGGCACCCGCGTGACCCGGCTGGCATCCCGGCCCATGGGCGTGCAGGTGCATGGCGAAAGCGGCACGCGGCCCTTTGACGCCATCGTGCTGTGCGCCGGCATGGCATCGGCCGCCCTGCTGCGCCCGCTGGGCTTGCGCCTGCCGTTGGCGGCCGTGCATGGCTATTGCATCAGCGCACCGCTGCGCGAGGCGCTGCATGCACCCGTGGCCAGCGTGGTGGACAGCCAGCACCAGATCACCATCACCCGCCTGGGCCAGCGCGTGCGCATTGCCGGCGGTGCCGAACTGGGCGGGCAAGGTGCCGCGCACCACGCCCCCACGCTGCAGCAGCTCTACCTCCGCATGAACGAATGGTTTCCGGGCGGCGCCCTGCTGTCCTCCGGGCTGCAGGTGTGGCGCGGCGCACGCCCCACGCTGCCCGATGGCGCGCCCGTGGTGGGCGCCAGCGGTGTGCCCGGGCTGTGGCTCAACACCGGGCATGGCGCGGGCGGGTGGGCGCTGGCCAGCGGCTGCGCCCGCGCCGTGGCCGACCTGATCGGCCAGCGCAGCCCCGATGTCAGTCTGGACGGGCTGGGGATTCAGCGCTTCTGAACCCCCGCAAAAAAAGGGGCTGGCAGCCCCTTTTGTTCGAACAAGCCGACTCGCCTCACTTCGCCGTCGGCATCACAAACTCGGCGCCCTTGGGCGTGCTCTCCGGCCAGCGCTGCATGATGCTTTTTTGCTTGGTGTAAAAACGCACGCCTTCTTCACCGTAGGCGTGCATGTCGCCAAACAGGCTGCGCTTCCAGCCGCCAAAGCCGTGCCAGGCCATGGGCACGGGAATCGGCACGTTGATACCGACCATGCCGGCCTGGATGCGGCGGCCAAACTCGCGGGCCACGTTGCCGTCGCGCGTGAAGCAGGCCACGCCGTTGCCGAACTCATGGTCATTGACCAGTTTCACCGCTTCACCGAAATCCTTGGCGCGCACCACTGCCAGCACGGGGCCGAAAATCTCTTCCTTGTAGATGCGCATGGCGGGCGTGACATGGTCAAACAGCGTGCCGCCCAGCCAGAAACCGCCTTCGCAGCCTTCGCCGGCCTGCTTGCCGTCAAAGCCACGGCCATCCACCAGCAGCTGCGCGCCCTCATTCACGCCCAGATCGATGTAGCCCGAGATGCGCTCGTGGGCCGCGCGGGTCACGATGGGCCCCATCTCGGCCGCCAGGTTGGTGCCGTTGAGCACCTTGAGGGCCCGGGTGCGCTCGATGAGCTTGGGCACCAGTTGGTCGGCCGCATCGCCCACCAGCACGGCCACGCTGATGGCCATGCAGCGCTCGCCGGCCGAGCCGTAGCCTGCGCCAATCAGCGCGTCCACGGCCTGGTCGATGTCGGCGTCGGGCATGACGACCATGTGGTTCTTGGCGCCGCCCAGGGCCTGCACGCGCTTGCCGTGGCGGGCACCGGTTTCGTAAATATAGTTGGCGATGGGGGTCGAACCCACAAAGCTGATGGCCTTCACGTCAGGGTGCTCGATGAGCGCGTCCACAGCCTCCTTGTCACCCTGCACCACGTTGAACACGCCATCGGGCAGCCCTGCCTGCTGGAACAGGTCGGCCATCAGCAGCGAGGCCGTGGGATCGGTCGGGCTGGGCTTGAGCACGAAGGTGTTGCCGGCAGCAATGGCCACCGGAAACATCCACATGGGCACCATGACCGGGAAGTTGAACGGCGTGATGCCCGCCACCACACCGAGGGGCTGGCGCAGCGTCCAGTTGTCGATGCCCGTGCTGACCTGGTCGGTGAAATCGCCCTTGAGCAACTGCGGAATGCCGCAGGCAAACTCGATGATGTCGATGCCGCGCGCCACTTCGCCCTGCGCGTCGGTGAACACCTTGCCATGCTCGGCCGTGATGGCGTGGGCCAGCGCGTCCTTGTGCTGGTTGACCAGCTCCAGAAACCTGAACAGCACGCGGGCGCGGCGGATGGGTGGCGTGTCGGCCCAGGTGGGGAAAGCCGCCTGCGCAGCCGCCACGGCCGCATCCACATCGGCGCGGTTGGCCAACGCCACGCGGCCCGTCACTGCGCCCGTGGCGGGATTGGTCACGTCCTGGCTGCGGGTGCTGGTGCCTGCGGCGCGCTGGCCCTGGATGTAGTGGCCAATGGGGGTCGACTGGGTGGCGGTGGTCATGCAAACCTCTTAAAAATCAGTGGAAAGTGCCCCGCAGTCTAGAAGCCGCGCCGCGTCCCGCCAAGACCGCCGCCGTGAATTGATTGTTCATCATGGTGAACAATAGCGGCATGAAATCGACGAACCCCATCCACCCAGAAGCCCTCTGGTCCCACCTGCACTGGCTGGTGGTGCTGGGCGAACAGGGCAGCTACACCGGCGCGGCGGCGCGCCTGGGCGTGAGCAAGGCGGCCATGAGCCAGCACATTGCCGAGCTGGAGCGCGCGGCAGGCGTGCCGCTGGTGCGGCGCACCACGCGCAGCGTGGGCCTGACCGAGGCGGGGCGGCAACTGGTGGACGACACGCGCGGCGCCTTCGAGCGCATCGCCGAGAGCTTTGCCGGCGTGCGCGACCGCGCCGGTGTGCCCCACGGCCGCCTGCGCGTGACCGCCCCCGTGGCGCTGGCACGCCAGCAACTGGTGCCCCGGCTGCCCGCGTTCTTGCGCGCCTACCCGGAGGTGCGGCTGGAGCTGGACCTGTCGGACAAGCTGCGCTCGCTCACCCTCGAAGGCCTGGACCTGGCCATCCGCCACACGGCCGTGGCACCCGACACCCATGTGGCCTGGCTGCTGTGCACCACGCGGTCCGTGCTGGTAGCCAACCGCGCCTACCTGCGCCGCACCGGCATGCCCCAAACGCCCGACGACCTGCGCCTGCACGACTGCCTGCACTACCCCCGCACCCAGGAAGCCCCGGCGTGGACCTTCGAGCCCGTGGTGCCGGGCAACTCCCCACGCATGACCGTGCCCGTCACCGGCCCGCTGGCCGCCAACAACAGCGAGGCCCTGCGCG
The DNA here is from genome assembly GCF_017939685.1 of Acidovorax sp. JG5. Classification (NCBI taxonomy): domain Bacteria; kingdom Pseudomonadati; phylum Pseudomonadota; class Betaproteobacteria; order Burkholderiales; family Comamonadaceae; genus Acidovorax; species Acidovorax sp. JG5. Next base: position 75,297 of record NZ_JAGKSE010000013.1, read on the forward strand.
ATGCGGCACTGGCGGGCCTGGGCATTGCGCTGGTGCCCGACTTCAGCGCGCAGGCGGCGCTGCAGGCCGGGAAACTGGTGGAAGTGCTGCCGGATTGGCGGCCCGTGGGCACCTTCAGCGAGACCATCCATGCAATCCGCCCCTACTCGGCCCATGTGCCGCGCGCGGTGGCGGTTTTCGTGGAATGGCTGCGGGAGGCTTTTGCGCCCGGATTCAGGGCCTGACGCAGCAATGGCTCGCCGCACCGTTGACAGCCCACAATAGACAATGCTTTCTGATTGACGCCCCCATGGAAAAAACTGCCATGCACCTCATCACACCCCAGCAGCCGCACCCCCTGTTCAACACGGCAGCCACCCGGCGCCTGGAGCAACAGGCCGCGGCAGCCCTGGCGCCGCACACCCTCATGCAGCGCGCCGGCCTGGCGGTGGCTCGGCTGGCACGGGCGCTGGCTCCCCATGCCCGCACCGTGTGGATTGCCTGCGGCCCCGGCAACAACGGCGGCGATGGGCTGGAGGCGGCCATGCACCTGCAGCGCAATGGACGGCGGGTGGTGGTGACCTGGCTCGGCACCCCCGAGCACGCGCCCGCTGACGCCCGCCAATCATGGCAGCGCGCACAGGTCGCAGGCGTGACCTGGGCCGACGCAGCGCCCCCCGGCATGACCGCCGCCGACCTGTGCATCGATGCCCTGTTGGGGATTGGCGTCACCTCCACAACCACGCGGGCGCCCGACAGCCGGATGCTGGCCCTGCTGGCGGCCTTGCAGCACAACCCGGCGCCCGTGCTGGCCGTCGATCTGCCCTCGGGCCTGGATGCGGACACGGGCCAGTTCGCTGCAGGTTTCGCATTGCCGGCACCGCCCGCATCCCGCAATACGCACAAACCACGCCACACGCTCAGCCTGCTCACGCTCAAGCCCGGCCTGTTCACGGCGGCTGGGCGCGACGCGGCCGGCAGCGTCTGGCTGGATGATCTGGGCGTATCTCAGCAACCAGAGCCCCCCAGTGCATGGCTGGCCGGCCCCGCCCTGCCCGCACCGCGCAACCACGCCAGCCACAAGGGCAGCTATGGCGACGTGGCGGTTGTAGGTGGCGAAGGCCTGGCGGCGCGCGGCCTGGGCATGACGGGCGCTGCGCTGCTGGCGGCATCTGCCGCATTGCACGCCGGCGCGGGCCGGGTGCTGGTGGCCTTGCTTGACGATGGCCAGATGGCGCTGGATGGGACGCAGCCCGAGTTGATGTTTCGCCGCTTTGACGCGCTGGCGCTGGAACAGCTCACGGTGGTGTGCGGCTGTGGCGGTGGCGAAGCCGTGCGCGCGGTGCTGCCCGCCGTGCTGGAAAAAGCCGCCCGGCTGGTGCTGGACGCCGATGCGCTCAACGCCGTGGCCGCCGATGCCGCGCTGCGCGCCGGTGTCGCGTCACGCGCCGCGCGGGGGCTGCCCACGGTGCTGACACCGCACCCGCTCGAAGCGGCTCGGCTGCTGTGCCTGTCCGCCGCCGAGGTGCAGGCCCACCGGCTCCATGCAGCGCAGCAACTGACAGAGCAGTTCCAGTGCGTGGCTGTGCTCAAGGGATCGGGCACCGTGACCGCAGCACCGGGGCACCCTCCAACCATCAACCCCACCGGCAACGCACGGCTCGCCACGGCGGGCACCGGCGACGTGCTGGCGGGCATGGTGGGTGCGCGCCTGGCAGCGGGCGTCGAAGCCCGGCGCGCAGCATTAGAAGCCGTGTACATCCACGGCCTTGCCGCTGACCACTGGCCTGCGGGGCGCACGCTGACAGCCAGCGCCCTGGCGCGGCACATCACCGAAAGTTATGCATAAAAAAGCCCGCTAGCGCTTATCCATAAAGCGCTAGCAGCTATCATAAAAAGAGCAAACCGGACACCGCTGCCGCGCGGTGGGCTGCCTTGGGCTCAACTGCGGCGCGGCTTGCGGCCCTTGCTTTTGCCGGCGTTGCCGTTGGCGGCGGCCTTCTTGGCCGATGACTTTGCCTTGGCCGGAGAGCGCGCGGCCTGCTCCCGCGTCATCGAGGCGCGCTCGGTGGCAGACAACTCAGGTGCCGGTGCGCGCTGGCGGCCCGCCGAACGGCCACCCGCCTTGCGCGCGCCATCCGATTGCGGCGCCACGCCCTTGTCCTTGAGTGCGCGGCCCAGCAGTTCCTCACCCTCGCGGATCAGGCGGAAATCGATCTTGCGTCCATCCAGGTCCACGCGGCTGACCTGCACGCGCACCCGCGTGCCAATCGAATAACGGATACCCGTGCGTTCACCGCGCAGCTCCTGGCGCGCTTCGTCGAACTTGAAGTATTCGCCGCCCAGCTCGGTGATGTGCACCAGGCCTTCGACGTACATCGCATCCAGCGTCACGAAAATGCCGAAGCTGGTGGCCGCGCTGACCACGCCGCTGTATTCCTCGCCCAGATGCTCGCGCATGTATTTGCACTTGAGCCAGGCCTCGACATCGCGGCTGGCCTCGTCGGCGCGGCGCTCGTTGGCGCTGCAGTGCAGGCCGGCGGCCTCCCAGGCCTGCGTATCGCGGCTGGGGGGCGGCACATCCTTGCGCGGCTTGGTGCCCGGCGCCGCCACGCGGGCCGCCAGGCGCTTGGCCAGCTTGGCATGGGCCTCGCCCGGGGTGGGCAGCGCGGGCAGCTTGTATTTGCTCTTGCCCAGAATGGCCTTGATGACACGGTGCACCAGCAGGTCGGGGTAGCGCCGGATCGGGCTGGTGAAGTGCGTGTAGGCATCGAATGCCAGGCCGAAGTGACCGCTGTTGACGGGCGTGTAGATGGCCTGCTGCATGGAGCGCAGCAGCATGGTGTGGATCTGCTGCGCGTCGGGCCGGTCTTTGGTGGCCTCGGCAATCGCCTGGAACTCCGACGGATGGGGGTTGTCGCCAATCGTCATGCCCACCGCCATGGCCTTGAGGTAACCGCGCAGAATTTCCTGCTTCTCGGGCGTAGGGCCTTCGTGCACACGGAACAGGCCTGGCTGGCCACCCTGCGCGATGAAGTCGGCGCTGCACACGTTGGCCGCCAGCATGGCTTCCTCAATCAGCTTGTGGGCATCGTTGCGGGTGCGCGGCACGATCTTTTCAATGCGGCCGTTCTCGTCGCAGATGATTTGCGTCTCGGTGGTTTCAAAATCCACCGCGCCGCGCTCACGGCGCGCCACCAGCAGCGCACGGTACACGTCGTGCAGGTTGATCAGGTCCTTGACCCGGTCCTTGCGTTTGCTGGCCTCGGGGCCACGGGTGTTGGCCAGGATGGCCGCCACCTCGGTGTAGGTGAAGCGCGCGTGGCTGTACATCACGGCCGGGTAGAACTGGTAGGCCTGCACCTCGCCCTTGGCGGTGACCAGCATGTCGCAGACCATGCACAGGCGCTCCACCTCGGGGTTGAGCGAGCACAGGCCGTTGCTCAGCTTCTCGGGCAGCATGGGGATCACGCGGCGCGGGAAATACACACTGGTGGCGCGGTCGTAGGCGTCGATGTCGATGGCGCTGCCGGTCTCCACATAGTGGCTCACGTCGGCAATGGCCACCAGCAGGCGCCAGCCCTTGGAGCGGCCGACCTTGGCGGGCTCGCAATAGACGGCGTCGTCAAAGTCGCGCGCGTCTTCGCCGTCGATGGTGACCAGGGGCACATCGGTCAGGTCCACGCGCTGGCGCTTGTCCTGCGCGCGCACCTTGTCGGGCAGCTCCTTGGCCTGCGCCAGGCATTCGGCAGAAAACTCATGCGGCACGCCATATTTGCGCACCGCAATTTCGATTTCCATGCCCGGGTCGTCCACCTCGCCCAGCACCTCGGTGATGCGCCCCACGGGCTGGCCAAACAGCGCCGGGGGCTCGGTCAGCTCGACCACCACCACCTGCCCTGGCTTGGCCGCGCCGGTGGCGCCCTTGGGGATCAGCACGTCCTGCCCGTAGCGCTTGTCTTCAGGCGCCACCAGCCAGACGCCGCTTTCCTGCAGCAGTCGGCCGATCAGGGGCTGCGGCGGGCGTTCGATGATTTCCACCACGCGCCCCTCGGGGCGGCCTCGGCGATCCTGGCGCACGATGCGCACACGCACACGGTCCTTGTGCAGGACTGCGCGCATTTCATTGGGGGGGATGTAGATGTCGCCTTCGCCGTCATCGCGAATGACGAATCCATGGCCGTCGCGGTGCCCCTGTACGCTGCCTTCAATTTCGTCCGACAGATGCGCAGCGGGTGCGTCGGGGGTAATTTTTTTGATATACAATCTTAGACTTTCCTGAAATGCCCAGGTGGCGGAATTGGTAGACGCACT